>JBJXEX010000240.1:0-9605 GCA_046156195.1 Planctomycetaceae bacterium | reverse complement strand
ACCTAATGCTCAAACGTCTCGCACCTGCCGATCCACCGGTGACGTTCAACTACAGACGCAAACAAAACCCAACTCCATCGACCGCAGCGGTATAAGAACCTCAAAACCTTTTCGGATAGCCTCTAAGCGAAGTCCATCGAGTGGCGGGGTTGAGATTCCACGCCGCCTGCTGTAGACCCGCCGCTGACTTCGGATCGGGGCGAAACAAATTCAGAGGCGCAGACGATGGGCGAACCGTTGTTCGATGGAATCTCCGCGGCCATCGTCGTGAGCGGTGTCGTAGCGGTCGGTTTGCTGCGCTGGGCGGCCGGCGAGACCGTTCACTCCGATCGTGAGCGGCGACTCAACATTCTCGGTCACTTGTGGCTGGGGATCGCGGTGAGCCTGCTGCTGTATCGCTGGATCGAGTCGGTCACATCGTTGCCCTCCGAGGCTCGTCCCAATTTGTGGCGCAGCGGCGTGCTCACCGCGATGTGTGGAATCGGGCTGGCCGCCGCCATGAAAGCGGTGATCGGTGGGGCACGCACTCATCGAGTCGCACACTGGTCGATCGCTGCGGCTTGTGCGGTCGTCGCGCTGGGCGTCGCCTCCGCGTGGGGGTGGGCATTGCTCGTCCTGGTGCTGTCCACAAGCGGTCTCGCGCTGGCGATGTGGCTTTCTCAGCGAGCGTCGAGCGTTGGGCATCTGCAACAAGAGTTGGTCTCACAGCCTCGCGAACCGGTGCTGGCGTGCATGGTCTCCGCGGCGTTGCTGTTGCTGCTGCTGAGTACTTGGCAGCATGTCGCCGAAAACGAAACTCAGCGTCAGACACGCAGCGCGCGATACTCCGCCTGGCCGCGACCCACCGCGCTCCGAGATGCCTGGGAACGCACCGGCTGGACTGCCAAGTCAGGTGCCGCCGACTCCAGCGACCATGTGTCGCAATCGGCCTCGCGCGAGCAGCACGTCGCGCTGGGGCTGGGCCTCTTGTTGCTCGTCGTCGCGGTGGCCGCGTGGCACAAATCACATCCCCAGCTCATCGAGACGGAGGCCGATCATGCAGGCTGAGTTGGCAACCTGGCGACCGCTGTGGGACTTCGCGGCCGTGTTGTTCGTTTTGGGAATCGCCGGCGGCTTGAGTAGTCGTGACCGCACTTCATGGTGGATCTCACAGGGCCTGTTGCTGCTGAGCGTGCTCGTGGGATTCGCGGCGGCGAGCGCGACTCATGCCGGTGTCGAACTTTTTCCGCTCGGCGTGTGGGTGCCAATCGCGTGGGGACTGACCAATCTGGCGAGCGTGGCTACGAAGCGAGATCGCTCATGAGTTTTCGCGGACTTTCACTCTGGTCGTTCCGATTGTCGCTGGTGTGCTTCGCACTGGCCTGGTTGCTGCCGGTGTTTCCGGGTGAATTGGGTTATCTGTTTCCGGGAGCGTGGGCGTTTCTGGCGTCCCCGTTTGTCGCGTTCGGGTGTTGGGCGACGTTTCTCTTAGGCGGCTTCGAACCGCGAATGCTCTTGTGGGCGGTGTTACTGACGGTGGTCACGGCGATGAATGGGGTGTTCGTGTTGGCACCGTTTCTGCGCGAGGCATTCGCCGAACGCCCGCTGTTGGTCTCGCTGAGCGCGGGCATCAGTGCCGTGTCCGCGGCGATCCTTTGTCACTTCCCGCCCGGAGCGGATGCGCTCTTACCCGTCTGGAGTGCGGTCGAATTGGCGTGGATCTCTTCTTTTGTTTTGATGTCGTTCAGTGGCGCGGCGGGCTGTCTCGCCGAAGCTCCTTCCTCACCTTCCACCCAAAGTGTTCCTTAAGATGATCGAAGTTTCTGAAGCCGTCGCCTCCGTGCTGCGTGAAGCCTCCCCCTTTGAGCCGCAAGCGTTCCCACTGTCGGACGCACTCGGACTCGTGTTGGCCGAAAACATTCATGCCGATACCGATTCGCCGCCGTTCGACAAATCGCTCGTCGATGGCTTCGCAATCCGACTGGCCGACTGTGTGACATTGGATTCATTGGAGCCGCGTCCGTCAGGAAGCGGTGTTTTCAAGGACGTGTTACCGCTTGCTGACGGGCGCGGCTCGTTACGTTCTCAGCCGCTTCCGGTCATCGAGATTGTTTCGGCCGGTCAGATGCCGAAGCGAGTGCTCGATCAACGGGCGGCGATTCAGATCATGACCGGCGCGCCGCTGCCGGTCGGAGCGGAGGTCGTCGTGCCGGTGGAACACACGGTGTCATCAACCGCCGCCGCCGTCGGCGAGTCCGCTCCGGGACTCGCATCGTCGGCAACTCTGCTGGAGCAGACGCTCGTGTCGGTGCCGATCAAGGTCGCGAGTTGGAAACCGGGGACGAACATCTTGCGGCAGGGAGCTTCGACGAAACGGGGTGACTTGGTCGTCGCCGCAGGCTCAGAGTTGCGACCGCAAGAATTGGGAGCACTCGCCGAGTGGGGCCGCGCACTCGTGCTCGCGCGGCGACGACCGCGAGTCGCCGTGCTTGCGACGGGCGATGAACTCGTCCCGATCGCTCAGACGCCGGGACCGGGACAGATTCGGAACTCGAACGAAGCCATGCTCTGTGCGCAGATTCGCCGCGCGGGGGCGGATCCGATCCCGCTGGGAATCGCTCGCGATGAACGGTCTCACCTGCGCGAGCGGATCGAGTTGGGATTGCAGGCCGATCTCCTGGTCTTGTCGGGCGGAGTCTCGATGGGCGACAAAGATCTCGTTCCCTCCGAACTGGCTGCGGCCGGAGTCCGACAAGTCTTTCACAAGGTCAACGTCAAGCCGGGTAAGCCGGTGTGGTTCGGAGTACACGACACATCACCGAAGTCACGCACGCTGGTCTTCGGACTTCCCGGCAATCCTGTCAGCAGCTTGGTCTGCTTTGAACTCTTCGTCCGAATTGCGTTGCGTCAGCTCATGGGGTTTTCAACGGCCGAGCCAACGGCCGTGGGGGCTTGTCTCACGCAACCGCACACGACGAAAGGGGAGCGGCCAACCTATCAACCCGCTCGACTGGAGTGGCGGGCGGATGGCCCGTCGGTCACAGCGATCCCGTGGGTTGGCTCAAGCGATTTGCGAGCGACCGTCTCGGCGAATGCGATGGCGCTGTTCCCCATCGGCGATCGAACCTACGAGCCGGGCAGCCGCATTGAAGTCATCGCGTGGTGAAAACGCGCAGGCGAGCGGGGCTGATGCCGCCCCGCTCGCCTGATTCTCGTTTCTCGTCTCCAGCGCCTTACGCCAACAGCTCGTGAATCGGCGTGGGATCTTCGAGCACCGGGTTCGGCCGGCCCGCGTGATCGATCACCGAGAGATGCGGGTCGATGCCGAGGCAATCGTAGATCGTCGCGTGAATGTGCGTCGGCTCAACAGGACGAGTCGCCGGGCGATAGCCGTTCTTGTCAGTCGAGCCGACGATCTGACCGTTCTTAATGCCGCCTCCCGCGAGCAGGCAAAACATTGAGTTGCCCCAGTGATCGCGGCCGGGCGTCCCCATGCTGCCGGCTGGCCCGCCGTTGCCGCCGTCGTTCATCTTCGGAGTGCGGCTGAACTCACCACACAAAATGACGAGCGTCGTGTCGAGCATCCCGCGCTCTTCCAGATCGGTCAGCAGCGATGACACCGCCGAATCGACCATCGGCAGATAGTTGTCCATCCCCTCTTTCAGGTTCCAGTGATGATCCCAGCCGCCGAAGTGAACCGTCACGAACGTCGAACCGGCCTCGACGAGTCGCCGCGCCAGCAATGTGCTCTGTCCCCAATTCTGCCGGCCGTAACGATCGCGCAGCCGCGGGTCTTCCAAGCCGATGTCGAACGCCTTCCGAGCACGCGCTCCAGAGACGAACTCGAAGGCATCTTGATCGAAGCGATCCATCGCCGTGAATAAACCGTGACGCTCAGCCGTGCGCGGGATTTGATCGAGCACTCGATTTAGCTCGCGGCGGCTTTCCAGACGGTCGATGTTCATGCCCGGCGCGAGGCTGAGGTTTTGGACTTTGTAATTCGCTTGATTCGGATCGCCCCCCGGTTGGAACGGGTCGTACTGCACTCCGAGAAAATTGCCGCCGAAGTAGCCGGGGACAAGTCCGATGCTGGCGGCATACGGGACGGCGACATAGCTGGGCATCGACGGATGCCGCGCGCCACGCTCGCGAGCGATGATCGAACCCAGACCGGGAAACTTGCCAGAGTTCTGAGCGCCGCTGACGTTCATGTCCTTAGTTGTCAGCATCCGATGCCCGCCAGCGAAGTGGTCGCCGGTGTCGTGGTGCAGCGATCGGACGATCGAAAACTTGTCGGCGACTTTCGCCTGCTTGGGAAACAACTCGGTGACTTCGATCCCCGGCACATTCGTCGGAATCGGCCGCCAGAGACCACGCACTTCTGACGGTGCATCCGGTTTCAAATCGTACAGGTCCAAATGGCTCGGGCCTCCATCGAGCCAGATTAGAATCGCGGACGTGTCCTTCTTACTGTGTGATTCCGCAGACATTGCCTTCGCACGCATCACATCGGCCAGTCCGACGCTCGCCATGCCGGCGACTCCCAGTTGCACGAAACTGCGACGAGTCAGACCATCGCAATACGGATTCGGGGACGAGCCAGCATCAATCGTCAGCATGATTGCACTCCGCAGAGGGTGGGCAGTGAGGGACGAACCAGGAAGTTCGCCGCGAGGCAGGTTGGGAAGTCCGTTGTCAGCCAGGTTCCTATCGGCCGCGTTGGATGCGTGGCATTATTGGCCTTCATCCCGTCTGCCTCAAGGCAGATCATCGTTCTCTGTGGTCGTCTTCATTCCTTTGACCAGATTCCTTGGATTCAATTCTTTCAGACAGAGGATTGGCCTGGAGATCAAAGGAATCTGGTCAAAGGAATGAAGGCGATCTGAGAAAACCGACGCATGGGCGTCGTGCGCCCTGTTTGGCATCGGTCAAAAGGGTCGATTACAACTCGCCCGCTTTTTCGCCGCGATTCGAGCGGCTCGTTCTCTTCCTTTCGTGAGGTCTTCGCCATGTCTGGTCATGCCGCTCCCGCCGCTCCTTCGCAGGGTAAGCCCATCGTCAAACGCGAGTTCGGTGCCACCAAAAGCCTGGAGGTCGACAAGATCTTCCGAGCGATGGTCAAGCACAAAGGCTCGGACTTGCACATGCAGGTCGGCCGGCCGCCGATCTTCCGCATCAAAGGCACGCTGGTGCCGTTGGACATGGAGCCGATCACCAAAGAGAAAATGGAAGCCCTGCTGATGCCCATGATGGACGAGCGGCTCACCAACATCTTCTGGGATGAGGGAGGCTCCGACTTTTCGCATGTCGTGGATGTGGACGGGGACAAATGGCGGTTCCGCGTGAACCTCTTCACGCAGATGGGTATCCCCGGCATGGTCAGCCGAAAAGTCGAACGCTCGATCCCCAACTTCGAGGGCTTGTACCTGCCGCCGTCGATGGAATGGCTGACCGAATACGATCAAGGCATGGTACTGCTCGCCGGAGTCACCGGCTCCGGCAAGTCCACGACGATCGCCTCGATGCTGGATTTGATCAATCATCGCAAGAGCGTCCACATCCTGACGATCGAAGACCCCATTGAATTCGTCTACACGGCGGACAAAGCGCTGATCAACCAGCGTGAGGTCGGCATGGACGTGAAGGATTTTCACATCGCCATGAAGCACGCCGTGCGGCAAGACCCGGACATCATGCTGGTGGGCGAAATGCGCGATCAGGAATCGTTCGGCACCGCGATCCACGCCGCCGAAACCGGCCACTTGGTCTACGGCACGATCCACGCCTCGAACGCCCCGTCGTGCATCGGTCGTATTCTGGATCTCTTTCCGCAGGACATGCACAAGGCTCTGCGCGGAGCAATGGCGTTCAACATGAAGGCGATTGTCGCTCAGAAGCTCATCAAGACCGTCGTCGATAAGCCCAGCCGCGTGCCGATCATCGAGCTGATGCTCTTCAACAGCGTCGTCCGCAAGCTGGTCTTGGAAGAGCAAGACAACAAACTGGCCGCCGCGATCCGCATCGGCAAGGATGATGGCATGCAGTTGTTCAACGACTCGCTGAAGCACTTCATCGACCGCGAATTGATCAGCCGCGCCGACGCCTTCGAGATCTCGCCCAACATCGAAGAGCTGAAGATGGCTCTGAAAGGCATCGACGTCCGCGGTGCCGGAATTCTGTAACGTCGAACGGCAAGAGATAAGTAACCCGAAGCGTAAGCGAGGGCGAGCGCTCCACAGCATTCGGAGTCCGGGATTTGTCGCGTCCTGTAGCGCTCGCCCTCGCTTACGCTTCGGGTTACTTAAGTCCTGCCGCTCGCCTTGATCGTTTGAGTCGCGGCACTGCCGTGTTAGGAAACATCCATGAAAGCTCTTCAACGAGTCGCCGTGCTTGGTCTCGGCACAATGGGACATGGCATCGCGCAGACATTCGCGATGGCCGGTTGCGAAGTCACGGGCTTCGATGAAATCACGGCGGCGGGAGACTCGCTGCACGATCGAGTCCGGCAGAACCTTCGCGACTTCGTGGAAGCGGAGTTGTTCGAGTCCGACCAAATCGACTCGGTCCTGAAGCGTCTGCGAGTCTGCCGCACCGAAGCCGAGGCCGTTCGCGGTGCGGAGTTCGTGACCGAAGCGGTGCGTGAGGACTTGGCCGCCAAGCAAGAACTGTTCGAGCGGATCGAACGCGAAGTGAGCGACGACGCGATTCTCGCCAGCAACTCGTCCACGTTTCCGATCTCGCAATCCGGCGCGCGGCTGAGGCGACAAGAACGAGCACTCGTCACGCATTGGTTCAACCCGCCGCACATCGTGCCGACCGTTGAAGTGGTCGGCAGTCCGCGAACGAACGAGGTCACGATTCAAGCGACACTCGAACTGCTGCGACGTTCCGGCAAGCTGGCGATTCGGATCAACCAAGAGCTGCCCGGCTTCCTGGTCAACCGTGTGCAGATCGCCGTGATGCGTGAGGTTTGGGACTTGCTCGATCGCGGCGTCGCCTCGGTCGAGGACATCGACGCGGCGATTCAAGGGAGCATGGGCTTTCGATTGGCCGCGCTCGGCCCGCTGCGAATTCACGATTTCGGCGGACTCGACATTCAAACGGCCGTGTTCCGCAATCTCGCGCCGCACATTGCCTCCGGCACCGAAGTCCCGCCGGTGGTGCAGGCGATCGTGGACGCGGGACATCACGGCTTCAAGAATGGCCGCGGCTTCTACGAGTATCCTCCCGCAGTCGCCGATCAAGTTCGCTCGCAGCGCGATCAAAGTTATCTGAAATTGCTGCGGCTGTTTCACACACGCACGACGGCGGCGAGTCGATAACGGCAGATGGCAGACGGCAGATGGCAGATTTGAAATCCGCCTCGTTGGACTCCTTCGATTTCGAAAGTTGTTGCAGTTGAGTCACATTTTTAGGAACACAATTGGGGAACGCTAATCGACACTTATCTTCGCTAATCAATCTCAGTCTTTGAGTCATGAGTGTTGATTAGCGTTAATTAGCGTTCCCTTTGTTTGTCGGTCTGAGGCGCAGCCTCGTTGGAATCTGCCATTTGAAATCTGCCATTTGAAATCTGCTGCTGGCTGGACCGCTTCCCGGAATCCCCATGACCGAACCACTCGTTTCACTCAACGGCCAATTGATCCCCGCCTCGCAGGCGAGCCTCAAAATCTATGATGCTGGTGTTGTGCTCGGAGCAACCGTGACCGAGATGACTCGCACGTTTCGGCATCAGCCGTTTCGCCTGGAGGAGCATGTCGCGCGGTTGTTTCGGTCGCTGAAGTATGTGCGGCTCGACATCGGCCTGACTCAAGAACAACTCGTCACGACGTCGTGTGAGTTGCTGGCGAATAACACCAAGCTCATCCCAGCCGATGATGAACTGGGATTGATTCACTTCGTCACGGCGGGTGAGTACGGCTTGTATGTCGCCGTGCCGGGGACACCGGTGCGAACCGGGCCGACGGTTTGCATCCATACGTTTCCGCTGCCGTTCGCTCTGTGGGCCGAGCGAGTGAAGAGTGGTGCTCACGTCGTCACGCCGAGCATTCGGCATGTCCCGCCGCAGTGCTACGACCCAAAGATGAAGTATCGCAGCCGCATGCACTACTACCTCGCCGATCAAGAGGCACGGCTGGCCGATCCGCAGGCGCTCGCGCTGTTGCTGGACCTCGACGGCAACGTGACCGAAACCAGCGGCGCGAATTTCCTGATCGTCGAGAACGGGACGATCGTCTCGCCGACGCAGCGCAACACGCTGCCGGGGATCAGCCGGGCGACGGTCATTGACCTGGCCGAGAAGCTCGGCATCCCGTTCGTCGAGCGGGACATTCAAGTCTTTTCGGTGATGAACGCCGACGAAGCGTTTCTGGCGAGCACTCCGTATTGCTTGTGTCCGGTGACGAAGATCAACGGCGTGACGATTGGCGACGGACAGCCGGGGGCGGTTTGTCGGCGATTGATGTCGGCGTGGAATGAATTGGTCGGGTTCGACATCGCGGCGCAGTTCACGTCGCGAATCGACGGCTGAGCGGCCCGGCGCTAGCCGCCGGTGATTCGCGGATTTCGCCCGCTTTCACCGGCGGCTAGCGCCGTGCCGCTCAGCAAAGCCAGTTCAAGCGACTGGACTTCGCAGCGTGCCGATCTGTTCGATCGAGGCTTCCATCACGTCGCCCGCTTTCAAGAATTTTCCCTTCGCGTGGCCAACACCCGACGTGGTGCCTGTCGAGATGATGTCTCCGGGCACGAGTGTCACGAACGATGAGATGAACTCGATGATCGCCGCCACCGGGAAGACCATCTCGGATGTCGAGCCGTCTTGTTCGATGTGGCCGTTGACCTTCAGCGTCATGTGCAGCGTCTGCGGATCGGCGAGTTCATCGGCCGGCAACACGCACGGTCCCATTGGGCAGAACGTGTCGTGCCACTTGCCGTGCAGCCAATCGAAGAAGCCGTCTTTCTCGCGCTGCGTGCGGCCGGGGTTCGGACGGAATTTGCGGTCGGAGATGTCGTTCACGACCGTGTATCCGGCGACGTAGCTGAGCGCGTCGGCCTCTTTCACGTTCTTCGCCGTGCGGCCGATGATCACGCCGAGTTCCAATTCCCAGTCGATGTGATTCGGCGAGACCTCCGGGATGCGCACCGGATCGCCGGGGTGAGTCAACGTGGTGAGCGGCGGCTTCATGAAGACATACGGAAAGGTCTGCGCCCGTTCGGTCGCTTTGCCGCCACCCTCTTCGATGTGCTTGGAGTAGTTGCCTGCCAACAGCAGCAGCTTCGAGGGCGCGGGGATTGGCACAAGCAACTTGATCGAGTCGGCGGGAACTTGCAGCGCGGCGAGTTCGCTGACAGACAATTGGCTGAGCTGTTGTTGAATGCTCTGCACGGCGGATCGTTGAGCACCGCCCGGCAAGACCGCGAGCAAACTGTTCTCGGTTGGGCAGGCCACTTGCAGTTTCGATGCGGCGGAGGCCAACGGGATCACCGTCGAGTCTTCATAGAAGCCAAGCTGAGAAGATTGATTCAGTTCAATTCGACACAGACGCATGAGGAGTTCCTTGTGAGTGAGTGTTTCAGGGGTCAGGCACTTCGGAATTTCGGAATTGGCCGAGGCCAATTCCGAAATT
>JBJXEX010000091.1:0-15243 GCA_046156195.1 Planctomycetaceae bacterium | reverse complement strand
GACGCACGCGAGCCGCGTGCGCCACAGGAAACGGTCCCACCACCCATGACCGCTTCGTCACCAAATTCTCGGCATCTGATGCCTCAAGCCCAAAGTGCGGATCACTCAAGGTCTGGCGAACGCGGCTACGGTCGGAAACATTCTGCCATTCGCCCAAAGACGCCGCTCGGCCGTGTTGTGCGGATTCTTCCGGCTCGGATGCCATGTGCGTCGTGCGCCCGCGAGTTGTGCGGTGGTCTCGGCTGGGGCTGACTCCGGAAGAGATCGCTGATCGTGAGTTGTTGACTGGCAACACAGGTGACTTTTGCCAGCTTCATCAGGAGTGGTTGTCTTCATCCGCGCCGCAACATCGTGGGATACCGCCTGGATCACAGGCCTCCCACGATCTCGTTCCGGTGCGAGATTGTTGGCGTTTGCCCACGCCATCCTGGACGTCGGCGAGGTTCTGGTCGGCATCTCCGTGCTTTTTTTGAAAATTCAGAAAATCGGCGCGCGGGTCGAACCGCAATGCCGCTTCTACTCTCGAATGAGCCTACGCACACAGTTTTCGCCGGATCGTCCGGCCAATGGGACTCATTCGAGTCACACCCGCCTGAAGAGCGGCAAGCGAGGAATGCCATGTACTTGTTAAGCCCACTTTCGATCCGCCGACACACGCGTTCGCTCTTGGCCTGCATGCTCAAAGGCAGCCAACGACGTTCGGCTCGTCCAAGCGTCTTGGCACAATCCGCGGAGGTCATGGAACTTCGTCTTTTGCAGACGACATTCACGGCGACTCCGGCGAGCTTTCCGAATCAAGACATCAGCGACGCCTTCCCGCATCTCCGTCTCGATAATGCGACTGGATTCGCTGCGTCCAGTCTGAATGGGCCAGTTTACAGCGCCGTCTCTTCCACTCAGCAGAGCGTATCGGTGTTTTCACCGAATTCGGGTGCTGGTGGTCAAACTGCCCGGCCATGGATGAATCCAACGTCTTCCTTGCGAGCGACCTTTGACACGGGGGTCAGCGATTTTCACTGGTCATCAGGGGACGGTCTGGGGACAGGGTGGGGGTCAGCTATTTTGATTCTGCCCAAAATCGAATCTTGGATCGTTCTATCACGATTCCCACTTCGAGAACGTGGGTTGAATCCTTACATCGCAACAATGCCGACATCAAATATGTGTTCGCGACGGGAACCGGCGTATCTTCGGTGGAATTCAATTCGCTGTCCTACACGATCGATACGCCCCCCCCCTCCCCCGCCCTCCGATGACCACGGCAACACGCCGTCAACGGCGACGCTGATCTCCGTCCCTTCGACGACAGCGGGCAACTTGGAAGTGGTGGGAGACAACGACTACTTCAAGTTCAACGCGGTTGGCGGAAGAAGCTACCAATTTACGGCGTCCCTGGGGACTCTCCAAGATTCAACATTGACGCTCTACGGTTAGCAAGGACTTTTGGAGTTACTGTTGCTCAATGGTTGGTTGGGGAACTCGTCTCCCCCCGCCTCCAATTGGCATTCCTTGCACCATACGGCAAGGAGCGGAAAGCCCCGGACACTCCGGGGCTTTTTCGTTTTCTGACAACGGGCGGCTGACCGGCCTTCCTGTCCATTCGCTCATTTTCGTTCCTGACTGCATCAGATTCTGAGTCGCCTTTTCAAAGTGAGACGGCAGAACTTGGCGGTAGTGGGCGTCGGCAATCTCTTCCGTGTGACCGAGCCATGCGGCGGCAACGTGACCGGGGAAGATTTCGGCCAGTTCGGTTGATCTCTGTTCGCGAAGTCGATCTGCCACTGCTCGACGAGAAACGGGGCTGGGCATTCGCGACGAAGCATTAGCTCGCGGGGCAGTTGGTGTCGTGGCTCATGGTGCTGCTGCGGTCGTGGAAGTGGGAGCGAGTCGTGTGGTTCGTCGTCGATGGGGCTTACGCGGCGCGTCCGTTTCTCGAACCGCCGCCGGTCTCACGCCGATCGCCGTCGCACAATGGCCCTGCAAATCCTGCGTGCCGAATTTCCAGCGACTCGACCCGCAACCCCCGAAACCCCAAAATACCTCGCCCTCGCGGAATCACTCATCCCCCGCTGCACATTGCCAATGAAAATCGCCTAAAGTGCAGTGGGATCGAGAGCCAATGAAAAGGACAACAAATGCGGACTGCGTTGCTACGAAAATTCGGTGGTTGGAGCATTCTCTGCGTCTGGCCGTTGTTCTCGGCTGCCGTGGGAGAGGCTCAGACCTCCAAAGTCGCCGCGGCTGACGAACAGTTCACCGAGTCTTGGCAAGTCGTCTACATCGACAATAAGCGTGTCGGCTATCAGTACGTTCGCGAGCGGGGCGAACTGCGTGACAAGCGCAAGGTCATCATCACCGACAACAATCTGTTTTTCTCGCTTCCGCGTTTCGGTCAGAAGCTCGACATCTCCACGTCGTTGCGAACCGAAGAGACCGAGTCGGGCGACCTGCTCCGCTTCTCGTTCGAGATGAAGAATCCGCCGAACCAAACCACGCTGACGACCGGAGTGGTCAACGGAACGGAACTCGAACTGACATCGACCTTGGCCGGTCGCGCCGTGAAACACCGCGCCGCTTGGGAAGCGGAGACCAAGTCCCCCGCGTATCCCGAACGCCGGTTGCGAGAAAAGCCGCTCAAAGCGGGCGAGTCGCAAGCGTTCAAGGTTTATCTGCCGGAGTACGGCAAGTTCTCGCAAATCCATTTTGCGGCGGATGGCCAGCGGCCGACCAAGTTGCTCGATGGGAAAGAGGTCTCGTTGCTCCGCGTTCAAGTCACGTTCTCGGCGATCCCGGAGAACAAGTGGAAGCAGTTCGTGGATGCCGCCTGGCGAACGAAGGTGATCGAAGCGGACATGCTGGGCTTAGCCGCTCGGTCCTACGACGTCCCACGCGATGTCGCGCTGCAGGCGATCGCTGGGGCCGAACTCGATCTGGCGGTCAACACGTTAGTCCGAATCGATCCGCCGATCTTTGATGCACACCGTAAGAAGCGGATCGTGTATCGCCTCTCGATGAAAGAGGAATCTCCCGAACGCCTCTTCGTCGCGGGGGCGACGCAGCAGATCAAGCGTCTGCCCGACAAGGACAAGTCCGATCCCGCCATCGAATTGACCGTGACGGTGAATCCCATTCCGCCGGTCAATTCGCGGCCGGTTCGCACTGAAGATAAGTATCTGGCCCCCACTCGATTCTTGCAGACACGAGATCCGGCGGTTGTCGAACATGCCGAACGGGCTGCCGGAGGAGAGACCGATCCCAGCCGCCTCGCCACTCGGCTTGAGAAATACGTTCGGGACAAAGTCGCGAAGAAGAATTTCTCGACCGCAATGGCCTCCGCGGCCGAAGTGGCCCAGCGGTTGGAAGGGGACTGCACCGAACACGCCGTGCTGCTGGCCGCGCTGCTACGAGTCAAGAAAGTCCCGTCGCGCATCGCCACCGGTTTGGTCTATGTCGAATCGCTGAACTCGTTCGGCGGGCACATGTGGACCGAAGCGTTTCTCGCCGGCGAATGGATTTCGCTCGACGGAACGATGGGCAAAGGGGGCATCGGCCCCGCACATCTCAAGATGGCCGACTCGGCTTTTGATGAAGACGCCCCGTTGCCCGTCGCCACGTTTTTGCCGGTGTATCAAGCGCTCGGCAAACTGAAGATCGAAGTGATTAAAGTGGAGTGAGCCGAAGCGTCAGTTTTGCTGCGCTCTTTCGGACAAATTCAACCACGACACCAAGTCAAAGAACCGAATTCATTCATCTCATTCCTTTGACCAGATTCCTTTGATTCGACTCCTTCGTCACAGGTTCGCCTCTTGAATCAAAGGAATCTGGTCAAAGGAATGAAGACAAGCTGAGAAATCGACACAACGGTGCGGAGCCGAGTTCAAATCGCGCAACTTCAAAGGGTGTGCGCGGGACGTGGAGTCACGAATTACAACAGGAACCTTGCCATGCGTCACACCGTTCATTCGCCATCGTCAACTCGGCGTGGCAGCGTGTTGTTGGTCGTGTTGGTGGTGATCGCGCTGCTGGCGTTGGGGGCGTATTCGTTTTCGGAATTGATGGTTTCGGAAAGCCATGCGACCGCGGTTTTCGGGCGTGAGGCTCAAGCCCGCGCGGCGGCGGATTCCGGTGTCGAGTTGGCAACGGCGGTGCTCGCTCTTCCCCTGGAAGAGGGAGCCTACGAAGAGATTCTTCACGACCCGCAAAATTTCACCTGGACGATCAAAGAAGCCGACAGCCCGCGCGGGCGAGCCAGGTTCAGCTTGGTCGCTCCCAACGAAAGCGACCTGACCTGTACCACGATTCGATTCGGATTGATCGACGAGTCCTCCAAACTGAACCTCAACGCGCTGGTCACGGACGAGCGGAAGGCACAAGCCCGCTCTTCCACTTCCACGAGCGGCAACGGCTCGACAACGAATCCATCGACGGGCACGTCACCCGGCACATCCACGGGCAGCGGTTCGGGTGCCAGCGGTTCGACGACGACGAGTTCCGGCTCGACCGGTTCCACGTCCGGTTCGACTTCATCGACCGGATCATCCATAGGTTCATCCACATCGAGCAGCACCACCGGAACGGTCTCCGCGTCCGATCCGGCCAGCCGGTTGTTGATGATCCCCGGCATGACCTACGAACTGGCCGATGCGATCCTCGACTTCATCGACGAGGACGACACGCCGCGCACGAACGGTTGCGAATCCGAGTTCTACAATTCGCAGTCTCCGGCCTATCCCGCCAAGAACAGTCCGTTGGAATCGCTCGATGAGCTGCTGCTGGTGCGCGGCGTGACTCCAGAATATCTGTATGGCGAGGACTTCAATCGCAACGGACTGCTCGACCCGAACGAGAACGACGGCAATGCGAGTTGGCCTCCCGACAATGAAGATGGAGCCTTGCAGCTCGGCTGGTCGGCGTACCTCACCGTTTACGGTCGCGAGAAGAATACCCGTTTGGATGGGACCAATCGGATCAACGTGAACGACAACAATCTCGCCGACTTGTACGACAAGCTCGAACAAGAGTTCGACGCGACGGTCGCTCAATTCGTGATTGCGTACCGCGTCTCCGGCCAAGCGGTGGCGAGCGTCAATCAGCTTGCGGGCACATCGGGAGGCAGCGGCGGCAATCCTTCAAGCGGTTCGGGCAACAATCCGTCCAGCGGGGCGGGCAATGCGACGACGGCGAATCTCAATCAGCAGTACTCGCAACTGCAACAGGCGGCGACCACGCTGGGGGGCTTGATCGGCGGCGGCAACGGGGCGGTGACTCGCGGAGGCATGGACTTGTCGAAAGGGGCCGGCAAGCAGTTGACCTCGTTGTACGAATTGATCGGGGCTACCGCGCAGGCCACCGTCAATGGCTCGGTGACGACGTTGCAAAGCCCGTGGACTTTGGACGGCAACAACATGACGAGCTACCTCCCCGCGCTGCTCGAAGCGCTGACCACCAACACCGACGAATTCATCGACGGCCGCATCAACATCAATCAAGCTCGCTACGAAACGCTGCTGACAGTTCCTGGCATGACCGAAACGGTGGCTCAAGCGATCCTCGGCAAACGTCAAGGAGCCGACAACGCACCGCTGGTCGATACGACCGGCTCGCGCGCGACGGCCGGTTGGCTGGTGATCGAGAACCTCGTCGATCTGCCGACCATGCAGCAACTCGATCCGTTCCTGACCGCTCGCGGGGGAATTTATCGAGTCAACTCGATCGGCTATTTCGACGAATCCGGCCCGTTCACGCGGCTGGAAGCGGTGATCGACACCACGCAATCCAAGAAGCCGCCGGTCATCCTGTTCCTCAAAGACCTGACCGAACTCGGCCGAGGCTACCCGCAGTCGCTGCTGCTGGGGGGGCAATAATGCAATCAGGGGTCAGGCACTTCGGAATTTCGTCGGCATGTTGGCGGACAATAAATCCCGAACGTCGCTTGCCGCGATGGCAGACGTTCGCAATTCTTCGCACGCTCAAAGACGAACGGCAACAGATAAGTAACCCGAAGCGTCAGCGAGGGCAAACGCTCCACAGTATTCGGAATCCGGGATATGTCGCGTCCTGGAACGCTCTCCCTCGCTGACGCTTCGGGTTACTGAGTTTTTGCCTCACGGCGAGCGACACCTTCCCAACGACGGATCGAGAAGACTCATGGCGGAGCAGAAATCCAACTACGGCAGCGACGACATCGAAATCCTCGAAGGCTTGGAGGCGGTGCGTCGGCGGCCGGCCATGTACATCGGCGGTGTCGATGCGCGGGGACTGCATCATCTGATTTGGGAGATCATCGATAACTCGGTCGATGAGCATCTCGCCGGCGAATGCGATCGCATCGACGTGACGTTGCACAAGGACGGCTGCTCGATGTCGGTGCAGGACAACGGCCGAGGCATCCCGGTCGAAAAGCACTCCAAGACGAAGACCTCCACGCTGGAAGTTGTGCTGACGATCCTGCACGCCGGAGGCAAATTCTCGAACAAGAATTATGCGCGATCGGGCGGCTTGCACGGTGTCGGTTCGTCGGTCGTCAACGCGCTCTCGAAAGAGATGATCGCGACCGTGCATCGCGACGGTCACGAGTACCAGCAGACCTATCGTCGCGGGAAGCCTCAGGGGCCGGTCGAAAAGATCCGGCCATTTCGCGGGCGAGGGACCACCATCTTCTTCCGCCCCGACGACCAAATTTTTCGCAGCACGCACTTCAACTCAGATCTCATCAAGCAGCATCTCGAAGACATTTCGTTCGTTCACGGCGGACTGCGGATCGTCTTTCAGGACGAACCCAAGAAAGAACAGCACGAATACTTTCATCCGGAAGGGATCACCGCCTATCTGCAAAAAGTGGTGAAGGACGACCAACGCAAACAGGTTCACGAGCAGCTCTTCACGATCGACAAGGAGCTGGGCAACCACAAATTGCAGTTGGCGTTCGCCTGGACCGAATCGACCGACGAGCGAGTGATGAGCTACGTCAACGGCATCCGCACTCATGCCGGCGGCACGCACGAGGCGGGCTTTCGATCGGGCATCGTCAAAGCGGTCAAGAACTACATGGAGATGCACGACATCAAGATCAAAGGGATCGCGCTGACCGCCGAAGATATCCGCGAGGGACTCGTCGCGATTGTCTCGCTCTTTCTGTCCGAACCGATGTTCCAAGGTCAGACGAAGGACAAGCTCAACAACCCGGAGATGACCAGCGCGGTCGAAGGGTTAGTGCGTCCCGGCGTCGAAACCTGGCTGAGCAACAACCCGTCGATCGCCGATGCGGTCGTCGGTCGCATCGTGCTCGCCGCGCGTGCTCGGCAAGCCAGTCGCGAGGCGGCGACGGAGATTCGTCGCAAGACCCCCGGCGGTCGCAAGACGAATCTCCCCGGCAAGCTGCTCGACTGTCGCAGCGGCAAGCCGGAGGACTCGGAGCTGTTCATCGTCGAAGGTCTCTCGGCCGGCGGCACCGCTGCGATGGGGCGCGACAGCAAGACGCAAGCAGTCCTGCCGCTCAAGGGCAAAGTGCTCAACACCGAGTCGCTCGCCACCGGCAAGATTCTGGGCAATCAGGAAATCCACGATCTGGTCGAAACGCTCGGCACCGGGATCGGACCCGGCTTCGACATGCACAAGCTCCGCTATCACCGGATCATTCTGCTGATGGACGCCGACAGCGACGGCTATCACATCAGCACGTTGCTGCTGACGTTTTTCTTCCGTCACATGCCGCAGCTCATTCGGGGCGAGAAGCTGTACCTCGCGCTGCCGCCGCTGTATCGCATCGCCGTCGGTCAGGAATCGCACTATGCCCGCGACGACGCGCACCGCGAAGAGATCCTCGCCACGCTCCCCAAGAATCGAAACTTCGAGATCAGCCGCTTCAAAGGCTTGGGCGAGATGACGGCGTCACAATTGAAGGTCACGACTCTCGACCCCAAGACTCGCATCCTGTTGCGAGTCGATATCGAAAGCCAACTCGACGCCGACAAGACCTTCTCCGAACTCCTCGGCAAAGACCCCAGCGAGCGATACCGCATCATTATGGACGAGGCCAGCCAAGTGGATGACTTGGATATCTAACGTGAGCCGAACGCGCTAGCGTCGGGCCAGTGAGCCGAACGCGCTAGCGTCGGGCCGAACGGTGGTGTTTATTCCGACGAATGGCCCGCGGCTAGCGCCGGCGGCTCACTCATCTGCCGTTCGTTTCACGGCGAGTTCAACGGCTGGCCGACGCGCAGGTAGGTGAAGAGGTTGCGAACCTGATCCTCGGTCAGATTGTTGAGCAGCCCCTCCGGCATCAGCGACTTCTTTTGCGGGACGATCTCTTCGATGCTGTCGCGTGCGATCGTGATGTTCTGGCCGTCGATGCCCCGGACGACCAACACACGAGCGTCTTGATCGGCGCGGAACCCGGTCACGGTGCGGCCGTCGGTC
This sequence comes from Planctomycetaceae bacterium, assembly GCA_046156195.1. Lineage (GTDB taxonomy): Bacteria > Planctomycetota > Planctomycetia > Planctomycetales > Planctomycetaceae > SXKJ01. The sequence goes on along the minus strand of JBJXEX010000091.1, from coordinate 6,825 downwards.
GTGATGACAACGATCGACTCGAAGCCCTCGCGAATCTCGGCGCTGGGGTTGATGACGTTCGTGAGGATGTGCTGCACGTCGTTCCGTTTGAATGTCGTCAGGTCGGGACCGATGCGGCCTCCTTCGCCGAACAATAGGTGACACTTGCCGCACGACTGCATGAAGATTTTCTTCCCCTCGAACGGCTCACCCCCTTCCGACTTGGCGACCGATGCGAACCGAGCGATCAGTTCCTGCATCTCGGCCGTGCTGGCCCCTTCGAGCTTCGGCCAATGCTTCTTGACCAGCGCGGCCAGCTTGTCGTCTTTGAGGAACGTCAGCTTGCGGACGACGTCGATCGGCAGCACGTCGTGCTTGAGCTTGCCCGAGTCGATCGCTTCCAAAAGCTGCCTCGCCCAAACCGCGCGGCTGGTGAGCAGCGTCAGCGCGACCGATTGCACGTCGTCATGCAGAGTCGAGAAGACCGTCAACACTTCTGAGCCAATCGGCTCGTCGTTGAATCCAAGCAACGCGGTCAACGCGGCCGACCGGACCTCGTTGTCCGCCGAGGTCTTCGCAATCGCAAGCAGCACATTGACCGAACCGCTGGGCCGCACATCGCCGAGCGTTTGCACGAGTTCCACACGTCGCGTCTTCGCCTCGTCGGCCGCAGCCTTCGTCTGTGGCGCACGCGGCTCGCGTGCGTCAGCCTCAATCGCGACCAACTTCAAAGCCTCATCAATCGCAGCCACGTCTTTCTGACGAACTCGCAACGCCAACGATCCGCCGCCAGCCTCAGTAATTTCCTTCACCAATTCATCCGGCAACCCACTCAGCGGACGGCCTTTGAACGCGGCCTCGAAGCCCTTCAAAAGTTCCTGCTTGTGCTCGGCCGTCGGAGCCTTCGCCAACAACTCCGCCGCGACGAGCAGATCGTTCCGCGTCCCCGACTGACCAAACCGCTGCATCGTGCGCGAGACAAAATGCTTCTCGACCAACGGGCGTTTCCAAGCGTCCGCATTCTTGAACAAGCCGAGAATGGCGGCTGAGTTTTTCGTCGCCTTCGACTCCAACGCCCACCACAACAGCAGCGGGATGTGAATGTCATCCGCGTCTTCGTTGTGCGTTGATAAGACATCAATCAGCGGCAGCGCTTGATCGGCCGGCAGACGTTTGGCGGTCGAGGCCAGTTGGCTGCGGACTCGGACATAAGTTTCGGACTTGGCGACCTCGACCAGCTTGCGAGCCAGCGGGATCGACGTGCGCGTCTCGGCAAAGCGATGTCCCATCAGATGCGCGTCCTGAGCTTCACGCGGTCCCGGCACAGTGCGGCCGGTCGAGTTCGCCGCCGCAGCCAGATCGAGCGGCATGTCACCGCTCAGTCGCACGGTCCACTCGCGGATGAGCGGCTCGTTGTGAGCGAGACACTTCTGCGCAAAGGCATCGTCAAGTCCGCCGAGTTGGTACGTCGCCCAGAGACACTCGAGAGCGAACTGGCTTGAAGCGGCGGGGTCAGGAGACCCGTGCCGACCGTCGGCGGGGTCAGGAGCCCCGCGCCGAGCGCTGTCGTTTTCAATGTGCTTTTTCAAAAGCGGTAACACCGACCGATCGCGCCGCTGACCGATGAGCCGCAGAGCCTGTTGACGCTGCCATTTGTTCGGCTGGCGAAGGTGCTCGACCAATTCGGCGGTCGTCAGCTTGCCGAGGTCCACCGGTTTCGACAGCAACGAACTCTTCGCCGACAGCCGGTAGATGCGGCCGTTGTCTTTGTCGATCAAGCCTTGGAAGTGTTGCCGATGCGCAATCTGCGGCTCGTACATGTCGGCGACGTAGATCGCTCCGTCGGGACCGGCCTTGATATCGACGGGCCGGAAGCGCGGATCGGTCGAGGTGATCGAGTAGCCCAGGTCTTTCGTCTTGAACGACGAGCGGTCGTTCTGGAAATCGGCCTCGACCACTCGGCCTTGCAGCGGCTCGATGCCGAACAAGTGGCCTCGATATTTGTGGGGCAACGCGGCTCCGGCGTCGATGACGAAGTTGTGCGTGAACCGCGGCACGTTCGCGTGCCCCATCGCGGCGAAGTAGCCGTAAGCAAACGGGTTCGACAGCGGGCCGTGCTTATTGAAACCTTTTTGCGAGTAGCCTCCCTGAACGTAATGAAAGCCCCGCGTGTCGCCCCCGTTGTGGCCGGAGAAGACTCGGCCCTCAGCGTCGATCTCGCAGCCGAACGAGTTGCCGCCCCCTTCCGCGTAGATTTCAAAGCGGCGCGTGGCCGGGTGATAGCGCCAGATGAGCTGTCCCATCGAATGCACCGGCAGCTTGTCGAGACCGGGCCGCATCACCGCGCTGCTCGTCGTGCTCCCTTGGCAGCCGTAGAGCCAACCGTCCGGTCCCCACCTCAGCGAGTTCGCGACCGAGTGCGTGTCCTCCAAGCCGAAGCCTTGCAGATGAACTTCAGGATCGCCGTCGGGCACGTCGTCGTGATTCTTGTCGGGATAGAAGAGCAGATACGGCGGATTCATCACCCACACGCCGTCACGATCGAGGGCACAACTCGTGGCGATGTTGAGTCCATCGAGAAACGTCTTGTGCTTGTCGTGTACTCCGTCGCCGTCGGTGTCTTCGTGGATCGTGATCTTGTCGAGTCCCGGCTCACCCAGCGGCGGCGGCGGCGGGACTTTGTCATAGACCGCTCGCCAGAAGACGTCCTTGCTGACCATCTTCAACCCGGCCGGATACGGATACTGTAAATACTGCACGACCCACAGCCGGCCTCGTTCGTCCCACGTCATGTAGAGCGGCTGTTTGACATGCGGTTCGGCCAGCACCAGTTCGAGCTTGAGATCCTCCGGCACCGTGAAAGTCTTGAGCGCCTCGTTCGGCGGCACGATCGGCGAGTAATCGGCCGGAGCCTTCCCGACTGGCGCACTCGATGGAGACACCAGAATCTTGCTAAAGGAGGCGGGCGTACTCGGCAGCTTGTCTTTGTTTGAGTCATCAATTCGCGCGGCGAAAGACGCGAGTTCTGCCGCATCAATTTCGGATTTGAGATTTGTGATTTGAGATTTGTGATTTGAAATTCTGAAGTCCCACTTCCCCTCCATGCGAATCGTCTGCCCGCCGGCGCTGACACTGGGAGCCGCGCCTTTGAAGCCTCCCTTGCCGTCGTGGTCGTAGATGCGAATTGCGATCACGTTGGCTTCACCGAAGCGGATGTGTTCGGAGGGGACGACATATCGCTTCAACTCGTTCAACCCGCTGGCGTACTTCGGAGGAAAGGTTCCCGCGCCTCCGAGTTTCACGCCGTTGAAGTACGCCTCGTGAGCGTTGTCGATTTGCTCGGTGGCGAGCGTGATCTGAGTCGCTTGCCACTCGGCCGGGATCATGGCCTCAGCGCGATACCACGCGATGCCATCAAACTTGGCGAGCACACCGTTCGACTGATCATCCCAAGTCCCCGGCACGGTCAGCTTATGCCAAGCCGACTTGTACTCGGCTTCCGTCGGGACCGAATCCGCCGCACGAGACCCGACTCCAAGAACCAACCACAACGCCACACCAGCAACGATCGACAATCCAAGGCAGCGCAACATGGCAGACTCCTGAGCGGAAAGTGGCGGGCAAATCGGAGGCAAGCAGGTCTCCAGGGGGCGGCCACTTTAGGCTTCGCGCCAGCGAGAGGGAAACGTGGCCGCGAGGCCCCGTCGATATCGGAGTTTGTTTCCTGAACTCCACCGTTCGTTCTATCATCCCCGGCTGCTCGTACGAGGCCGTCGCCAGGAGATGAGCTTCCTTCATGAATCTGAAAGGTGGATTTGACAGCATGCCTGCTCCGCAAAGTCCCGCGCCGATTGAAGTGACCTGTGCTCAAGTGAAAGCTCGGCTGGATGCCAGCGACAAATTCGTCTTCCTCGATTGCCGCGAACCGAATGAGCATCAGACCGTCTCCATCAGCCAAGCCAAGCTGCTGCCGATGAGCGAGATTCAGAATCGGTTGGCCGAACTGGAAGCGCATCGCGAGGATGACATCGTCATTCATTGCCATCACGGCGGTCGCAGCTTGCGAGTCGCCAACTGGCTGAGGCAGCAAGGATTTTCCAAAGCCCAAAGCATGGAAGGCGGCATCGACCAATGGGCGATTGAGATTGATAAGAGTCTGCCGAAATATTGATTTGTGGCGCACGCGGCTCGTGTGCGATTCGTGGTGGTCAGTGGGATTGGCGACTTCTCGCACGCGAGCCGCGTGCGCCACAAGCAAATCAACAAGCCCGCTTCAGGCGACCTGTTTGTGACTTCTGGAAAGTGAGAGCGAATTATGTGGATGCGAATCACGAGTCTCGTCTGTTTGATGGTCTCGACGCTGCCGAATGCCGGTTGGTCTCAGGCTCCCGCGCCGAATGAATCTCAAATCACTCAGGCCCGGCTGAAAGGGATCGAGTTTCTCAAGTCGAAACAGCTCGATGATGGAAGCTGGGAGTTTCCCGCTCACGAAGTGGGGATCACGGCGCTCTGCACGCTGGCATTGCTGGAGAACGGCGTGCCGCAGTCCGATCCGGTGATCGACAAGGGGCACCGCTTTGTCAGGAAGAGCACCAAGGAATTGGGTTCGACGTATGACATCGCGCTGGCGATCGTGATCTTGTCCCGGTTGGATGAGTACGGAAACAAACAGGCGATTCGCGATCTCGGCGCGCGGTTGATCGCGGGACAGAACGTCGGAGGCGGTTGGGGCTACACCTGTCCGGCGAAGATCACGTCGTCGATCCTGACGAATCCCGAATCTCGGCCGAAGGCACCCGACGGGGTCGGCGACAACAGTTGCACTCAGTTCGCGGTGCTGGGGCTGTGGACCGCATCGCGGACGGGCATGGATATCGACCAACCGATGTCGGCGATCGCTCGGCGCTTTCGGACCACGCAGAACAGCGATGGGGGTTGGCCCTACACCTCGGCGGTCGCCAATCAGGGAGACAAAGCGGCGGTTCCGAATCCGTCCGGTTCGGCAATGACGTTCGCCGGGCTGTTCTCGCTGACGGTCGCGCGAGCCAACAAGCTCCGCAAGCAATTGGAAGAGCGGGAACTCAGTGGAGACAACAAGACCAAGCCGAGCACCAGCGGAACTCCCAAATCGACGAGCGGCTCCACGAAGAAAGACGACAAAAAGAAAGTCGAGAAGCCCGACGAAAAGAAAGACACGCCCCCCGAAGTCGCTGAGAAATCGGACGAGGGAAGCACGCTCTTGAAAGACCCGATCTTCGCCAAGGGACTCGTGAAGGCGGGCGAGTTCGTGCAAGGGGGCGATCAAGCGCGGTACTTCTTGTGGACCATCGAACGGCTGGGCGTGTTGCTCGGACAAGAGAAAATCGGCGGCGTCGATTGGTTCGCGAAGGGAGCGGACATCCTCATCAAGACGCAGCAGCCGGACGGTTCTTGGCCAGAGGTGCATAACGACAAGGGACTCTCGCAAACGTCGTTCGCCATTCTGTTCCTGCGGAAGGCGAATCTCGGCAGCGATATTTCGCGACTGCTCGAAGGGGAACCGGAGAAGGCGTTCGTGTTCAGCGGCCGTGCCGACAAGCCGCGCTTCGCGACGCTGGAGGAAGCCATCAAAGCGGCTCAACCGGGCGAGACTTTGCGTATTGAGGGAGACGGTCCCTTCAAGCTGCCGCATGTGTTGCTCGACAAGAACATGACGATCGAAGCGGGCCACGGCTACTTGCCGACGTTCGTTTATGACGTCGGCTTCGATGCGCGCGGCGTTCGCTCACGGCCAGACAAAGACCCGGACGCTCGCTACCTGCTCAAGACAACCGCCGCGTCGGTGACGCTCGAAGGTTTGAAATTCGAGTTCGATCCGCCGGAGATCGGTGCCACGGTCTCGTGGACCGCGCTGCGAGTCGCGGGAGGATCGGTGCGGATGCTGAATTGCTCGATCACCGAAGAGGGCCGCAAGGGAGTCGCTTTGATCGAAGTTACCGAACCGTCCCGATTGCACCTGCAAAACTGTCTGCTCGGAGGCGGCCGAGCGGCCATCGAAATCGCCGCGAGTGGAACGCAAGAACTCGGCATCGAGAACTGCTTGCTCTTCAGCGATCAATGCGTGTCGGTCGTGAAGCATGCGTCGGCGAAGGACGCGGACACGAAACTCCAATTCCGCGCCTGTTCGGTGCAAGGGACCAACGTCGTCCATGCGCCGTCGATCACGACACCGATCGGAATCACGGCGGAAAACTGCCTGTTCAAAACCGATTGGATCGGCCAAGCATTGCTCGTCGCGGACAACTCCAAGAAGGATCGCTCGTGGTCCGGTGAGAACAACGTCTACAGCGTGACCAAGTGGCTGGGAGCCAACAGCAAGCCGGTCGCCAGCGTCACCGATGCCAAGAGCTTCGCGAAGTTCTGGGGGATCGAAGACAAAGGCTCGTCCGCCAAGACGATCGTCTTTGAGGGGAAGCGCTCCAACAAATCCTCCAGCCACCGCATGAGAGCGACCGAGTTCGCGCTCGCTGCGCAGTCGGAGTTAGCCTTCTCCGGCTCGAAGACCGGGATGCAGTTTCTGATCGTCGGAGCCGGCCGAGCCTTCAGCCGCTATCGCGAAAGCAGCCTGTACTCCGATTGGAAAAAGACACTGGCGGCGGCGCAGTAGACCGACTCTCCGAGGACCGACTCCAAGTTCCCGACGTTTGGGGGAGCGGAGCAGACGGCTGCCCCATTCATAACTAGTGCCCGTTCGGAAATTCATTCTACTCGAGAATGTCTGACGAAAAATTGTTGGCGTGCGGTCGAAGATCGCTCTCTTGGGTGATCGGCGCGTTGTCCAGACAGCGATGGCCAGCCATTTCTGAC
>JBJXEX010000077.1:0-7909 GCA_046156195.1 Planctomycetaceae bacterium | reverse complement strand
AAACCAAACGAAACATGCCTGAGCCAAAACCCGAAAATCAAACCGGCACTCAGTGCCGGCCGTACCCGGCTGCGCCGCCAAAACTACGATCACAACCAATTCAAGTACGCTTGTTTAAGGACTAGATTCCGTTCGAGTCAGAAATTCTCACCCTCACGCTTTCAATCGCCGTTGGTGAAGGCCATCTGAAGAAGATTGTGGGACATGAGGCGATCCACCTCTTGCTGTTGGTTGATCGTCTGCTCGATCATGACCAGCAAGAATTGGCCGTGAATTTGTCCAGCGCCATGGAATCGTTCCGCCTCAACGTCACTCAGGACCGGAAGGCCCGGCGCGGTGACTTCTGGGTCGAGTACGGCCAGTTGACTCAGACCGGTTCCCACGCCAAAGACACGATCGAACGCCGACACAAGTTCTTCGCCGAACAAATGCTGGCGTTGCTGAATCCGCAACCGGGCGATTTGCAAACGCAGCTTTGAGCGTGTGGAAAGCCGAATCGTCGGTCGAACACCGTTCGCCGGAATTCCGCCGGAGCCGGCAACATTGAGGCGACGAATTCGCGGTCTCGCGGCGGCGTGCGAGCGGCTCTCTGGTGGTACTCGAATTCACGGTTCCACGGCCCTCGAAAGCTCGCACTGACTGAAACGGCCAAGAAGGCTTGGGTTCATCAACTCAAAGGACAAGTTGAGAAACAAGGGATTTACTGAACGAGTCCCCCGAATGCGATTCCTCAAGTTGCAACAGAAACTCCCGACGTTCGTCTCACTGGAACACTTCTCGGCGATGTTCAAAGCCTGCGAAGTCGCCACGATGCCCGCCGACGTTCCGAACGTCACGCCCGCCGAGTGGTGGCGCGGGCTGCTCGTGCTGCTCTACATGACCGGTTGGAGGATTGGCCAGACGATGAGGCTCAGGCTCGACGACATCGACTTCGAGGCGGGGACGGCACTCAATCGAACCGACACGAACAAAGGGCGACGGGACCAGTTGTTGCCGCTTCACCCGCTCGTCATCGAGCACCTTCGTCCGCTGGCTGGCTCATTCGGCCCGCTGGTCTTCCCGTGGCACTACGACAATCGAACGCTCTGGAGCGAGTTTGGACGCATCCAAGAGGCCGCACGGCTGGCGGACGGTTCTCCGATGCCCAAAGCCGGCAAGAACGGCGGCTGGTATGGCTTCCATGACCTGCGTCGAGGCTTTGCAACCGTCAACGCGGCTTCGATGGACCTGTTCGAGTTGCAGGCGTTGATGCAACACCAGTCGCTCGTCACGACCAGAGGCTACGTCAACATGGCTCAGCGGCTTCAGAAGCCCGTCTCGAACCTGTTTGTCCCGACGCTTCCGAGGATTGGCGAGACAGCCTGAAATCGGGCTTGGAAGTGAAACCAACATGAAACGACCCAAACACTGCCTCACCGGATCGACGCAAACTCTTGTGGAACCGAGTGAAGGTGGTGGGACTCGAACCCACGACCTACGGATTAAAAGTCCGTTGCTCTACCAACTGAGCTACACCTCCAACACCAATCCCACAAATCCCACAAATCCACAGAAACCCTACCCTGGCATTCCGCTCTTTCCGGACGCCGACCCAAGAACATTCGTGGGAAGCAACACGACTTTCGCCCGCAAAACGAACCCGATGCGACTGCGAAAAAGTATCGGGTTCAGCGAGATGATTTGCAAGCAGCGCAAACTCTGGGGAACAGAAGGAGGCACAACGGCTCGTGCCACACGGTCATCAATCCCAAACGGCTCGATGACGACTTCGAGCAAGCTGTCCAAATCGCTCAACACGAGTTCGATCAGCCCCAGCCCGATGTCGTTGCGAGGGATCACCACGCGGCACTTCGAAACCTGCATGATTCTGTGAAACCCCGGAGCAGGTCCGTCCACAGTCAACATCCTCGAAGGGGTGCGGAACGGCTGCGTTCCGACGTGGCGGATTACTGAAGCCGCTCTCGGGACTGACGGTGAACTGGACCAGACATTCGAGGCTCAGCAGGCTTGTCGGTTGCCGAATCGCGATGGTTTTGAACTCGTCCCCAATCCAGACCAAAGCGCGCCAGATACTTTCGCAGGCGATCGGCGTCGTTGGTGATCTTCTTCGACTGGCGAGAGGCATTGAACAGTTTGCGGCCAGCCTCAGAAAGCGTGCGGCTGCGCTGGCAAATGGAGATCACTTCGGCAAGTTGCACTCGATCGAAGTGGTCAATCCCGACGAGTTCTTCGGAAGTGAAGACTGACTGCAACACATTCTCACGGGTCTCGACCGAGCTATCAGATGAAGTCCTCCAACCGCGAGTCAGGCGAGCGACTTCCTCGGCCACCAATTCCGTCGTGATGCGGCCGCCTTGGGCCAACGTGGACATGCGGGTGATCGCGGCGTTGAGGTCACGGAAGTTGCCGGACCAATGCGCCTCGCTGCTGGTCGCAAAGCGGAGGAATCGCTCGCGGGCTTCTTTGTTGAACGTGACGCTCAGACCGCGGCGTTGAGCGAACTGGTCCAACTCGTAGCGGACATTCGGCTCGATGTCCTCTGCGCGGTCACGCAATGCCGGAAGCTCAAAAGTCCAGAGGTTGATGCGGGCCAGCAAGTCCTCGCGGAAGCTGCCCGATTGGATGGCTCGCCACAGGTCGCGGTTGGTGCCGACGATGAGCTGAAAGTCGCTCTCGACTTCGCGGTCGGAACCAACAGGCAAGAAACGCTTCTCTTCGAGGGCACGCAACAGCATCGCTTGTTCGTCGACTCCCAACTCGCCGATCTCATCCAGGAAAAGCAGGCCACCATCGGCCGTGCGCAGCAAGCCGGCCCGGTCGGTGGTCGCGCCGGTGAATGAGCCTTTGACATGCCCGAACAGCGCCGACATGGCTGCGTCACCTCGCAGCGTGGCGCAGTTGACCTCCACGAATTGACCGGCCAACTGGCAGCGCTGTTTCTTCAACTCGAAGATGCGTCGCGCAAGCTGTGACTTGCCGGCTCCGGTTGGTCCCATCAGTAACAGCGGCTCCGTCGAAGCAATCGCCACACGCTCGATCTGGTTGATCAACTGGTTGAACTTTGTGCTGCGAGTCTCGATGCCCGACTTCAGGAACGACGTGCCCTCTTGCTGCTCGCTGGCGAATCGCGACGCGAGCTTGTCGTACTTCGACAGGTCGAGGTCGATGATTTGAATCTCGCCAGGTTCGTCCGGTCGGCGGCGATCTGGCGGGGACGACTGAACCAACCGACCCGGCAGGTAACGCGACTCGGTCAGCAAGAACAAACAAATTTGCGCGACGTGCGTGCCGGTCGTGATGTGAATCAGGTAGTCCTCGGCCTCTGGGTTGAACGCCGGCGAAAAACCTTTGGCAAAGTCGAGCAGTTTTCCGTAGACCTCTTCCAGGTTCCACGCATCTCGAAACGAGACTGCGTGTGTCCGCACCTCGCTCTCCGGTGACACCTGTTGGATGTCGGCAACCACGGTATCGCACAACGTCTGAAATTTCGGATCGACGATTAGCTCTAGCCGGCTGACCAGAAAGTCCTCGCGTTGGAACAGCGAGACAGTCGGCCGCCACTTCTCCCAACGCTCCGGCTTCGTCCCGCCGTCGAGCTGCGTTCCCAGCAACCCGATGACGACGAGCGGTTTCGTGGGAGCGTCCGGACGATCGGCGGCATTCAACACGTTCCGATCCGCGGACAGCTTTTTCGGCGCGGCAACTTTCTGTTTGGCCATCGGCGTGTTCCTCGGAAACTCAGAGCTGGCGTGTAAATCGCAACGGCTAAGAGACTATCTCATGGGATATGAATAGCCAAACGAGTCGGCGTCGCCAATCACCCGTTGCGAACGCTCAATGCGACTTATCCATCAATCAGAGCATCCAGTTACGACGTTCACGTCTTGAACGTCCAACTGATTGGCACGCCCGCTGCTTTAGCCGACTGCTCAACAGAACGAATTCCAAATCCACGGACCACGGACCACGGACAAAGGAGCAAGATCATGGCCAGCAAGACGCTCTTCCAATCACTCGTCGGAAAGCTGCTCCCGAAGGCGAACACGGTGAATGAAGCCGGCGGGTCGGCGTACTCGTTCAGCCGCAAGCACGCTTTGGCTCAGTACGCATCGACGGGCTGCTTGAACTCGACGTTCTACGCCAGCGACGACGAGCAACTCGCGAAGGTTCTCGAACTGTGCAACGGTGTCGAACCGGAGTTCATTGCGCGGGCCGCGTTGCATGCTCGCGAGCGCGGCTTCATGAAGGACTTGCCGGCGTTGCTGTGCGCGGTCTTGTCGGTGAAGTCGCCGGGCTTGATGGCCGAGATCTTCGATCGCGTGATCGACTCGCCGAAGATGCTGCGCAACTTCGTGCAGATCATGCGCTCGGGAGCCGTCGGCAGAAAGAGCCTCGGCACGTTGCCGAAGCGGCTGATCCTGCAATGGCTGGAAGGCCGCTCGGACGAGCAGCTCTTCAACGGTTCGGTCGGCAACGATCCGTCGTTGGCGGACATCATCAAGATGGTTCACCCGAAGCCGCCGTCAGCGTCGCGAGCGGCGTTGTTCGGCTACTTCATCGGCCGCGAGGTCGATGAGGCGGGACTGCCGGAGATCGTCCAGCAGTTCGAGAAGTTCAAGCGGTCGGTCAAAAGCGGCAATGAAAAGCTCGACCCGCCGGATGTGCCGTTCCAGATGTTGACGGCGCTGCCGCTGTCGCAGCGACAGTGGAAGCGGATCGCTCGTGATGGAGGCTGGCAGATGACGCGCATGAACCTCAACACGTTTGCTCGGCATGGCGTTTTCGGCGATCAAGACTTGGTCGCCGAGATCGCCAACCGGCTGCGCAACGAAGCGTTGATCGAAAAGGCGAAGGCGTTTCCGTACCAGTTGATGGTCGCGTACCTCAACGCCGGAGCTGACGTGCCGACGGCGATCCGCGAATCGTTGCAGGACGCGATGGAAGTCGCGATTCGGAATGTGCCGCGCGTGGCCGGTAAGGTTTTCGTGTTCCCGGATGTGTCAGGTTCGATGCAGTCGCCGGTGACTGGTCTTCGCAAAGGTTCGACGACGAAGGTGCGGTGTTTGGACGTGGCGGCGTTGGTCGCGGCGGCCGTGTTGCGAAAGAACCCGGACGCTGAGGTCATCCCGTTCTCGGACAACGCGATCGACGTGCGGTTGAATCCGCGCGACTCGGTGATGACGAACGCCCAGAAGCTGGCGTCATTGCCGAGCGGCGGCACGAACTGCAGCGCCCCGCTGCGGTTCTTGAACGATCGCAAGGCTCGCGGCGACCTGGTGATCTACGTCTCGGACAACGAGTCGTGGATCGACAGCAACCGCCACGGAATGTTCGGCGGCAGCGCGACGCAGACCATGAAGCAGTGGCTCACGTTCCAATCGCGTAACCCGCAAGCTCGGATGGTCTGCATCGACATCCAGCCGAACGGAACGACTCAAGCGGCCGAACGTGAAGACATCACGAACGTCGGCGGCTTCAGCGATCAAGTGTTCTCGTTGATCGCCGACGTGGCCTCGGGCCAGGCGAGCAAAGACCACTGGGTGACGATGATCGAGAAGGTGAGTTTGTAGGTCAGCCTTTCCAGGCTGACGCAGAAACGACGGGTGGGTCGAGCACCAGCGAGACCCACCTTTTTCAAACAACCACGAGGAATGCCGGCGGAACTACATCCTTGTTATGGACGAAGTACGGGTTCGATTCCCGTCGCCCCCAATTGATGGCAATCAGGAGACTGTCGGGGCGTGGTGTAACGGTAGCACGCGTAAGTTTCGTCTCTCTTGTCGTCGTGGCTTTTTCTTAGGCCGGGGTCGGGTGTTTGGTTTTTTGAAATTGGCGGGGTCCGACTTGGTTCACGAATGACGCTTTCTTCCCGCCAATTCCAAAAAACCAAACACCCGACCCCTCAACTACAACTTTGGGAACACGATGGCGAATGCCCTGTGGAACTACATCGAACCCGGAGGTGCGAGGCAACTCGCGCCGGGCGAGCGAAAGCTCGGTTGTTTCACGCCCTTTTGTCGCCGTCGCTTTGAATCTGTGGCGAATGCTGTCGGAACTACATGTCGTGGGTTCGAGTCCCACCAGTTCCACTTTCGGCCGATGAAATCGGAAAATCTTCGGGGCTGTAGCTCAGCGGGTAGAGCAGTACCGTTTCACAATTCTCGTCGCCACGACTTTGGAATGACCGCCTGAAGGCGGGACTACGAACAGGAGCCGAATGCTCGCCGGGACTACATCTGTAACATGTCGCGTCTCGGCAAAAACACTTGTCGGCTCTTTTGATTTCCGTACCACGACCGTTAGGGAGTGGCCAGTTCGAGCGAACGAAGCCGCTTCCTGACGGGCGCGGTACGGCTAAACAGAAAACTCGACGGCAAATGCTGGCGGGACTACACGGTGAGAGAAGCAGAAACAAACTGAAGGTCAATCATGTCGCAACGCCCGCACCTGAAAAAGAATCTAATTGATCCGGTTTACTCGCAATCGCGGCCAAACGAGTTGATTGAAATCAGCTCGGTTCAAGTGAGGCTCCGGTGGAAAGAATATGATTTGCCCGCAACGGCCGCCGTGAAGATTCGCTTCACACCAACCCCTCGTCTGCTGTTTTGCATCCCCGAAGACCTCCTTCCACCATTTTTTTCGTTGCAATTATTTGTCGATGACGACACCCGCACGTGCAAGCTCCTCCTGGAGGAGCTTGGCTTGGATCTCGATTTCTTAATTGCCAGTTCGGGAGGAGAACTTGGGCTCGTTCTTGAACCCACTATTTCGATAGTTCCGGCAATGAAGCCAACGAATGACATCCACCGGATGATGTTTCATCTCTTGAACTTTCCCGAATTTCACGGGCCAGAAGGCTACATCATCGTGAAAGAAGAGCAGACGAAACGGACACACCACGGATGTGGACAAGTCACGTTGAGAGGTGGCGGTTGGCTGGTAGTGATCGCCGCAATGGAATCGACTTCCGAATTGTGTAAGTCACTGAAATCTGAGGGTGGTTACGCGATTACGCACGTCGGCACCGTAGAACGTGAAGATGGCTCCACCTTTGACAGCGAGGCAGCTCAAGAACTTTTGAAGTGTTTGCATCACTTCTTGTCATTCGCACTTGGTCGTTGGGCAGGAGTCGCGTTGCCAATTGGTTTTGACGCGGGTGGCAATCGAGTTTTTGAACAATGGGGGCTTCCGAGAATCGGATGTGGGCCAAGGTACGACTCTTGTTCTTGGTGGGATGCACTCCACTCCGAAATACTCAGTGAGGTTTTCCCTGGATTTCTCTCACTTTGGAAATCGTCGTTGTGGTATCGAAGTCTCAGAGAGGCACTCTACTTCTACCTTGGTGCAACAATCGGTAACGGCATCGGCATTGATTCGAGCTTGGTGCTGGCCCAAGCGGCACTCGAACGGCTTTCGTGGAATTTCTTCATCTTCGATAAGAAGACAATTTCCAAAACACGATTCAAGAAGCAAACGGCATCAGAAAGTCTCCGACAGCTCTTGGCTTCGTGCAAGATACCACTACCGATCGGACAAACTCTTGAAGCATTGAGGCGTAATCTCAATTCAAACAAACATGCGCGCTGGATAGACGGCCCGGCAGCGATAACGGCCATTCGGAACCGCGTTGTGCATCCAGAGCCAGAAGACCCGCTTGTCAATCGCTCAGAATATGAAGGCTGGTGTCTCGCGATGTGGTACATCGACTTGGTGCTGCTTTTTCTTTGCGGACATCAGGGCCAATATGCAAACCGTCTCACGAAACGGTGGTCAGGAACTCTTGAGTGGGTTCCCTGGGCCAATCAGACCTAGGCTCGGCGATCAACGATGACTCGGCGAATGCTGGTGCGGAGTACATGGCTTAGCGGGTTCGAATCCCGCCTCGCGGTTGGTGCAAGCTGGCTGCGTG
>JBJXEX010000070.1:0-11618 GCA_046156195.1 Planctomycetaceae bacterium | reverse complement strand
GCCGGGATTATTCATGGCCTCCTCATGCAGGACGCAGCGTGCCGCATGTAACCCGAAGCGTCAGCGAGGGAGAACTGCGACCACTCCCTCGCTGACGCTTCGGGTTACATGGCGACGATGAATCATCCGGGCTAGCCACGGGCCTCGGTGGGTGACTCGCTGATGCTTCGGGTTAGAGAGTCGTCCCATCGGAGTCACCAACATGCCGCACAATCTCGAACGTCATGGCCGAGGCGCTCAGGCCGATCCACCGAATCGGTTCGAGGCGATTCATGCCGAGCGGGACTTCGAGCAACTCGCCCCGGACGACTCGCCCGATGAGCGGCCAGTGAAGACGCAATTCCTGGTCGATCGCTCGCGGTCGATCGTCAGTGAGAACGACAGCCCGGACATCCCGTTTCGTTACAGCGTCAATCCGTACCGTGGCTGCGAGCACGGTTGCGTGTACTGCTACGCGCGGCCGACTCACGAGTATCTCGGCTTCAACGCGGGACTCGATTTCGAGAGCCGCATCATGGTCAAGGAGCGCGCGCCGGAGTTACTCCGCGACTGGCTCGCTCGCGATGCCTATGTGCCGGAATGGATCGCCTTCTCTGGCGTGACCGATTGTTATCAACCGATCGAACGGCGATTCGAGCTGACTCGGCGTTGCTTGCAAGTCGCGGCCGAATGCGGTCAGCCGATCGGCATTGTGACGAAGAACGCGCTCGTCGCGCGCGACCTCGACGTGTTGCAACCAATGGCCGAACGACGCACGGCGAAGGTCATGCTCAGTGTCACGACGCTCGATGCCGAGTTGGCCCGGACGCTCGAACCGCGCACCAGTTCGCCCGACGCTCGGCTGCGAACGATTCGCGAGTTGTCAGCCGCCGGCGTCGAGACCGGCGTGATGATCGGCCCGGTGATCCCCGGTCTGAACGACAGCGAGATCCCGGCGATCCTGGCCGCCGCGAAAGAAGCCGGAGCCGTCATGGCTCAGTACATCCTGCTGCGGTTGCCGCTGACGGTGCTCCCAATCTTCACCGATTGGTTGGCGAAAGCGTTGCCATCGAAGAAAGACAAAATCGAATCGCTGATCCGGCAATGTCGCGACGGCAAGCTGAACGATTCGCAATTCGGGTCGCGCCGCCGAGGCGAAGGTCCAATCGCCGACCAGATCGCGCAGACGTTTCGCGTCTTCGCCAAGAAGCTCGGCCTTGATCAAACACGCCCGCCGTTGGAGACCCGGTACTTCAAGCATCCGACTCCGAGTTCTGGCCAGATGCGACTCTTTTGATCCAACAAGGGAATTTGACAGGAAGATTTGGGACAGGATGATGAAAGCCAAAGAAGGCTCGAATCCGAACGAACGACGAAACCCAAGGTCGTCTTCATTTTCCTGTCCCAATTCTTCCTGTCTTAATTCTTCCTGTCTCATTTCCGTCCTCTTCAAGGCCCCCCGATGACATCTCGCTCCGCCACGTTTGTGTTGTGTTTGGTCACGGCAGTGATCGCGTGGGGTTCGGAGGTCTGCTTGATCGCGACCAAGACCTTCGGGATCGCGGAGGGGGCGTTGATGGTCGTCGGCCTCACGGCTGCGGCCGGAGCGGTCTGTGCTCGGCGTCGAATCAGCGATGTCGATCAGGAACTGGCGGCCGAGCGTGACGCGATCAAGGCCGAGCGACAGGAACTCTCCGAGCGACGTGCGGAGATCGGCAAGTTCGTGGAGACGGCGACCGTGCAACTCACGAATCGTGCTCGGCAGTTGGATACACGCGAACTGCACTTGGCCAACCGGCTCGTCAACTTTCGCGAGTGGTTGGAATACCCACAGCCAGACGATGGCACGATTGCGGAAGCTCCTGAAGCTTCGCCGCGAGAACTGTCCGCTCAAGACCAGCGAGTCATGGAGATCATCGGGGAAGAGTCTCAACAGCTTTATCAGCGGCTCCGCGAAGGACATTACAAGCCGGAGGGAAAGCTCGACGGTCGCCGCATTCGTGACGATGCGCACGCCTTCGTCATTCGAGTCGCTCAGGTCTATCAACCGGGCGTCGAGAACCCGTTGCTCGAAACCAGTCTGGATCAATTGCTCCGCGCGGGGAGCCGTGCGTGTCTGCATCTGCTCGTCGTGTTGGAGCGGTTGCCGCTCAGTCCCAAGGATCAAAACATCAACACGCTGCACGGCTACTTGCAGCGAGCGCTCAAGGCGTATGACCTTTACAACTCGGCGCAGCCGTATTTGGGCTACATGCAGACGGTCACTTATTTCGGCCGCTGGTTGGCCGGGGCGACGCCGGTGACGTTGGGAATCTCCTGGGCACTGATGGAGCTTGGCCGACGTGGCACCAAGGCGGCCGCGAATTGGCTGATCGACAATCAGGCGGTCGCGTTGCTCAATGAAGTCGTGCGAGTCATCGGCTTCGAGGTGGCCAGCATCTACGGCGGCGACTTCCGGCATCGCGACCCGAACTGGGTCTACGCGGCCGAACTGACCGACCTAATGAGCCGCTTCCCGCTCTCGCGCGAGAACCTCGCTCAATCGCTGCGCGAGGTCGGTTCGCTGCACTTGCGCAGCGAGTACGACCGCGTCTTTCTCTATCGTTGTCTCTCAACGCATCACAACGTGCGACCGTTGGCCGAGACGCACGACACGCTCACTCTGCCAGAACGCCAGCAAATCGCGCGGCGACTGGAACGCTTCTTTGAATCGTTCATTCACGGCAAGACTCGCAAGCTGATTGACGACTGGCGCGGCGGGGTCGAAAAGCGTCTCGGCTTGAAGCTGCATCTCGGAGATACGCTGCCAGCGACCACTCACGACAAAGGGAGTGCCGAACCTCACGGCGAGCAGCTCAAGGCAGCGACCTCGCTGGCCGCGTTCTTGATCTGCGTCAAAGGCTGTCCGCTCGATGATCTCAGCACACGACTGAACTTCGCCGAGCTGTTTCGCAAACTCGACGAGCATGAACGCCGCGAGTTGCTCGAAGCAACCATCGCGGACCCGCCGTATGCCTTCGTGCCGCCTGACCTGGATGTCTCGCTGCCAACGGTCACGCAGTACGTTGGCGACCTGTGCCGACTCGCCGCACGAGCGAGACCGTGGGACGTCCAACCCGACGAGATCGTGCTGGAGACCGCCGTCTTTCTCGACCAAGACTTCGCCAAGACGAAGAAGCTCCTCGACCGCGAGTTCGGTGATGCGTTCGCCTCGCTTGTGCCCAAGGATGCACCCGGCTCGAACCTCGACGTGCTCGTTGCCAAAGTCGCGTTGGCCGAGTTGGCCACTGACGAATCGCTACTCTTCGCGTACTCCGGCACGGACATCGCCTGGCCCGCACAGATCGTGCTACCCGCCGGCGAACGGAAGAGCGGTTTGGTCGGCACCTCGACTCGGATATTGCTGATCGAAGCCAGCGAGCGCGGCTTCGTCGTCGCCACGAGCCGCTTCACCGGATTGAAAACCGAAAAGCTCGCTGGCCGTTTGATCGACGACTGCGAAGTCTCCGGCAACGTCTGGTCGGTGGAGGGGCGCGAAGGGACCGCGTCGATCCGCGTCCGGATCTCCGGCTCAATGCTGAGCCGCCACGACTCGTACTTCCGCCCGCTGATTGAGACTCTTCACGCGGCTGTGAAAACTTAGAGCCGCGACCGTCAGGGAGCGGTGATCGTTCAGCACTTCGGACGACTGAGCACTTTCGTAGCCGCGTTCGCCAGAACGCGGGGTGTCCAAGCCCGCGATCGAGAAGTCTGTTTCGTTTCCGCCCTCACATCATTCTGCCCACCCATCATTCTGCTGAAAGCCGAGTAGCAGAATGATGAAGGGCAGAATGATGTGAGGCCGGGAATCAGCGTCCGAAATCTTCTTACGAAAACAATCGTTTCACCGATTGCAGAGCAGTGACACGATTCGGACTCGGCTCAACCGACTTGATTTGCCGCGCGACGTTTTGGAGCCTTCACCCTCACGACGGGTTCCTTTTGAAACAACCACTGGGAGTTTTCACGATGCCATTCACGCTTCGACGTTGGACGTTTTTTCTCGCGGTTCTGGCGGCCTCCGCGATGAGCTTGGCCAACGCGGACGAGGGGATGTGGGTCTACAACCAACTGCCGACCAACATTCTGAAAGAGCGGTACGGCTTCGAGCCGCCAGCCGGATGGGCGGACCATTTGATGCGCTCGTCCGTGCGATTCAACTCTGGCGGATCGGGGTCGTTTGTGTCGAGCGGCGGACTCGTCCTGACCAATCATCACGTCGCGGCCGATACGCTCGCGAAGATTTCCACCGCCGAGCACAACTACTATCGGGACGGCTTCCTCGCGAAGACGCTGACCGATGAAGTCCCCGCCCCCGATTTGGAACTCAATCAGCTTGTCGAGATCGTCGATGTCACCGATCGAGTCAACAAAGCGGTCGCGGCCGAACCGGCGGACAAAGCCCAAGCCGCGCGACAGGCGGCGATCGCGAACATCGAAAAGGAATCGACCGAGCAAACGAAACTACGCAGCGATGTGATTACGCTCTATCAAGGGGGGGCTTATCACCTCTATCGCTATAAGAAATATACGGACGTGCGACTGGCCTTCGCGCCGGAGTTTTCGATCGCGTTCTTCGGCGGCGATGCCGACAACTTCGAGTTCCCTCGCCACGATCTCGATATGGCGCTCTTCCGCGTCTACGAGAACGGACAGCCGGTGAAGATCGAACATTTCTTGAAGTGGTCCGCCAAAGGTGCCGCCGAAGGAGAATTGATTTTCGTCTCCGGCCATCCCGCTCGGACCAGCCGGCTGCTGACGGTCGATGCGTTGAAGTTCCAGCGCGACGTTCGCTTCCCGGCGTTGCTGAACCTGCTGCGTCGTCGCGAAATCCTGCTGCAACAATTCGCCGCCGATGGCGAAGAGTTCGCTCGCCGAGCCAAGAAGGATTTGTTCTCCGTGCAGAACAGCCGCAAGCGAACCGTCGGTCAGATGCAGTCGCTGCACGACCCACGATTGTTCGAGGCGAAGAAAACGGCCGAGCGTGAATTGCGGACGGGCACCATCAACGTCAATGCGACCCCGATCGACGGCAACCTCGCGAAGTTCAACGTCACGATCACCGTCGACGATTCACTAAATGGTCCCGACCCTTGGGACCGCATCGCCGCCGCGAACGAGCAGCACGCGCATCTCTTCAAGCGACATCTGTTGCTCGAAACGGGGGCCGGCTTTTATTCGGACCTCTTCAGCATCGCGCGGTCGCTGGTTCGCATGGCCGCTGAAGACGAGAAGCCCAACGAAAAACGTCTGGCCGAGTACCGCGACTCCGGGCGCGAATCGCTCAAGCGAAAAGTCTTCTCCCCCGCGCCGATCTACGAAGACCTCGAACGAGCCAAGCTGACCGACTCGCTGGCGTTGCTGCTGGAAGAACTCGAACACGAACCCGACGTTCTGCGAAAGGCACTGGCCGGCAAAGGGCCGGTCGCGCGTGCGGCCGATCTCATCAACGGCACGAAGCTGAAAGATGTGGAAGAACGAAAACGGATCGCGGCCGGCGGGTGGAAGGGGATCGAAACTTCGACCGACACGCTGATCGTGCTGGCTCGCGACATCGACGAACGCTCGCGGCTGGTCCGTCGCGAGTTTGAAACCACCGTGGAAGAACTCGAACGCCAAGCCTATGCCGAGATCGCCAAGTTGCGGTTCGCCAAGTTCGGCACGTCGGTCTATCCCGACGCGACCTTTTCGTTGCGACTCGCCTTCGGCACGGTGAAGGGTCTCGACGACAACAGCACGAAGATCCCGGCGTGGACGACAATGGGCGAAGCGTTCGAGCACGAAGCGGCTCACGGCGGACAAGTCCCGTGGCAACTGCCGCGCACCTGGCACGATCGCAAATCGAAACTCGATCTTTCGACTCCCCTCAACTTCGCGGCCACGGCCGATGGAGTCGGCGGCAACAGCGGCAGCCCCGTCGTGAATCGCGCGGGAGAACTCGTCGGCCTGATCTTCGATTCCAACATCCCAGCGCTCGCCAACGAATTCCGCCATTCTTCCGACGTCGGCGGCCGAGCCATCTCAGTTCACTCCGCCGGGATGCTGGAAGCGATGCGAAAGATTTACGACGCCGAAAGTTTGGCTCAGGAACTGGGGCGCTGACGTTTCAGAAAAACCGTAGCCGCACTCACCAGAGCGTGTTGAAAAAGTTGTTTAACCGCCACGCCATCGGCGTGCGCGCGAAGGTAAGTCGTTATTCCTCGATCCGCCCACGCCGTTGGCGCAGGGGTTAAACAAGAAATTCAACACGCTCGCCAGAGTGCGGGCGAACCTAGCAATCGATACGGATTAGGTGTTGCCGCTCGCCTCACCGAATCCCGAGCAACGCAAACAGCGGCACGCAAAACACACCATCGCGTTCCGCGAATGAATCTCGCGTAATCACGATGCCGAACGGCGCGTTGTATTTCGGCTGCGAGCAGAAGGCTCGCACTCCCGCAAAGTCGTCGGCTTTCAGATGTCGGCGATACTTCACTTCCAGAGGAATCCGTTTCAGGCCAATGGTCAGGACGAAGTCGATTTCCGATTCTGCTCCGGTCGCTGGGAGCCAGCTCAGGTCGAGACCAGGGACTCCGGTGAGATACGAACCGACAATGCTTTCGGCGAGATGTCCCGCTTGCGTTATGACGGCTTCCGGCACTTGCGACAGTCCCGTCGGGTCCAACGAAGCTCTGCCTCAGACCAAAGTCCCGAACAAATTTCTCTGCGGCCTCTCTGAATCTGTGGGGAGATCCCAAGTCATTCCCCCGCAGATTCAGAGAGGCCGCAGAGAAACCGCCTTCAGCGAGTATTCACCAAAACTCCATCACTCGGACGAGCGTGGCTACAAAACTTGACTCAACTGCAACAAATTTCGGAATCAAAGGAGTCCAATGATACTTGCTCCTGAAGCCAAGCCTCGCGAATGAAGTGATCGCAGGATTTCTTCATGTCTGAATGATTCCCATTTCGTCCCGGTGGCCATGTTCACGCTGCGACAGCGAAGCGGCGGGCCTCACTTTGAGGCGTTCGGCGGCTTGTTACTGGCCGACGTTTCCGGTTTGTTGGCGGCGGCTCGGAAATTGACCAACTTGTTGAGTGCGTCGAACCAGAATGGCGCACCCAACGAAACGGCCACGATGGTCACGATCCAGCCCACGACGGTTTCGAGAGGTCTCACGCTCGCCGAAAAGAATAGCTCCACCTTTTCCTTCGACCACCCCATGGGAATCTCCAGACTGATGAGTTGGCTCTGGCGTGTGCTCACCGCCTTGAGTGTCTTCTCAAATTCCTTTTTTGGTGTGAGTTCTTCTTGTTTCTGTTCGACTCTCTTCGTGGCCGACTCGGCCGCCTCGTTCGCCGTTTTCGCGGCGGACTCAGCGTCTGTGGCGACTTTCTTGGCGACCGTTGCCTTCTCTTCAGGATTCGCATTGGCGATCTCAGCGGCCTTGGCAATGTCGGCCGTCTTTTCCTTGGCAATGGCGTTTGCTTTGGCGGTGGCGGCTTCGGCCTCGGCCGTCTTGACGTCGTGCTGGACCTCGGCTTGAGCGGCTTTGAAGACCACGTCGCGGAGTTTGTCGTCATGCCAAAGTGCGGATCCAATCGCAATCGAATCGACATTCAGGGCAATGCACACAACCCCCGCAATCAAGAACAAAATCGTATTCGCTTTCCGCTGATACCAGGCAGAGGCTTGCTCCATCGTGTCGTCAAACCATTGTTCGACCTTCTGGCGAGCCACCTCCAAATCATTCTTCGAGCCGTCAATCATCGCCAGCAAGGCTCGCTGAGTCTCCGATGGTTGCATGTGAGCCACGGAGTCGCGGATTGAGCCAATCGTGGTGGGCTGATTGGGATCAGTCGGCGCAAACAGATTGAAGAGCGCGAGTGAAAATGTTCGGGAAGGGATATACGAGGGTCGTTGATCTTGCTTCCCCAGCCAAACCTTCCCCTTGCCTGCGAGCGACGTGATCAAAGGAGATTCGAGAAGCTCTTGGAATGTAGAAATCTGATGTGCAAGAGCCGTCTGTCTCGCCGTCTTTCTTTCCAAAACAGTTTTGGCAACTCGCCGTTGAATCCACGTCCAAACCGAACGAAGAGCCGCGACCGTTATTGTCGCATCGGTCACTTGCTGATTGGCCGCAGCCGTCTTTTCAGAGAGCTTGATCAAGAGGTCGCGATCCACACGGGCTTTTCCAAGTTCGAGTTTTTTCGCTGCGACTGCACTCTCTGCCGTGGCGACTGCGCCGAATGCGGCGGCCCTTTCCGCTGCGCTGGGAGCCGCCGCCAAATTCAATTGGGCAAGGTCCAATGCGGCCGAAGCCGTTTGGAAAGCAGCGTTCGCCGAGGCTAACGCGGTATCGGCAGTGGCTAATGCAGTTACAGCAGTAACACCCGGTGCAACCGCCGGAGCAGGATGATTCAGATCGCTCAGCATCGCGCGAATGCCGTCTTCCAGCATTTCATGACGCCATTGAAATAGGCGGCTGATGAATTCGGTCATCGACGAACAAATCAGGCTCAGCAGCAGATAGACAAATGACAGACCGGCGGCGACCTCAAGAACTTTCGATCCAAACATGAAGAGGCTCCTTCGCGAGACCAATGGGCGTGCTGAAAGATCGCGGGCGTTCTCACAACACAAATTGGGTTCATCCGACTAAAGCGCGCGGGATTGAACTCATGGATTTTGGCAGGGCATTCGCCTGGGAAAACCGTTCGAAATGCTGTTCCGAAATCACGACGGACGGACGCTGACAACAGGCTAGTCTATGAAGTCGAGCGGCTGAAGTTCAGGCAAATCGGGAAGTGAAAGTGCCCGACTCGCTTTGTGAACCGATGGCACTAGCCGCGGGCCGCGGCGGGTGATGTTTGACGGCGAACCACCCGACGCGAGCGTGTTCTGATCACAAAGCGCGAATCGCCCGACGCAAGCGTGTTCGGCTCACAAAGCGCGTGCCTTTGGAGCAACGCCGGGCAGCTTGCGGCGCGAGGTCGATTGTGTCGTCTGCTGCTGCCAGTTGATGTGAGCGTTGCCGGACCCACCGGTCTTCTGGCCGTGTGCCATGACGGTCACTCGCAATCCGATCAGTCCATTGGCCGGCAGATTGTTTGCGTCCGCGCTTCCCCAGTGGATCGCTTCCTCATTCGGTTCCAGAACTCCCAATGAGAGACCTCTCGCGCCGACCGCCGCGTTCAATTCGTCCGGCAGGAGGCGTGCCTCCGTGTGCCCTCTTCCGCCTCCACTCAACACGAACTCCAGGCTCCAGAGATTGCCGCGGTCGATTGCGGCCCCTTCCTCTGACTGACGCGACCAGCGAAATGTTCCGGCGACAGGAGTGTCCGCCGGGGCCATGACGAACCCGCAGTGAGGGGGGACAGGCACGGTCTCGTTGTCGCGGCGCGTCACGATTTCAAAGACCGCCACCTGACCGGCGGGAACAGTGAACTCCGCGCCGATGCCGCTCGTGATGGTCCCCAGCGGAGGAACGGGGACGGGAACTTGCGAAGCCCTCTTCGCTGGCCCCGAATCGAACAGGCCGTGACGAACGAGATTCATCAACAGGAACAGCAATGCCACGCCCGCAAACGCCGTCCAGAGGCTGATGCTTCTGATGCCACTCGATGGACTCGGTGATGTGACGGAAACTCGCTTGAGTTTGAACAACAACCAGCCCGATCCATACGCACCGATTCCAAACAGCCACGACCACGCCAGGAAGATCCCTGAGACGGAGCGTTTTCCGTAGCCTTGATTCGATTCGATCACCAACCACGGATCAAGAACTCCGACCTCGAAATGTGAGTTGTGATCCGTATCGACGACTCCGCTGACCAGGAAAAACGCAAAGAGACAACCCATACAGAAGCAGCTCAACGCGACCCACAAGAGCCTGCGCGTGACGTTGGACCGAGCGAGCCACCACGTCTGCACCGCGACTTCGCGCTGCGAGAGCGGCACCGATTCCGTGTCTTTTCGTGTCTTCGGTTCGGGAGTCCCGGCAATCTTCCACCACGCGGCACGGCCAGCAATGAAGCAGGCGACGAGCGCGGCGATCGAATCCAGCAGCATGAAAGACAACCCGGGGAATCCCGACGGAGCCAGCGCATGGGTTGAGGTATTGGGTGTGGCAGACGAGTGGAGCTGGGTCCAAATCGTGATCTGCGCAAGATGCATCAAACCAAACGTGACACAACCGAGAATGAGCAGCGGATAGAGCAGCAATCCGAACGCGGCAAACGGTAGCCCCGTGAGTTGTCCGTTCGATCTTCGGATGCGACTGATGGCCACCGCGCCAGTGACAGGCGCGCCGATGATGGTGACGGAGAACAGCATGAAACCCAACACGATCGTCATTGGAGTCCCCCTTAAGACAAGAGCCAAACACAAATCGCCACGGCACAAAGCAACCCAATCATTGCCCAGACCGCCGAGAGGACCGCCAGTTTGCAGAGCCGTGGTTGAGACGCGGGCGTCGCGGCTGTCAGCGGTGGCACTGACGTTGGTTGGCCGAGATCGCTGCTCACGTTGACAGGAAGTGCGTCGTGCCGACTGACGTGTTCGACATCGGTTTTGACTTCGCTGGCGTGCTGATAGCGCTGCTCCGGGTCTTGTTCGAGCGTTCGCAGCACAATCTCGTCCAGCCGCACATCAACTTGAACTCTCTTCGATGGCGGAGCGAATCGGCCCATCGGCAACTCGCCGGTGAGCAGCTCGTAGAAGACGACTCCCAGCGAATAGATGTCGGCGCGGTGATCGACGGCGCGCGAACCCTGCATCTGTTCGGGAGCCATGTATCGCAGCGTGCCCATCACTTGATTGGTCGCGGTCAGTGAGGCTGGCGACGGTGACTCAGGCGAGCCGCTTGAGCTACGGTCGAGCAATTTCGCGAGTCCGAAGTCGGCGATTTTCACTCGGCCTCGTTTGTCGATGAGGATGTTTTCCGGCTTGATGTCCCGATGCACGATCCCTTCGTCGTGAGCGAACTGCAACGCCTCACAAATCTGCGGCACGATCGCCAACGCCTCGGCCGAGGTGAGCGTTTTTGACTGAATGGCCTGCCGCAGGTTCGCACCGTCCACGAACTCCATCACGATGTAACAGAGCGCCTGAACGCGTTCGGTCATTCCGAAGTCGTACACGGCAACGATGTGTGGATGACTCAATCGCGCCAGCGCGCGAGCCTCTCGCTGGAACCGTTCGGTAAACGCTGGATCGTAGCTGATCTCCGGCGGCAGAATCTTGACGGCGACCAGCCGATCCAAGCCCGGTTGCCGAGCTTTATAGACCGCACCCATGCCCCCCTTGCCGAGCAGTTCCAGAATCTCCAACTGCGGAAACAGCGGAGCGAGTTCCTCGACTG
Organism: Planctomycetaceae bacterium; assembly: GCA_046156195.1. Lineage (GTDB taxonomy): Bacteria > Planctomycetota > Planctomycetia > Planctomycetales > Planctomycetaceae > SXKJ01. Next base: position 258 of record JBJXEX010000070.1, on the reverse strand, counting down.
CCGGTGGTATGAAACCCGATGCGGGTGGAGTCAGCTTGGTTGGTGCCGGCTCGGCGGCCACCTCTACCGACTGACTGTCGGTGTTGGCCTTCAGTAGACAACGCGGGCACAGACCTGCCGGAGAATTCAGTGGAATCTCAGCATCGCATTGCGGGCAGCGTCGCGGTTCGCTCATGGCGGGTTTCCTGGTGAGGACAGATTCTGTTCGTCTCTAAAGCAATCGCGAATCGTTGTGACACGGGATTCTTGAGATTTCGA
>JBJXEX010000022.1:0-14485 GCA_046156195.1 Planctomycetaceae bacterium | reverse complement strand
CGCTACGAACTTGAATAGTGAACAGCCTGACGCAGAAGTCTGGATGCTTCGGTGCCCCTCCGCCTCACACCGCCTAGCCCCGAAACCAAACGAAACATGCCTGAGCCAAAACCCGAAAATCAAACCGGCACTCCGTGTCGACCGTACCCGGCTGCGCCGCCAAAACTACGATCACAACCAGTTTAAGTACGCTTGTTTAAGGGCTAGGTGGGTGCATTCACCCCCTTTTTGGACTGCGGCAGCCTGCTGCCGCTTTCCGTACAACAGCCTGCTGTTGGATATCTAGGTGGGTGCATTCCCCCCTCAGCAGCAGGCTGCTGAGGCTAAAGCGGCAGCAGGCTGCCGCAGTCCAAAAAAGCAAATTTGAAAACTTTTGGCGGACTCGTCACACCGTTTTGGTTGATTCAGTGTGTCGTGGCTCAAATTCTCTCAAACGTAGGCGGGCAACATGATTCACTGGATGAAGCGACTGCGAAATCGGCTGGCGACGAATGGTATTGGGACGGGAAATCGTCGGGGACAACGAAAATCGTCGAGACCGCAGGCGGCTCAGTGGATGGTCGAGAGTTTGGAATCGCGAGCGTTGTTGTCGGCTCGCACGCTGACCTTCGTGAATGGGGCCAATGGGTATGCCGGGACGATCGACACGCGGGTCGAGTCGGCGGCTCCGACGACCAATCAGGCGGCGGTCGGCTCGCTGTGGATCGACAACAGTTCGGCTGGCGCGGCAACGGAGCAGTCGCTGATTCGGTTTGAGAATCTGTTCGGAACGGCCAGTTCGCAGATTCGCGGCGACGATGTCATCACCGGCGCGACGCTGGAGTTCGATTGCACCAACAGCGGCGGCGGAATGGCGCTGCATCGCATGTTGCAGAGCTGGTCGGACTCGGCCACTTGGAACTCGCTGGGTTCCGGTATTCAGCTCAATGGCGTGGAAGCGGCGACGGGGGCCGACATTTCGATTGGGGCCTACAGTTCGTCGGGGACATTCACGCTCGATGTGACTGCCGCGTTGCAGGCTTGGAAGGCGAACCCGTCCAGCAACTTTGGTTGGGCGATGGTCTCGACCAGTGCAGATGGCGGTGAGTTTGATTCGGCCGAAGGGACGACGAAGCCGAAGCTCAGCGTGCAGGTCGATCGCGCGGGAGCGATCGTCTCGGTGGCCGCGACTGATCCGTTCGCGACCGAGGGTTCGAGCACCGCCACGTTCGTTGTCTCGCGGACAGACACGGTGGGTGATCTCGTGGTGCCGTACACGCTCGGCGGTTCGGCGACGAGCGGCACGGACTACGCCGCGCTGTCGGGCAGCGTGACGATTGCGAGCGGGCTGTCATCCGCGTCGATCGTGATCGCCGCGAGCAGCGATGGGCTCAGTGAAGCGACCGAGACCGTGACGCTCACCATCACCACGTCGGCGACGATTGAGGCCGATCTCGGCAGCGCGACGCTCAGCATTCGAGACAGCTTTGATGGCGCGGGAGTCAGCGCGATCGTGCCGCTGGCCGAGACGTTTTCGCTGCACAGTCTGCCGGGAGCGCGGCACACGATTTATCTCGACTTTGATGGGGGCGTGGTGAATGACCCGTCGTGGAACAGCGGCAGCACGATCAACGTCAATCCCTTCAGCATTGAGGGGACCGGTGCCTTCAGCGACTACGAACTGGCGACGATTCAGCGAGCCTGGGAAGTCGTCGCCGAGGATTTCCGTCCGTTCGGCGTCGATGTGACCACCGAGCTGCCGAACATCGAGAAGCTGCGCAAGGTCGGCGCGAGCGATACCGAGTGGGGCATCCGGGTCATGATTGGCGACCCGATTGAATACAACACCGGAGCCACCGGCCGAGCCATGACCGGCAGCTTCACCTCGAGCTACGACGCGGTCGTGTGGGTCGATCTCTCGAACTCCGGGTTCACGGTGCAGAACGCTCGCACGGTTGGCGGCATCGCATCGCATGAGGTCGGTCATGCTCTGTATCTCGATCACGACGGAGGCACACCGGGCGGCACCTACTACGAGGGACACGGTTCCGGCGAGACCGAATGGTCCCCCATCATGGGCAACATCTTCCCGAGCACCATGACCACCTGGAGCAGCGGCGGTTATCCGTCGGCGGACAACCCCGAAGACGATCTGGCCATCATCAGCACGCAGAACGGTTTTTCTTATCGCGCTGACGATCATGCCTCGGTGGCTGCCCGCGCGACGCCGCTCGTGGCGTTGGGCAACGCGCACGGCATCCTGTTCGGCGAAGGGATCATCGAACGAAACACCGACACCGACCTGTTCACGTTCACCGTCGCGGCCGGCTCATTGGACATCGCGATCGACCCGATTCAGTCCAACGGCAACCTCGATGTGCGAGCCGACCTGTATGACTCGACGATGACTTTGATCGCGATGAGCAACCCGACCAACGAGACATCCGCCAGCTTCACGCGAACGCTCGCGGCGGGGACGTACTTCCTGAAGATCGACGGCGACGGCAATCCCGATCCGAATAGCGCGGGATACTCGGACTACGCCAGCTTGGGGCAGTATTCGATCAAGGTGACTCCCTCGCAGACGACACGCACGTTCCAAGAAGGAGTCGGCGGCTACGCGGGGACGCAAGACACGATGATCAGCCAGGACTTCCCGACGATCTCGCAAGGAGCGGCGACGACGCTCTACATCGACGGCCAGAATGCGACCTATCCCGCGGCGACGTTGCTGCGATTCGACAACCTCTTCGGCACCGCCGCGACACAGATTCCCGCCGGAGTGTTGATCACTTCCGCGACGCTCGACGTGAATTTCACCGATCCCGGTTCGTCCTTCACTGTCCATCAGATGCTGCGGAACTGGACCGAGTCCGACACGTTCAACTCGCTGACCAACGGCGTGCAGGTTGATGGCAGCGAAGCCTCGACGAACGTCATCACGACTTCGCCAAGCAACGTCTCCGGTTGGCAGACGCTCGACATCACGTCGGTGCTGAATGCCTGGCTGGCGAATCCGGCCGCGAACTTCGGTGTGCTCCTGCAACCGGGAGCGGGCACGACCGGCGGTAACGACATCGCCTCGTCCGAGTCGGCCACCCCTCCGAAGCTGACCGTGAGATACCTCGCCCCCGGCACTCCCGTCGATCCCCCCAGCAATACGGCTCCCGTCGCCAACAACGACTCGGCGTCGTTGAATCAAAATGCTTCCGTCGTGATCAGCGTTCTGAGCAACGACACCGACGCGGAAGGGAATACGCTCACGCCGACGATCCTCACGCAGCCGACTCACGGCACCGCGACGCTCAATAGCAACGGCACGATCACCTACACGCCGACGGCGAGTTACTCAGGAGCGGACTCGTTCAATTACCGAGTCAGCGACGGATCGTTGAACAGCAATACGGCGACCGTCAGCCTGACGGTAATCGGGTCGCCGACGATCAGTCTTAGCCAATCGACCTTCGCGCCCGGCGAGGCAATTCCGGTGACGTTCACGAACGGTCCCGGTCATGCCAACGATTGGATTGGCATTTATCCCGCCGGTGTGACGCCTAGCTCGGTCTCATCGACGGCTTGGTATTACACGAACGGCACACGCACGGCCGGCGGATCGCTGACGAGCGGCGTGGTGGTTTTGAATGCCGGCTCCGGAGCAAGGAATCTCGCGGCCGGAACTTATTTCATCGGCTTCTTCGCGAGCGACGGATATTCCGAACTGGCCCCGCGAGTCACCTTCACCGTGGTCGCGCCGGCCGACGATCACGCCAACACGCTGACGGCGGCGGCGACTTCGATCGCGTTCGTCGCCAACACCACGATGACTGCCACCGGCACGATCGAAACGCTCGGCGATAAAGACGTCTTCAAGATCGCGGTCACGCAGGCGGGACAATTCACGATCAACCTGTCGGGACCGAATGACCTCGATACTTATCTGAAGCTCTACAACTCCAGCGGCACGCTGATCCAACAAGACGACGACAGCGGCCCCGGCCGAGGCAGCCTCATCACCCGCTGGCTGCCCGTCGGAACGCATTACCTCGAAGTCACGACCTTCAACAATCAATACACCGGCAGCTTTACGCTCTCCGTGCAACACGCGACCGACGACTACGCCAACACGAAGAACTCCGACGCCTCGCTGCTGACCCTCAGCAACGGCACCGCCACGGCGAACGGAGCGATCAACTATCTCGGCGATCGCGACATGTTTCGCTTGGTCGTGGCCTCGACCATCACGCTGCGAATCGACCTCTCCGGCCCGAACGACCTCGACACTTACTTGCGAGTCTACAACTCCGCTGGCACGCAGATCGCCTCCGACGACGACAGCGGAGTCGGCCGCGCAAGCCTGCTCACCATCACGCTGACCGCTGGCACCTACTACTTCGAGGCGGCCACTTACAACAACGCCTCGATCGGCAACTACACCTTGCGACTGACGCTGGTTTAGGCGAATGGTGTGACTTTTCTTACCGTAGCCGCGTTCGCGAGAACGCGGGAGCCCCGCACTCTGGCAAGTGCGGCTACGGGGAGGTTCATTCGCCGTTCGCGTTAGCTCCCTCGCCACCGTTTTGCGGCCCGCTTGCAGTGGTTCCGTGATCGGATCATCATCCGCGCGACTCTTGCCTAGGGAGATGCGATGATGGCGACGGACGCGACGACAACGACAACGACAACGACAATGGCGACGAATGAAACTCACACTCCCAACATACGCTGGTGGCCGTTGGGCGTTGCGTTGGGTGTTGGTGCGGTCTTGCAGACAGCGGCGATGCTCTACTTCGGCGAGAATCGGCCCTACTTGGAATGGGCCTGCGTGTTTGTGATTTGGCCGCTCAGCCTGTTTCTGCTGTTGTTGTGGTGGGCGTTTTGGTCGCGGTTGCTGTGGCAGATTCGCGGCTGGGGATTTGTCGTGTTGGCCGTCCTCGTCCTCTTGAGTTTGGCCGTGTTCCGGTTCGATGAGTTCGATGGCGGGATGATCCCGCGATTCTCACTGCGCTGGCGGCCGACACTCAAAGATCGCGCGTCAGAATTCTTTAAGAGCGTCGAGGCCAAGCGTCCCGAAACTGACACCGCAACGACCGGCACAACGGATGAAGCCGCGAGCGACAGCTTGATCCCGACTGCTGGGGATTGGCCGGCGTATCGTGGGCCGAATCGGGATGACGTGGTCGTCGGCGAATCACTGCGAGCCGACTGGAACTCGAATCCCCCGAAACAGCTCTGGAAGCATCCGATCGGTTCCGGTTGGGGCACGTTCGCGGTCATCGGGCGGCGAGCTTGGACGTTGGAGCAACGGGGCGACACCGAGTTGTGTGTCTGCTACGAAGTCGAGACCGGTCGCGAATTGTGGTCTCACGCGGACAGCGTCCGTTTCAGCAGCCCGCAAGGGGGAGTTGGCCCGTGCTCAACTCCGACCGTGCATGACGGGAAGGTCTTCGCTCAGGGAGGGACCGGAATCCTCAATTGCCTCGACGCGGCGACTGGCCGGCGCGTGTGGACTCACAACACCGTGGAGGATGCCGGTACGAAAAATCTCGAATGGGGACAATGCGGCTCGCCGTTGATCGTGGGTGATTTGGTCATCGTCAATCCGGGCAGCAACGACGACGCCAGCAAAGACAAACAATCGGCGGTCATCGCCTATCGCTGCGACACGGGTGAGAAAGTTTGGTCCGCCGGATCGGGACTCGGCAGCTATGCGTCTCCGCAACTCGCCCTGTTGAATGGCGAGCAACAGGTACTGATTTACGACGGCGTCGGGCTAACCGCTCGATCCGCGAAGACAGGGCTTCCGACTTGGAGCTTCGGCTGGACCAACATGCCGAAGGTCAATGCGTCCCAACCGCTGATTGTGGACAACCAGCGCGTGCTGATCGGTTCCGGCTACGGGCAAGGAAGCGTGTTGCTCGAATTTCAGCCATCTGCCGGGAGTGAGAATGCGTTTGTCGTGCGGGAACATTGGCAGTCCAAACAATTCAAGACGAAGTTCAACAGTGCGGTGCGGCGCGGTGATTTCGTGTATGGCTTGGACGATGGCCTGCTGACCTGTCTGAGTCTGCTCGATGGCAAACGCCGTTGGAAACAAGGCCGCTACGGCTACGGCCAATTGACTCTGGTCGAGGACAAGCTACTGATCCTGACGGAAGAGGGAGACGTGGTGCTCGTCTCCGCGATGCCGGACTCGCCGCGTGAGCTGGCTCGGTTTCATGCGATCGAAGGCAAGACCTGGAATCATCCGGTGGTCTCGCGCGGGCGACTGCTCGTCCGCAACAGTGACGAGGCGGCGTGTTTCGACCTGCGGTAGTGCGTCACGATGCTCCGAGGCGGTGAGCTTCATGGCGCAGCGACCGTGACGCCGATTGAAATGCGAACCAACCGTGGCCAGGAGAGGGCCTCAAGTGTTTCTGAGACATTCGGCTCGATATGCTGCCGCCCTTCCCGAAGGCCGCCACGATGTCGCTGACGCCGCTCGAAACTGCTTTGCCGCTGGAACGCTATCGGCGCTACTTGAGCGTCTTGGCGCAGGCTCAGCTCGATCCCCGTTGGCGGGGGAAGGTCGATTTGTCGGGCGTGATTCAGCAGACGTTGTTGGAGGCTCATCAAGCGGCGAACCAATTGCGAGCCCACGACGATGGCCAGCGATTGGCCTGGCTGCGGCGGATCTTGGCGAACAATCTCACCGATGAACTTCGCAAGTGGACGACGGAGGCGAGGGACGCGCGGCGCGAGGTCTCCTTGGAACAGTGCTTGGCCGAATCGTCGCAGCGGCTCTCGGCATGGTTGGCGGGAGATGATCCGTCTCCCAGCGCGACGATGCAGCACGAAGAGCAGACGTTGCGAATCGTGGCCGCGCTGGATCGGCTGCCGGAAGCTCAACGAGAAGCGTTGATGTTGCAGCATTGGCACGGTTGGTCGCTGGCTCAAATCGCCGAGCACCTGCAGCGCACGCCGACCGCCGTGGCCGGATTGTTGAAGCGCGGACTCCAACAATTGCGAGAACAGATGGCTCAGGAGTCGCGCGGATGAGTGCGACACCGCCAACAGGAACGAGCGACTTGGTCGCCGACCGCGAAGCTCGTGTGGATGCCGCGATTGCGGAGTTTCTGCTCGCCGTGGATGCCGGCAGTGCGCCACCTCTCCCGGAGTTTCTCGCGCGGCATCCCGACATCGCGAATGAGTTGCGCGAGTTCTTGGAGAATCAGTCTGCCTTCCGACAGTTCTCGGCTTCGATGCTCGGCGTTCCAATGAATAACGCCGCACGATCGCCTGCCTCGGAGACGACTGACATTCTGCCTCGGCCACTCGGTGAATATGAACTGCTGCGCGAGATCGGCCGCGGCGGCATGGGGACGGTGTATGCCGCGCGACGACTGAGTGACTCGACCGCCGTGGCGATCAAGGTGTTGCATCCGTGGCTGGCCGGAGAGGCGAACTCGTTGCAACGGTTTGAGCGCGAGGCGCAGGCGGCGATGAGCTTGCGGCATCCGCACCTCGTTGCGGTGTTGCAGGCCCACATCACCGATCGCACGCCGTTTCTGGTCATGGAATTGATCGACGGTGAATCTCTCGACCGACCCTCCGCGCGCCTTGCCGTTTCCGCGAAACAGGATCTTCGCAATCTGGCTCACCACTTGGCGGATGTGGCCGATGCGTTGCAGCACGCTCACGAGCACGGCGTGATTCATCGTGATGTGAAGCCCTCGAATCTCCTCCTGACTTGCGACGGCCGCTTGCTGATCGGTGACTTCGGATTAGCGCGACTCGCGCAACAGCCGAGTTTGACTCGCACGGGCGAGGCGGTTGGATCGCCGGCGTACATGTCGCCGGAACAGATCGCGTCGCGCGGCGGAGCAGCGGTCGATCATCGCACCGATGTGTATTCGCTGGGTGCGACGATGTACGAACTCGTGACCGGCCGGCCGCCGTTCATTGCGGAGTCGCGCGAACAATTGTTGGCGACCATTCAACAGGACGAGCCGATCTCGCCCCGTCACTGGCGTGCGGATCTGCCGCGTGACTTCGAGACGCTCTGTTTGAAGACGCTCGAAAAGCAGGCGCGTCACCGTTACGCGACGGCGAAAGAATTGGCGGCGGACTTGCGACGGTTTGCGAATGGGGAGCCAATTGCGGCTCGCGGCCCGATGCCGCTCACGCGATGGGTGCGTTGGTGCAAGAAGTGGATCGCGGCTCGACCGCGAGCGACGACGATCGCCAGCGCTGCGGTGCTCGTGTTGCTCCTCTTCGGATTGAGTGGAGTCCGACAATCCGAATTGACGGCGCAGCGGCAACAGGCGATTGACTCGGCGCTGGTCGTCGCCTTGACCGGAGACCTGAAGGCGACTGAAACGGCGATCGTTCGCGCGGAGCAAGTCGGCGTGTCGGCCGAGTGGCTCGACTTGCTGCGTGGGCGAGTGTCGTATCATCGCGGCGAATACTCGGCGGCGATTCAGCATTTGGAAGCCGCGGCACGGACGAGCCAGCCAACGGTCGCGGCGTTGTCCTTGCAAGCGACCGCGCAGCTCGCCGCCGGTTCTTGGGAGAACTATGAGACTTTGCTCGACCGCGCCGAAGGTTTGATTCCCGTGACCGCCGAAGACTTCTTGTTTCGAGGTGAAGCCGAAATCTATTTCGATCCCCGACAGGCCGAGCGTTCCTTGACCGAAGCGGTGCGGCGGCGCGACACGCCACTCGCACGATTGATCCGAGCCGAAGCCCGCGCGAACTTGGCGTTCGATACCAGCGACCTGACGACGGCCAAGGCCGCGCTGTTGGATGTGTTGATCGCGCGCGAGCTGCTCCCCGATCATCCCGCCGCGTTGCTGGAGAGCCTCAACGCGCATCTCGTCACCGCCGAACTGTCTGCCGCCGCCGGTCGCTTCGCCGAGCGTGACGAGGAACGACTCGCCGCCGAACGAGACTTCGAGTCGCTCGAACCGTTTCGGCATCTGCCGACGGTCATTCACAACCGCGCGCTGTTCCTGCTTTCGACCGATCGTGAGTTGGCCTCGTTCGAGTTGCTGCGCAGCGCGGAGGCTCAGCATCACGACGCGCTGATCGCGTATGACTTCGCGCTGGCCTTGTTTCGCCGAGGCGAATCGGCCCACGCGCTGCGAGTCTTGCAAGCGCGCACGACAGCCGACTCGGCAGAGAATTCGGCGACGGCCGTGCTGACCGCCGATGAAGCCTTTCTGCGCGTGCTGCTGCTGCGCGACACGGGGGACGCGGCGACGGCGCGAGCGGCGTATGACGAGTTGGCTCAGCGTTACCAGACGGGACTCACGGCGTACTTCCGGCCGTGTCTGTTGTTGCTCTCGGGTGAGTCCGAGGCGGCGCGGTCAGAGAGTCGTCAACTCCGCTCGGCAGGAACGCCGCCTCGTCTGCGCGGGGCGTTTTATTCGCGGCTCATCGGGTTTCATGCCGGCGAGTTGTCGGAAACCGAACTGCTCAATGGGGTCCGCGGTTCGCGCTGGGATCGCTGCGAAGCGCTCTTCTTCGCCGCTCTGCGACAGCTCGCTCGCGGAGATCGTGCGGCCGCGCGAGTGTTGTTCGAGCAATGCGTCGCCACTCGCTGCGCCGGTTTCCTTTCGTGGGACTGGAGTCACGCAGTGCTGCGTCGCTGGGAGACCGACCCGCAGTGGCCGGGATGGATTCCAACTAACCCGAAGCGTTAGCGAGGGCGAACGTCCATTTGACTTGATTCGCGACGAAATGTTCTGGAGCGTTCGCCCTCGCTTGCGCTTCGGGTTAGTACGAACCTGTCCAAGTACAACTTCGTGTTTTGATGGCTGCAAACAGCCAATGCGTTTTTTTCAGACCGTCTTCCTCCGTGCTCCGGCCCTGCCATCCGTGCGGCACTTCGTTTTCCGCGATTCGACAAGCCTGTTTGGAGCCGCACGGATGGCAGGGCCGGAGCACGGAGAAAGACAGATTCCCGCCCATCAAAACTTGGTGTTAATGTTGGACAGGTTCTACGTCGACCTCACGCCTCACGCCGCACGCCGCGCCGCTTGATCCGCTGGCTCGGCGGGCTTTGACAAGAAGCGTCCCTCGCCAAGCAACACCACGCCGATCGTTCTGACAATGATCCACACATCCAACGCGAACGAGACGCGCGACACATACTCGGCGTCATAGACCCAGCGTTCCGGCCAGGTCAGATGGATGTTGCCGTGGACCTGAGCCAATCCCGTCAGCCCCGGCCGCGTCAGCAATCGGCGCTGAGCCAGGTCGGTGTACTCGGCCAGTTGGCTCGGCAACGCGGGTCGCGGGCCGACGAGCGACATGTCGCCGTTGGCGATGTTCCACAACTGCGGCAACTCGTCGAGCTTGAATCGCCGCAGCCAATAGCCCACCGCCGTGACCTCGTCCGTCTTTCCGAAGATCTCTTGATGTGACTCACGCCTACGGTCGGTCATCGTCCGAAACTTGTAGGTCTGAAAGATCGTGCCGCCTCGGCCGAGCCGCTCCTGCACAAAGAACACCGGCCCGCGTGACGTCAGCTTGATCAGCACCGCGATCAACGCGAACAACGGAGCGACTGCGATCAGAGCAGGCACGGAAAGACTGAGATCGAGCAGCCGCTTGCCGAACGCTCGGTACGGTTGGGAAAGCCAAGTTTTCATGGGCGATACCTCAACTCGTTGGTGTGACCAAGCATTAAGCAACCCTTCGCAACGAGACTGTCGGTTGGGCCACGGAATTCGGGAACGGCAATCCGCGTTCGCTCAGCCATTGGCCATACAAGTCGGCCAACGACTGCCACAGGTCTTCGCGACGGAAATCGGTCAGAACTCGCTGACGCCCCGCCTCACCATGACGCCTGCGGAGGAGCGGATTGCGTAGGTAACAGGCCGTCGCGGCGGCCAGCATCGCGGAGTCGTGCAGTGGCACCAACGTGCCCGTCACGCCATTGGCCACGGCGTCGAGCGTGCCGGTCGCCGAATATCCGACCACGGGAACTCCGGCGGCGGCGGCCTCCATCGGGACGTTCGGAAAACCCTCACGATACGACGGGAAGACGAAGACATCGAAGAGACCGTAATACAACGACACGTCTTTGATCGCGCCGGTGCGGATGATCTGCGGATGCTCGACGAGACGTTGCCAAATCGTCGGTGGGATCGGATCGCCCTCTTCCGGCCAGCCGATCAGCACGAGTCGCAGTTCGGGAAACTCGACCAGCAATCTCTGAAAGGCGTCGTGCAAATCGACCAGCCCTTTGTCACGAGTCAGCCGCCCCACGAATCCAATCACCGGAGCCTCGGCCGGAATGTTCAGAGACTCTCGGAGTTGCCCCATCTGAATCCATTGCTCGCGCGAGTATTGAAATCGCTCGGCGTTGACGCCGTTCGACGATCCGTGCCGCAACACGATGGTCTTGTCGGGCCGGGCCAGTTGGCGTCGAACGTACTCCTGCCGCAGGCTCTCGCCGACGCAGAGGACTTGCTGAGCGCAGCTCGCGGCGAGTCGTTCGGTCGAAGCCAGCAAGCGTTCTTTGAATCCCGAAGTGGTTTCTAATCGGAGGCCGCGCAGGGTGTAGAGCCGCACCGGCACGCCGGTCAGTTTGGCGGCGATCATGCCCAGCAGTCCCGCCTTCGGAGTCCCCGCGTTGACGATGTCCGGCCGCAGTTTACGAAAGATCTTGCATAACTTCGTAAGCGTTCGCACATCGGCCAGCGGCGAAATTTCACGTTCGATGGGAATCGGAATCGTCTGCACTTGTTCCCGTTCGCGCACAACATCGAGCGACTCGCTGGGAGCGGCAATAACGGTAATGTCGAAGCCCCGCTCGCGTAGAAACGTCAATTGGCCGTTCATGAGATTTTCCGCGCTAATGGCGTGTGTCGTAACATAAGCCAGTCGCGGTCGGCGGGAAGTGTGTGGCATGGAGTCAACAGGTTGGAAGCGAGGGGAGGGAATGACGAATGACGAATGACGAAATACCTAATGACGAAAGAATGACAAATGACAAATGACGAAGAGTCACCAAGCAAAGCATGTTTTTGCTGCGGACCACAGCTTATTCACTGAGAGTATTCGTCATTGGGTATTTCGTCATTCGTCATTTCTACTCAGGCGGCGTGTCGTTCGGAGCGAGTGTTGGCGGCGAGCCAATGGGGGAGCGCATCGAGTGACGTGATCTCGTGATCGGCTTCAAAGCCGGGTTGTGGTTCGGCGTGACCGTGTTCGGTGTTCGGCCGGCGGATGCGGACGGTTTGCAGGCCGAGCCGGCGGGCACCGACGAAATCCTTCTTCGGATTGTCGCCGACGTAGACGGCATGAGACGGCTCGGCGTGCAATCGTCGTAGGAGTTCGAGATAGGGAATCGACGAGGGCTTCCAATGTTCGCGGCCGAAGTCGTCGGAGTAGACGATCGCTTCCACTCGGTGCGGCAAGTCGAGTGCTCTCACCTTGCGACGCTGCACGTCTGCCGGGCCGTCGGTCAGGATGCCGAGTCCCTGTCGCGATTCGAGCCAAGTCAGCAGCCGGTCGGCATCCGAGAACAACGTCAGTTGCGGTTCGTGCGTGCGATAGGCTCGGACCAGTTCGTCGATCAACGTCGCCTCGTGCGGCAGCCCCAAGTCCGCCAGCACTTTGTCGAAGATCGAGCCGCGCGTCCCTTGCTCGAAATGTTGCAGAAACAATTGTTCGAACCGGAGGTCGCAGGCAGGCACACCAACCCGACTCGCCAGCGAGGTCTTTGAGTCGTCAGCCGCGAAGCGGTCGCTCACACGTCGGGACAGCGACGGCAGCCGCTCCGCCAACAGTTTCGCCGCTGCGCGAAAGCCGCCACGAACGAAGTCACGCTCTGGATAGAGTGTGTCGTCGAGATCAAGCAGCACGGCACTGAGTGATGCCTTGGAGTGACGCTCCGGGGACATACACCCCCTCCTCATAACGAAACATATAAAACTCGTCGGCGAATTCACCGACACACGGCGCTAGGGACTGTCCCAGCGCCATACGAATGATTTGTTTGGGATAATTCGCGCCGGCCGCGACTGACAGCGGCAGTCCGCCGCCGACTCGCGGGTTGATCTCGGTGAAGCGGACGCTGGTGTCGGCGTCATCGCTGACGAAACATTGCATGGTCAGCGGCCCGACTCCGCCGAGCTTGTTCGCCAGATCGACCGTCGCCCGGATGATCCGCCAGTCTTTGCAGGTCACACCCTTGCTGATCTCTCCGGCGCGAACTTCCAGCCGGCGGCGCGGCACCGCGTTGATGACTCGGCGATTAAGGTCGCACAGAACATCGACGGTGTATTCCTGCCCCGTCGCGAACTCTTGCAGCATCGGCCGCGGGACGTATCGCAGAAAGAAGTCCAGCTCGTCGCGGCTTTGAACTTTGTAAGCGTGCTGGCTGCCCGAACCATTCGCCGGCTTGATGAAGACGGGATACGGCAGATCGCCCCGCCTCACATCCTCGACCGATAAGTTGCGGACCGTCGGGATGTCGTTGTCTTCAAAGAATCGCGACGTGGTTTCTTTATCGCGGCAGATTCGCACGACCGGCAGCGAGGAGATCAACGCCAGCGTCCCGGCTTCGCGAAAACGCTCGCGATGTTCTGCCAGCACCAGCAGGTCCACGTCGATCAGCGGCAGCAACAGTTGCACGCGATGCCGCTCGCAGACATCGAGCAGCGTCGGCACATACGCCGGGTGATCGCAACGCGGAATGATGTAGGACTTGTCGCACACACTCAGCACCGCCGAATGCGACGACGAATCGACACCAATGATTCGGCCGTCGATGTCCAAGTCCTCAAACGCCTGGCGAAATTGATTCACCAGCGAGACCTTGCGACCGGCACAAGTCAGTAACAAATGAAACGGAGGCTTTCCCATCCTGAGAAACCTGCGGCGTCAGAGTGTGGCGAGAGGAAGTCAGCCGGCAAACCGCCGACCCGGAAGAGGGGCGGGCTTGTAGCAGAGATGTTAAAAACGAGGCAACAGCGGATGGAAATCCCCAATCGCGACTCCCAATGATCAAGGAAGATCCTCGTGCCCCGGCTTTGCTCCGCGGGGCGAGTGCGCGAGTTTCAGAAATCGCCGTGACCGGTTTGGAGGAAGACATGTCCGCATCGAATCCGCTGTCTGATGACGATTGCCCGCTGTCGGCGGCTCAGCAGGGACGCAACATTTTTTGCTTCGCGGGTTTTTGGTGTCTGTTTTATTTGGCGGCTCCGGTGACTTATGTCGGGCTGCCTCATGCCAACTTGCTCAAGCAGTTGTTGGTAGTTCCGTTGATCTTGATGGCGGGCATCACCGGAGCCGTAGCGCTGGCAATCTGGTTGAAGCTGTCGGCGAATGTGGTGACGGGAGTCGTGATCGCTCATGGTGCGGTGTTGGGGATGAGTAATGGCGTGCTGCTGGGGTGCATGTCAGCCTTTGATTTTTTCCTTCGAGAGTTTGCGGGGTTTGGGTTTTCTAGTGAAGGGGGAGCCGCGTCGGGTTTGTAGATGAGTGACGAGGCGGTTGTCGTCGCTCAGGGCGGCGG
>JBJXEX010000013.1:0-11689 GCA_046156195.1 Planctomycetaceae bacterium | reverse complement strand
TCGGGCGCTGCATTCGAAATTCGAAAACGGTCGAAAGCTCGACACGCCCGAACTTGCGATCGCCTACACACCAGTGGCCTACCCGCACGCACCGCACCCCGACCTGCTCGCCGCACCACCGACGGCGAAAGAATGAGCCCAGCCTTTTTGGACTGTGCAAATGACCTGTTGAAATCGCATGATGGTCGAAATTCTGGAGAGAACTCGATGACCCACAACAACACCCACCGCCATGCGAATCCGCCGACCATCAGCCGTCGCGGGGCGCTACATGCCGGTTTGCTGGGAATCGGGGGCATGAGTCTGGCGACTCTGCTGCGCCAGAGAGCCGCCGATCAAAGAATTGTCCGAAGGGTCGGGTAACGCGTCATGATGCCGACTGCCCGAATACATCGCAAAATGGAACGCACAGCCATCCATCGCCGAGAGTTTTTGGTCGCGTCGGGCCTTGGAATCGCAGGGGCGTCGTGCGGGCAAACCGCTCTCGCGGCACCTCCCATGCCGGAGACGCCGACGGCCAGTCGAGCATCGGCGAAATCCACGATCCTGATCTGGTTGAATGGCGGGCCGTCGCACGTCGACTTGTGGGACATGAAGCCCGATGCACCGCGTGAGATTCGCGGAGACTTTCAGTCCATTTCCACTTCCGCGCCTGGCATCAACCTGTGCGAGCATTTGCCGCATTTGGCGCGGCAGGCGCATCACTTGGCATTGGTGCGTTCGCTGGGACAGCATGGCCGAGGCCCGAATGACCATCATCCAGGGCACTACTACAATCTGACGGGACATCCGCCGGGAGAATCGTTTCCCAATTCTCGATTGGCCCTTCCGGATGACTGGCCGTTTGTGGGCTCGGTTGTGGCTCATAAGCTGCCCGCGCATCCATCGCTGCCGTCTCTCGTCTGGCTGCCGACGAAGTCCGGAGAAAACGGCATCCATCGTCCGGGTGCGATTGCTGCTCGGTTGGGCGTGCAACACGACCCGTTGTATGTCGAAGGCAAGCACGCGGCTCCGCTCGACTTTCGCAGTCCGGCACTGACACTTGAAGGCGATGTGACGGCCGAAAGGCTGCAGAGTCGCCACGACCTGATGAAATCTCTCAGTGACGCTGAGCGGTACTTGGAACGCAACGCATCGGTGCGGAACTACAGCCTGCATCAGCGTAAGACGCTTTCGTTGCTGACTTCCCAGGGATCGAAAACGGCCTTCGACGTGTCGCGCGAGCCGGAGTCGGTTCGCCAGAAATACGGAAACACCGTCAACGCGATGAGCATGCTGATGGCGCGCCGACTTGTCGAGGCGGGCGTGCCATTCGTCACGGTCTACTGGTACCACGACTACGAGGAAGACAAGAAGCGCGGTTGTCTCGGCGGCGCGTGGGATACGCACTGGAAGAATTTTTCCTGCCTCAAGGATTACCTGCTGCCGCAGTTCGACCAACCGTTTGCCGCGCTGCTCGACGACTTGCACACGCGCGAACTGTTGGACCAGACGCTGGTGGTGGTCACGAGCGAGATGGGACGCTCGCCGAAACTTGGTGATCCTCGTTCGGGAGGCAGCGGTGCAGCAGAACCGGGCCGCGATCACTGGACCCACTGTCAAACCGCTCTACTGGCGGGCGGCGGCATTCGCGGCGGACAGGTCTATGGCTCCAGTGACAAGATCGGTGCCTATCCGGCGGATCGTCCGGTCGGTCCGGAGCACATCGTCCACACCATCTATCACGCGATGGGCATCCACGACTTGGACGTCATCGACAACCAGAACCGCCCCTACAATCTGCTATCTGAGGGAAGCCCGTTGGTTGAATTGTTTTGAAGTCACCCAGACGCAGAATCATTCCGGATGGACGTGATCCGGGATTCCGGTTCGACGATTGAAAGTCATCCATGAACAGTCCCGCCGCGACGCAACGACGACGCTTCTTGCAGGCCAGCTTGATTGCCGGTGGAGCTGGGCTTTCTTTGGCGGACATTCTGCGTCAGCAAGCGTTCGCCGAGTCGACCGGGGGATCAACGGCTAACACGTCCGTAATTCAGATTTGGCTAGGCGGTGGTCCTAGTCAATTCGAAACCCTGGATCCAAAACCGGAAGCCCCCGTCGAGATTCGAGGGCCGTACTCGGCGATCCAAACCAAGCTGCCGGGGATTCTGTGCTGCGAGAAGTTGCCGCGCACGGCGATGGTTCTCGACCGCGCGGCGGTCATTCGCACGGTCCGGCATGCCACGAACGGACATTTTGTCGGAGCCCACTGGTGCTCGACCGGCTATTCCGGAGACCTCAATCGCAGCACACATCCGTCGTCGGGAGCGATCGCCTCGCGGTTTCGAGGAGCGGTGAATCTCGGTGTGCCCGCTTATGTGTTGCTCTCCGAAGAGCAGACTCGGAATCCGGAGATTGCGACCGTGATGGGAGCCGCGCATCTCGGATCTCAACATGCGCCCTTCACAATCATGCAAGACCCGTTTCAAAAGAGTTTTCAGCAGGACAAAGTTCGCCACGCGGCATCCAGTTTGAAACTCGCGGACGATTTCACGCTGTCGCGCGTCGCGGATCGGCGGTCGCTGTTGAGAGGGCTGGATCGTTTCGCACGTCAGGCGGATGCGACTCGTGCGATGGACGGGATCGACAGCTTCACGCAATCGGCGTTCGACATGTTGACGAGCGGTGCCGCACGCCGAGCGTTCGATCTCAATGAAGAATCGCCGGCCACGCGCGACCGCTATGGGCGGCACCGTTGGGGACAGATGGGGCTGCTGGCTCGGAGGTTGGTGGAGGCGGGTGTCACCTTTGTCACGCTCAACACCGCGCCGGATTCGCTCTGCTGGGACTGGCACCGCAACATCGTCAACGACAACCGGCCAACCGACGGTTCCGACGGCCCGACCCGCGGCATGGACATCTCCGGGCCGCCGCTCGATCAGATGCTCTCGACGTTGATCGCGGATCTCTACGAACGGGGCCTCGATCGCAAAGTACTGCTGGTGGTCTGGGGAGAATTCGGCCGAACTCCGCGCGTGAACGCGACCGGCGGCCGCGATCACTGGGGCTCGCTGATGAGCATTCTGATGTCCGGCGGCGGACTGAAGGTCGGCCAGGTGATCGGCACCTCCAGCCCCAACGGCGAGGTTCCCACCAATCGACCTGTCTCGCCGACGGACGTGCTGGCGACGATCTATCGCCATCTGGGAATCGACTTGACCCGGCACACCGTGACGAGCGCCGGCCGGCCGATTCCCCTCCTTCCCGACGGAGCACCAATCTGGGAATTGCTATGACCTCTCGACTGCGCGATGGACATTCACAACTTGGAAGAGTTCGACAATCAGAGCCGTGTGCAGCCCGAACTCATGTCGGCAATCCAAGTGGAATCTGATTTCTCAGGAGCACAACGTGCGAACGATGTTCAGCATTTTCATCTTTCTTGCGATATCCGTGCCTGTCGGTATCGTCGCCGCCGAAACGATTGACATCGGCTCGCGGCGGGAACTGTTCGTCGATCAGGCATTGATCGAGAGGCTCGATGGGCGAGCCGAATTGCGGCTGCACCATCCGACGCCGCGCGAAGTCGCGATCACGTTTGAGAAGCCGTGGGAAGGGAATGCCAGCGGTTATCCGACCGTATTCCAGGACGGCGACGTCTATCGGATGTACTACCGAGGCCATCGTTACATCATCGACCCTCCGCCGCTGCGGCAGGCTCAGTCGGAAGTCGTCTGCTACGCCGAGAGCCGCGACGGCGTTCATTGGGTGAAGCCGAACCTCGGTTTGTTCGACTGGCCGCCGACCATGAACAACACCGGCACGAAAGAGAACAACATCCTGTGGCGCGGCGGTTACGAGACGCACAACTTTGCTCCGTTCAAAGACACGAATCCGGCTTGCCCGCCCGATCAGCGTTACAAGGCCGTGGGCGGAACGACCAGCAGCAAAGGACTGCTCACGTTCAAGTCGGCCGACGGCATTCGCTGGTCGAAGCTCAGCGACGGGCCGGTCGTCACCAAGGGCGCGTTCGATTCGCACAACACGGTCTTCTGGGATCCGGATCGGCAACGCTATGCGATGTATGTCCGGTACTTCAGCGAAGGGGAATTCAAAGGACTGCGTTCGATCGGCATGTCGCATTCGACAGACTTCAAGACTTGGTCCGAACCGGTCGGGCTGACGTATCCCAATTCGCCGCCTAAGCAGATGTACACAAATCAGATCGCGCCGTACTACCGCGCGCCGCATCTGCTGCTCGGCTTTCCGACGCGCTTCGTGGCTCGTCCGCTGACGGAGCATGCGAAACGTCTGGAACCGATCGAGACGCGGGCGCAATTCGTGGCCTCGGTGAAAGGGATCGATGCCTACACGGGGGCGGAAGTGACGGACGGTTTGCTCATCGCCAGCCGCGACGGCCGGACGTTTCGTCGTTGGGACGAGGCGTTCCTGCGTCCGGGTCCGCAAGCGGAGGGTCGGTGGATCTACGGCGACAACTACCAGAGCTACGGCCTGATTGAGACGAAGGCCGACGTGGCCGGACTTCCCAACGAGATCTCGCTGCATTTCAACGAAGGCGCGTGGCGAGACGAAATGCACCGGCTGCGACGCTACTCGATTCGGCTCGACGGCTTCGTTTCACTGCACGCGCCGCTGTCCGGCGGCGAACTGACAACGAAGCCGCTGAAGTTCACCGGCCGGCAACTGTCGTTGAATTACGCTACGTCCGCGGCCGGCAACCTGCGAGTCGAATTGCAAGACTCGGCCGGCCAGCCGATCCCCGGCTTTTCGCTGGCCGACGCGGACGAGTTGTTCGGCGATTCCATCGATCAAAAAGCCGCGTGGAAGAATTCCACCGATGTCAGTCGACTTGCGGGTCAGGACGTGCGATTGCACTTCATGCTCCGCGACGGCGACTTGTTCTCGTATCAATTCACTGATTGAACCAAATCGTGGCATAGGCTTCCAGCCTGTGATTCCCAAAGAAAAATGAACACGACAGGCTGGAAGCCTATCCCACGTTTTTTTTGACAGGCTGGTCAAGCCAGAAAACACATGCCAGGAACCACTCAATGAAATCGAACCGTCGCCAGTTCATTCAGGCCGCTGGATCTGCGGGAGCGGCGCTATTGACCTTGCAGACCGCCTCGGCCGACGACACCGCTGCGCCGGCGGCCGATCGGAGCAGGCCCGCCGACCGGCCCCCCTTCACGACGGAGTTGTTCCTCGACAACCAACTGCTGGAAGCGACTCCTGGCGTGTCGCGGAAACTGCACCCGGCCAGGAAGCACTTGTTGAATCCCGTGATCCGGCCGGAGCGCTGGTGTGAGGGAACGTATCTCGAACCGTACACCACGATGTACGACGCCGAGGAAAAGCTGTTCAAAATGTGGGCTCGGGCCGGAAGCGATGCGAAGGCCGGGTACGTCGGCGGCAATGCTGCGTGGATGCTCTATTTCACCTCGAACGACGGCGTTCATTGGGAGAAGCCCGATCTGGGAGTGTGCGACGTGGCGGGACGCCGCGACCACAACATCGTCTTTGCCAGCGACCTGATCCCGAAGGCTCCGACCCGGCTCGCATATGGTCCGGAGAAATACGTCATTCCGACGACGCCGATGGCGCCGCAAGGCAAAAAGGCTTTCTTCTGGGGTGTCAACAAGCATCCGCAGCCGCGCGACCCGTCGGAGAATTACGTCGCTCTGGCGATCGTGCAGGATCACCGCCGCGGAGCGCACATCGCCACCTCGCCGGATGGCGTTCACTGGTCGTGCGCGGCGTCTCCGTTCTGGCAGACGCCGCACGATGTTGCGGGAAACGGCGACGACTGTCTGATGGATTTGATGTTCGACGAGTCGAAGCGGAAGTGGGTGATTTACCGGCGGATCATTCCCGAGTTCAGCGAGCGAATGATCGCCAACGCCCGTGATCGGAATCGGCCGCCCATTGACCGCTACAACCGCTCATACGCCTATGCGGACAGCGACGACCTGCGGGAATGGAGGAACCATCGGTTCATCCTCGCCATGGACGCGGATGATCCCGCCGACACCGAACTCTACCAATTCGGCTCCCACAAATTCGGCACGACGTACGTCGGATACGTGAGCATCTTCTACCTGCGCCGCCCTCAGCCGATCGACATTCATCTGGCGACGAGCCGCGATGGCATCCACTTCACGCGAGTCTGCCGGGGGACACCGTTCATTCCTTCGGGGCCGCTCGGGTATTACGACTTTATGGCGATGGCTTGTTCGCAGCCCCGGCCGATCGTGGTCGACAATACGATCTACATTTATTACGCGGCCCTCAACTTTCCCCACGATGTCGATGAAAGCACTTCGGCGTATTACTCCGGGGGCGTGGCGCTGGCGACCCTGAAGCGCGACCGATTCGCCTCGCTGGAAACCGGCACGCCCGATGCGCAACCGTGTCGGGTGCTTACGAAGCCGCTGCTCGTGTCGCATCCCCGGCTGTACCTGAACGCCGCGACTTGGGGGAAAGGCTCAATCCGTGTGGAAGTGCTGACCCGCGATTGGCAGCCGATTTCTGGCTTCACGGTCGCCGAGGCTCGCGAGATCCAAGGAGACGCCCTCGACCATCCCGTTCGCTGGTCGGACAATGCAGACCTGAGCAGGCTCGTGGGTCAGGAGATTCGGCTCAAGTTCCATATGGTTCGCGCTCGGTTGCACGCGATGACACTGAGCGATCAAGAGCGGCCGCTGGGGCTCGTGGAAGCCGAGTATCGATCCGACCCGGCCGGAGATTCCGCGCCGCAGCAGAACTGACCCGTGGCATACACGCCTCGCTTGGAAACCGGATCGAACTTCGAGCGACCCCGCTGACGGATCCCGACCAGTAGTCTGCAAAACGTCGCATTGCGCCATGCCGATCGACGACAACCAGTTGATTGGCATGGGTCTGGCCGTGTCGAGGGGCGGGCTCCATGCGAGCCGGACTGGGGACAACAGATGGTAATTCGACAAACCATCCAATCGCCGTCGAACACAAACCGGGCGCGCACGACACAGTATTCCTGAACCTGATTTAAGATCACGATTCCGACTCGGGTCGCAGGTAGCAGGCGCTCTACGGCGATGTCAACCTGCTCGACTTTGACTCAGCCTTCCTGTTCATCAGGATGATCGCTGGCAATTAGCGCTATGATGGCAGACGCCATCACAAGCCCCATCACCGCAACGCCAACCCCGAATATCACGATGTCATTCATGCGACTTTCTTCCCAAGATAAGGGTGCCGAAGCTCAGGATGGATGGGACCCACAGTCCCACGAACGCGCCTTCGTCTTTACTCCCCGAAAACCAGAGGTAGACGGAGAAGAGGAATGAAGCTCCGGCGGCAATCACAAAGCCAAGTTTCGCCAGTTGAATTTTGGTCATTCAGGTCTCTCCCAACAGGAAAAGGCACGCGAGATGTCGAGCCACCTCGCGGCAGCGGTTGCGGGCAGCGGTTGCGAACCAGGCATTGACGGCCTAGGATCGCAACCGCTTGGAACGTCTTACTTCGGCAGCATCACGCCATCGATGATGTGGATGACACCGTTCGTGCAGGCGATGTCCGTCTGCACCACGTTTGCACCGCCGACGGTCACTCCGGCAGCGGTGTCAATTGCCAGATCCTGGCCCTGCACCGATTTGGCGGATTTCAGCTTCAGGACATCGGCCGCCAAGACCTTTCCGACAACCACATGGTAGGTCAGCACCGCCTGCAGCTTCGCCTTGTTTTCCGGTTTCAGGAGATCCGCAACAGTGGTTCCAGGCAGCTTGCCGAAGGCATCATCCGTCGGGGCAAAAACCGTAAAAGGCCCCTTGCCTTTGAGTGTGTCCACCAGGCCTGCAGCATTGACGGCAGCCACCAAGGTCTTAAAAGCGCCCGCGGCCACGGCCGTGTCAACAATGTCATTCATCTGCATTCTCCTCGAAAAATGTTAAAACGAGCCCCATTTTAAAAAACGTTCAAATCGTTCTGTTGAGCGAACCGCGACGTCGTCTCAGTCTTAACGGGAATTGTCTGAGACTTCGGAAGTTTCACGAGCGATCCGCAGGAACCCGGAACCTCAGGAACTGAGAAGGAATGAGGTGCTGCCGATTTGGCTGATCTCGATCAACAATGCAGTCCACGTCGTGCCGCGAAAATCATGAAAAGAGAGTCTGCCTGTCTTGCTTTGTGCAAATGTCCGAACGTCCGTCGACGCGATGCCGTTCGCCGCGCGATTGCTCCGGGCTCATGTAGGCGGGCGTCCCGGCGTACTTCGGCCCCTTGCCCAGGTCCTGCTCCCGCAGCGCCAGCCCGAAGTCCGTCACAAACGACTTGCCGCCCCGATCGAGCAGGATGTTGCCGGGCTTGATGTCCCGATGCACCAGCCCCTGCTTGTGGGCATGGTGCAGCGCCTCGGCCACCAGTTCCACCGTCTCGGACAGCGGGAGTCGGGAATGCTTGAGCCGCTTGTTAAGATCCGTCCCGTCGATGTACTTGGAGACGATGTAGCACGGAAACTCAACCGTGCTGCCGACATCATGGACGGGATCATGTGCGGGTGGTCGAGGTTGGCGACCGTGCGGGCTTCGGTCAGATTCGGTCGGGGTCGTTCATGGTTCGAGCTGCCCATCGCGTTTCCGGGCCTTGTCGGCGGCGGCAACTAGCCCAGTGACGCCGCTGGCCTGGGTTAAGCAGCTTAAACGAGCAGCCAAAGAGAATCCACCGGCACAACCGCGATGTTCGTTGACATGGCGTTCACATGGATTGCGTACTGATCGGGTATTTCCCCAAGCAACGCATGACGCGCTCTCAGTGGCGATCACCGTATCCTGATTATCCGGATGCTGGCTTCCCATCGCCCGACCCCGTGGAAGAGATTTGCAGCGCTAGCAATTGCATCGCCAAGGGGCCCGATTCCTGGAATGAAGCAGTGCCATTCAACTATTTTGGTGGATTCGACAGCTTGGCGTCGGCGTTGCGAGTATTGCCGGCTGACCTGCGACACGACTTCGACGTGTTCGCCTATCGGATGGCGCCGATCTTGTTCCGGGATGGACAGGCCGAGGAACTGGAAGTGCCCGAGCAGATCCTCGAACCGCTTCCAGTGACTTTCGAGTGCATCGGCTGCGATGCCGTTGAGCTTCGTGGGTATGGCAGGGGCTGCTCGCCGTTGTCGTGTAATGGACAGGCGGGAGAGGGAGAGGTCGTGGTCAATCGCTACTGCCTGGTCGCCACCCAATCGGAGGCGATAGAATTGGCTCGCCGATTTTCAGATACAAAGCCGGAGCCGGGCCCCTACTGCGTTGTGGAAGTCTGGAAGGGATGCAGCCGTGTCTCTCAACATCGATCTGGCATCTGACGTCAAGACAGACGATGAAAAGTTGCCGCGGGAAGTCCCGAGCGAGTAGACTGCACGCCGCGAGACCTGGCGGGCAGTGGTATCTGCACGGATCTATTGCTCGCGAAGGCGGCACAGTTCAAAGTGCGATCTGTCTGCCCGGGGACGGCCGGATCGATTGCAGCGGGCTCCGCCGTACCCCGTCGAGTCTGCTTTCACCACTACTACCGCATGCCCGACCTAGCACCCATCGCTCGGACCGCCTTTTATTGCTGCGCCCTTCGGGCGGCCGATGCTGCGAGTGCGCGACCGGTTTGCGGCGATGTCTTCGCCGCGAGATTTCTCGATGATGCCACGCTCTCGGAGATGCAGCCGCTTCTCCGCTTTCGCGGTCCATCGGCAAGCAACGTTGCCCGACACCGGCTCATCGATGACTTAGTTCGTCGCTCTGTCGAGGAGGAACCAGCCCGCCGAACCATCCTCCTGGGAGCCGGCTTTGACACCCGAGCCTTCCGCCTCGCCGCCGGACGCTGGTGGGAGATCGATGACGCAAACATCCTCGCTTTCAAGGAGGAGCGGCTCCCTGCCAAGACTGCCCCCAACCCGTTGGAGACGCGAGAGCATCCGCGGGTGGCGATCGAAGCGGCGGGTTACCGACCTCGGCACATGGCATCGATTGTGGGCCGGGCTCGCGACGCCGGCACGGTCCAGATACCCCGCTGGCTTCTGAACACGTTGTTGCGAGAATTGCGAGATGGGTACGCAGTATGGGAGTTTGAGCCCATCGCCTAACCTCTTCAAGCTTTCAGCTCGCTCACCAACCCCACTGCACCGTAACCACCGTCCCGCCATGTCCGAGCCCTTGTTGAGAATCTGGAACCAGCACACACCCGCCTGCGGTGATCCACCGATCGTCGATGGTAAAGCGGCCAACTGCTACATCGGCTACTTCGAGAACCCCTACGGCGAGCAGTGGGTGTTCATGTTGGACCGCGAGACCGGCAAGGCGGTGCTGCGTGGCGGCGATGTTGGCTGGAATTCCGAGTACGAAGTTGTCGAGGGACGTGTCGCGGATTTGATCCTTGGCGACGAGGAGCGGCTCTGGCTTGAAGCCTGCTGGTTGGCGGCGCGACTGCAAGTCAGCGGTGATTAGGAAACTGGTGGTTCGTGGTAGCGGGCTCGTGCCTGTCGTAGCCCTGTATCGTCGATCGGTACGTCCCGCACGAGTCGTGTTCTCCAGGACCGCTCAGCAACGGCGGATCTGGTTGCCGCGGGCAGTCCTGAGCCGGTAGACTGCTGGACGGAAACGTGGCGGGCAATTGAATTCGTGTTGGCGCATCTCCCGCGAAGTTGGTTCGGTCCAAGGCACGGTCTAACCGATCGAGTAGGACCGATTAGATTGCAATTCGTCAGGCCCGCAGCGTCCGGGGGCAACTTAAGCCGCGAATTCCTTGGAGCAGTGCATGCCGATTCGTTACCAGCATATCGAAACCGTTCGCACGACTCCGGAACGCGCCTTCGCGGTGATCGATGACCTGCCGCTGACGGCGAAGTGGCTGCCGCCGTGCGTGAGCCTAGAGAAGATCGGCTCTGGGGCGAACGCTGCCGGAGATAAGATTCGTTACGTGTATCGGCAAGGCGGCCGGCAAAGCGAGATGGCCGGAGAGATTCTGGTACACACTCCTGGTGAGCGGCTACACTGCAAATATACCGACAATGCGTTCGAGGTGTCGGTCGATTTGCGCGTCGCCGCCGCGCCCGATGGAGCGGTGACCACACACGTCGTCGAGATCACGCCCAAGACGCTGTTGGGCAAATTGATGTGGCCGCTCATCCGGCTCGGACTGGGCAAACAGACGCGTGACGCTGCCGCCAATCTCAAGAGACTGCTGGAGGCGACCAGCAGGTAGCAGTGCCTGAACTCGATCGTAAAGAGTTTTTTCGACGCCTAAATCGGATAACGGCGGCATAGCTGATCGCCCTCCCGAATCTACCGTGTCCTTTCGGCAAGGCTGCATGAATCTTCTTGGCTGACTGGCTACCGTGGCTGTCCTGGGGCAGGACTTTCGGAGGACAGCCGATGCGTGGCCGAAAAACTGGCGAGATTCCCCCGCGGCTATCGCGTGCCGCGGCTCGATTCGCGAAGTGGGGAAGGAACAGAGACGAAGGAACTGAGACAGGAACTGAGACAGGAACTGAGACAGGAACCAACCAGGAACTGAGACAGGCAGTCTTCCAGGAACTGAGACAGGCAGTCTTCGAGGGGGGATGGCGATGACGTGGCAGACTGCGAGGGTTGGGAGCCATTTCCCGATGGTGGACGGCCGCGGACAAGAGTTCAAACGGCTGCGAACGTCGTTCATGCGGCCG
>JBJXEX010000516.1:0-4120 GCA_046156195.1 Planctomycetaceae bacterium | reverse complement strand
CATCGACAATCCCTTCGCACATCAACTCGCTCCCTGCGTTTGTGGCAGATAAATCTTGCCTCAAACCATGGCGCAAATCTCATGCCGTTGCGGCGTCGGAACTGTCGAAGTTGTGTATAAAGAACAGCTGTACGTCATCGGCGACGCCACCAACGACGACGTGCTGCGTCACGCGGGGATCGAGCGTGCTCACGCGCTGACCACTGTGCTCAGCACAGATGCGGACAACATCTACGTCGTGCTGACCGCTCGGATGTTGAAATCGAAGCTGCCGATCATTGCTCGCGCCAGCGACGACAAAGCCGTGCAGAAGATGCAGCACGCCGGAGCGACTCGCGTCGTCAGCCCCTTCAGCACCGGAGCCGTGAAGATGGCGCGCTTCATGCTGCACCCCAGCATCGAAGATTTCCTGGAAGTCACCGACCAAACCGGCACCGATCTGGAACTCGCGGACCTGCAACTGCACGAGCACAGCCGCTACATCGGCAAGCGTCTGTCCGAAACCGATCTGCGAGAAAAGGGCGTGATGATCCTCGGCGTGCGCAGCGCCGACGGCCAGCAATTGATCCCGCCGCCGGGCGACGCCGAACTTCGCGCGGGCGATTGTCTGTTCGTCTTCGGCAGCAGTGCCGCCGTCAACGAGATGATCAACGCGGCGGATGTTTGAGATTGATCAGGGTTGCTTGGAACGACATCCACTCACGCCGCACACCGAGCGATTACGCTCACTCGAAACTTGCATTGACCAACTTCCGAAACTCAACAAAAGTCCGCGCGTCATGCGTTGTGTGGAGGTTGATCAAATCAAGGAGGAGAGGTCATGAAGCGAGTTGCGGTCGTCGTTGTCTTGAGCGGGTTGGCGCTCTCTGCTTTGCTGGCTGCCGAGAAGCCGAAGCCGGCCAAACCGGCTGCGGAAGACATCCTCATGCGAGCGAAGTTGGCGAGTTCCCAGAAAGTTCTCGAAGGCTTGGTGGAGAAGAATTTTGCCCAAATCCAAAAGGGTGGTGAGGAACTCGTCAAAGTCGGCGAGACAAACGAATGGGTGGCTCACGACGATCCGACCTACGAACATTTTCGCAGAGAGTTTCGTCGGCAAGCTCGCAAACTGGCCGCGTTCGGTGATCAGCAGAATCTCGAAGGCGCAACCTTCGCGTATCTCGGCTTGATCTCGACGTGCGTCGAATGTCATTCCCACTGCCGAGATGTGCTGCGGACCGCCGCCGAGCCACCGAACCTGAAAGCTGTGCCAATCCCCGATGCAGAAGGCCGACTCAGTGACGAAAGCCGCCGCCCGGTTCGTCGCTAATGAGTCCAGACCACTCCGAAAGTGAGCTTCGCGGCTCATGTGGAAAGCTGCTCGGCCGGTGTGCTGCTGCCATACAAGTTGTACTTCGCTTGTAGCCGATACGATGAATTGGTCTTCGGCGTGATGTCGCCGGCTCGCGTTCGCACGGCCACCTGCTTATCCGGTCCTCACCATCCGTGGGTGCGAATCACCCACGGAGCCGGCGAGGTATTAGCAAAGACAGTCCGAGAACATCACTTCTTCAGATTGACCTTCACACTGCGGACATGCTTGTGACAGTCCAAGCAGCACTTGGTGGCATCCATCCATTCCAAAGCCGCCGCATCAAAGTTTTCTTTCTCGGCGGCTTCCTTGAGGCGACGCATCGAGCTGCGGAAATCCCGCGTGAAGTCGCGATAGTCGGCATCGGTCAGAATTTGCCAGAACTCGGCTTGGCTTTGTTCGGCCATTGCGTTCGCACCGTCGCGAATCAACTCCGCGTCTTCGATCGCCAGCCCTTCCAGAACTTTGGAAGAGGCGTCCAGCTTCAGTCGCATCTTCTGGCTCAAGGCATCGTTTTTCCTCTTCGGCTTTTCGCGTGCGTCAGCGGCCCAAGTCATCCAACTCATGCCTGTGACAGCCACGGCCAGGAAGGTCACCGCTCCGGTGACCAACATTCGTCTTGAATTGCGAGTTCGAGTGCTCATTGGGATTCCTTTCACAACTAGGGAAGAAATGATCTCCGCGGCTCCATACCGTGAGACGGTCCAGTTATTGGTTTCGTACGGTGAGCACCGGACACGGCGCATAGCGGACGATGTTCTCGGCCACGCTGCCCAGCAGCATGTGCTTGATGCCGCGGCGGCCATGAGTCCCTTGCACGATCAAGTCGATGCTGTGCTCTCTGGCGTACTTCACGATCTCATCGACCGGAGGGCCGACTCGCGTAGTACGATGGACCTGCACCTTCGCAGCCCATTCCGGTCCCGGTTGCTTGGCAAGCTGTTCCTGCGATTGCTTCTGCAGTTCCGGCAGCCAGTCGGTGAACGGCAAGAACACCTCGCCGGAGCCGGGTGCGACGGCCGCGTAGTCTTGCAGCACATTGAGCAGATGCACTTCGGCCTGGAACTTCTCCGCCAACTCGCAGGCGTAGCCGATCGCGCGCTCGCTAAATTCACTGAAATCCGTCGGGCAAAGAATGCTGTGCAACGTGAGCATGATGGGCCTCATGGAATGATACTTCGGGGAGTGGATTCGTTTCGATTGTTACCGCTCAGGCTTGTCGGCGATTAAGTTGGCTCTGGTCCATTTGTGACACTCGATGCACTGCATGGTCGCTTCCAGCCAAGTTAGAGCGGATGCCTCCAGCTTTCCGTCCTTGGCGTTCTTGGAAAGCCGTTTGGTGATCTTCTGGAAGTCATTGCTGTGTTCGCGAAAGAAGGGATCGTTGGTCACGCGCCATTTCTCCGCGGCGCTCATGTCTTCCAGCTTGGCGGCTCCCTCTTGGATCAACTCGAAGTCTTCCATGGCCAACCCTTCCAGAATCTTCTGCGAGGCATCCAGCTTCATGCGCATGAAAATCGAGATGCCCTTCCGGGCCGGAGTCGGCTTCTCAGTCTCCTGCTTCTCGGCTGGAGCATTCTTCTTTTGAGCGGCATCGGACTTCTTCTGCGGAGCCTCTTGAGTGGCGGCAAACTGAGTCATTGTCAGACCGGCCGCGCAAACCAACGCGACGGCCAATAAATTCCAACTCCATCGAGCGGTCTTCATCACAAGTCTCCTTCGGGAAAGGTGAGTCACCAAACACGCTCAGAGAGCTTGGCAAACGCCGTTCCACATCCAACCCAGGCAGCGCAGACGGGTACTTCTTGGCGACGTCGAGCGGATCGAGGATTCGTTGAAACACGACACCCCCGATCCGTTGTTTTCCCGATTCCCACCAGTCGGAGGCATGATTGTGATCACTGAACCTCACGTTCGTGCCGCGACCACAGCAGCCGGGTTCAATGGGCGTCTACGCACGGATTCACCGAGAGGCCGAGCGTCGTGGCACAGTTCGTTGGCCAGCGAGGTTGCTCCACGACGGCACGCTCGCAAGCTCACGGTGGTTGACAAAAGTGCCTATCGCGAGCGGCAACATAGGATCGGGCAAAACATCATTGATTCTGCGGGACGTCGTTCTTCGGCATCGCGTCTGCAAGCAATGCCGGTTTCTTGGCTTCTTCGGCGTCTTTGAAGTGCCCTCGAAACCACTTCAGGAGATGTGATGATGTTCGATTTGATCAAGCAGTCGCTTTATTTGGGTATGGCGTTCGCCAGTTTGACTCGCGAAAAGCTTGCGGAGTTGGGGAAAGAGATCTCCACCCGAGCTCAGCTTTCCCAGGAGCAGACGCAACAATTCCAGGAAGAGTTGGCCCACAAGGCAGCCGAGGCACGTCGCGATTTGGAGTCGGACATTGATCGCCGCATCGATCATGCCTTCATTCAACTCGGCATCGTGAAGTCTGGTCTCGTGAAGGTCAGCGAACAGGCGCGGCACGAATTGGAGGCTCTCATCGAGGAACGGCTCGACAAGCTGCTGGCCTCGTTGAAGGTGGCTCGCTGCGAGGACGTGGAAGCACTGAGGTCGCGTGTGGAAATTGCCTGACTCTAACGGAATCTAGGTAGCGGTGTGAAAGCCGCGCATTGAGGCGGACAAGTAGAGGATTTTCTGACTCTAACGGAATCTAGGTACTAAAAACTGGGTTCGCAAAACTGGGTTCGCAAAACTGGGTTCGCAAAACTGGGCCAAGATCTCGATCCTTTCTCTTTCTCACGGAGGAGGGAGCGAGCATG
>JBJXEX010000515.1:0-21486 GCA_046156195.1 Planctomycetaceae bacterium | reverse complement strand
GCGGGGGGACGCCCGCGTTCTGGCGAACGCGGCTACGAAGGTGCTAGTAATTCGAGGTAGCCTCCGTGGCGAAACTCTAGCTCACATATTCGACGGGTCCGCCAAGTTCTCCACGAGCGGCTCGGCCTCCGAGGTCTTTGCGAATCGCTTCGACAGAACCGTCAGAACCGGAATCCGAGTTGTTGTTGACACGTTCTTTGTCGGGCCGATATCCAGCCGCGCGCCTTGTCCTTGATGTGAGCCGCAAGACGCTAGCCGCAGGTTGGCTCCTTCGACCTGCGGCTAGCGCCTTGCGGCTCACGGATTTGTTTTCAACGGGAAGGGCGGAGAGTCCTCTTTCTCAGACACTGACACACAGACGCACGGAGGCAGTGTGCTCGACATCATCATTCTAGCGATCGTCTCGGCCGCTCATTCGCTTTGGGAAGCCAGCCGAGTCTTGTTTTCGGGAGCCGCTTTGTTTTGTTCACTCGCGGTGATCATCAAAGGCAAGGAGGC
Organism: Planctomycetaceae bacterium; assembly: GCA_046156195.1. Lineage (GTDB taxonomy): Bacteria > Planctomycetota > Planctomycetia > Planctomycetales > Planctomycetaceae > SXKJ01. The sequence continues at coordinate 20,988 of JBJXEX010000515.1, read as the reverse complement.
GGTCGCGGCGGGGATTCGGGCGGCGAGGGAAATTCGCGTGAACCTCTCGCTCTATTTTTTTGACGCCGTGTGCGTCGCGCCGATTATCGCGCTGCTGATCGAAGCGGTCCAAAGAACGGTGCGCGGGTTGGACCTGATCCTCATCTCGCCCGAGCGTTGGGAATCCGTGGGCATTTGGGGGACCGCGCTCGCGGCCGTATTCCTGGGGGACTTCTTTTCCTACTGGCGGCATCGTCTGGAGCACACTCGGTTGCTCTGGCCCTCACACGCCATTCATCACAGCGATACCGAGATGACCTGGCTCACGTTGTGGCGGTTCCATCCGATCAATCGTGTGACGACCGGCGTGATCGACATCGCTTGCCTCTCGGTCATGGGGTTTCCTCAGTGGTCGATCGTGGTGGTTTTCTTGGTCCGTCACTCTTACGGCCAGTTCATTCACGCGGATGTGCCGTGGACTTACGGACCATTGCGGTTTTTGTTCGTCTCGCCGGTGATGCATCGCTGGCACCATGCGCGGGACGTGGTTGGTTCCGGCAGCAATTTCGCCACGGTGTTCTCCGTCTTTGACTTGGTATTCGGCACCTATCACATGCCTGGCCTTTGCTCGGTCCCGCTGGGTGTCCGAGATCAGATGGGCCAGGGAGCGATCGGGCAATTAGTCTATCCCTTCGTCGCTTGGCCCAAACGGCTCTTTCGCAGGACAAGGCCCGCCGGAACGATTGCAGTCGTGGCCCCTGCGGATTCAATGACGACTGCGGATGAACTACAAATCTGATCGTTGTGAGCCGTACGCGCTAGCGTCGGGCGATTCGCCGTCAAACGTCAGCCACCGCAGCCCGTGGCTAGCGCCATCGGCTCACAGAACACCGAATTCAACGTGAATGGCGGAGAGCCTCCTCCTGGAATCCAGAATCATGCCCGTTCCTGATTCCCTCGCCTTCGCGACGGTCGCCGATCTTGGCAGGCGACTCTGCTCGCGCGAGTTCTCATCGGTCGAATTGACTCAATTCTTCCTCGATCGGCTGGAGCGACTTGGTCCCAAGCTGAACGCTGTCGTGACGGTGACTCGCCAACGCGCGCTGGCGGAAGCCCAGCAAGCGGACATGGAAATCCGCACCGGTCGTTATCGAGGTTCGTTGCACGGCATCCCCTACGGTGCGAAAGACCTGCTGGCGACCAAGGGGATTCCGACAACGTGGGGCGCGGCTCCGTTCATCGGTCAGGTCTTCGATGAAGACGCGGCGGTGATTCAGAAACTGCGCGACGCGGGAGCCATCCTCTGCGCGAAACTGGCGATGATCGAAATCGCGGGAGGACTCGGCTATCGACAAGCGAACGCGACGTTCACCGGGCCGGGACTGAACCCGTGGAACCAGACTCGCTGGGCGGGTGGCTCGTCGAGCGGTTCGGGCGCGGCGGTGGCCGCGGGATTGGTGCCGTTCTCCATCGGCACCGAAACCTGGGGTTCGATCATGACCCCCGCCGGGAATTGCGGAGTCACCGGCCTGCGCCCGACGTATGGACTCGTCAACGCGCGCGGCGCGATGGCTCTGACTTGGACGATGGACAAGATCGGGCCACTGGCTCGCACCGCTGAGGATTGCCGCGCGATTCTCAATGCCATTCGCGAGCCTTCCGCTTGGCCCGCTCCAACTCGCTGCCCGTTCCGCATCGGGGTGCTCGACGACGCCGTCACGAAAGTGCAGCCGGAAGTCCAAGCCAACTTCGAGGCGTCTCGCAAAGTGCTGGAGCGCTTCGCCACGCTCACTGAGTTCAAGCTGCCCGATCGGCCATACGGATCGGTCAACTCGCTGATCATCTCGTGTGAGATGGCCGCCGCGTTTGAAGACCTCGTGAAGACCGGCCAAGTTTGGGAGATGACCGCCGAGGAAGATCGCTGGGGTCTGTATTCCGCTCTGACGATCCCGGCGAAAGATTACATCAATGCTCAACGGATTCGCGCGGTGATGCAGCGTGAGATTGACGCCGCGCTGGCACCGTTCGACGCGGTCATCAGTCCGACGCTGCCTTCGGTCGCGTATCCTCTCGACCGTCCGTGGGACGAGTACCGCAAGGGGCTGGCCGGCAGTCAAATCGGCGGAGCCGGCAACGCGACCGGCATCCCCGCCCTCTCGATCCCCAACGGCTTCGGCGAAGCGGGCTTGCCGACCGGTCTGCAACTCGTCGGCCGAGCCTATTCCGAAGACCGCCTGCTCGCGATCGCGGAGGCTTATCAACAGCAATCCGATTGGCACTGTCGGCATCCCGCATAGCCTTCCAATCTCTGGGCAGAGAGGCCGTGCGCAGCCCTTGTGGGCAAGATGAGTCACCACCAACAATCAGCGGGGTAGGGCGAGCAGCGCTGCGTAGGCAGAAGCAACATTGAACTAGGCGATCACGTTTTTCATAGAGGAATACGGTATGGCTCCGGGCCATTTGAAATACGCTCCGACTCACGAGTGGCTGGCACTGGCGGATGACGTCGGCACGATTGGCATCAGCGACTTCGCCGTGAAGGAGTTGACCGACCTTGTCTACATCGGCCTGCCGAGCGTCGGCAAGAAGCTGTCGGTCGGCGACGTCTTCGGCGAGATCGAAAGCGTGAAAGCGGTCAGCGACCTGTACGCTCCGGTCAGCGGCGAGGTCATCGAAGTGAACCCCTACATCTCGAATGACCTCGACCTGCTCTCCAAGGACGCCTTTGGAAAAGGTTGGCTGATCAAGATGCGGCTGAGCAATCAGTCCGAAGCCTCCGCGCTGCTCGATGCCGCCGCTTACGAGCAACAATGCGCCGCCGGTCATTAGACTCCTTCGTTTCCGAAAGTTGCGAGTTTTTTGCGCGCGTGTTTTAGTGATCGAATCAGCCGGGGCGTGCTAGTGTCCGGTTTGGAATATCTAACGGCTATCGAACCGGACGCTAGCGCGTTCCGGCTGATTTGATTGCGGCATTGCCGTCATTGGCGAATTCTGGGAGTTATCGAGTGCCTTACCTCTTCAACACCGCTGAGTCTCAGCAAGAGATGCTCAGAACTGTCGGCGTGAAATCCGTCGATGAGCTGTTCGATCAAGTGCCGTGCGAGTTGCGTCTTGATCGCCCGCTGCATCTGCCGCCGCCGTTGAGCGAGATCGAACTGGAATCGCATCTGCGAGACATCGCTCGTCAAAACGTCGGCGCGTCGGGACGAGTCAGCTTCCTCGGTGGCGGCATCTACGATCACTTCATCCCGGCCGCCGTCGATGCGATCGCCGGACGGAGTGAGTTCTACACCTCCTACACGCCGTACCAAGCCGAGGCCAGCCAAGGGAGTTTGCAGACCTTTTTCGAGTATCAAACGCTGATCTGCCAACTCACCGGCATGGATGTCTCGAACGCCAGTTTGTACGAGGGCGCAACCGCGATGGTGGAGGCCGTGCTGATGGCGATGCGCGTCACCGGCCGACGCGGCAAAGTGATTGTGCTCGGCTCGGTGCATCCAGAGTATCGCGAGACACTGACGACTTACTTGCGACACTTCGATACCGAGATCGTCACGGTCCCCACTCCACACGGGACTGCCGATCCCGATGATGTCATACGCCTGATCGACGACCGCACGGCCGCCGTCATCGTGCAGCATCCGAACTTCTTCGGCTGTCTCGAATCGCCGCGAGAGATCTTCGCCGCCGCGAAACAGCGTGGGGCGTTGAGCATCTCCGTCTTCGATCCGATCAGTCTCGGCATCCTCGAACGGCCGGCTGACCACGGAGCCGACATCGCCGTCGCCGAGGGTCAATCGCTCGGCATTCCGTTGCAGTACGGCGGTCCCTACTTGGGTATCTTCGCCTGTCGTCAGGAATACCTGCGTCAGATGCCCGGCCGCTTGATCGGCGAAACGGTGGATCGCGAAGGACGACGCTGCTTCGTGCTGACATTGGGGACTCGCGAGCAACACATTCGCCGGGACAAAGCCACGTCAAACATCTGCACGAACCAAGGACTGCTGGCTGTGCGAGCGACGGTGTACTTGTCATTGCTTGGCCCTCACGGCCTGCGCGAAGTCGCCGAACTCTGCTGCCAGAAGGCCCACTATGCCGCCGAACAATTGACCGCGAACACCGGCCTGAAGCTCGCCTTCGACCGCCCGTTCTTCAAAGAGTTCGTCCTCCGCTGCCCCGCGGATGCCGCCGACGTTGCTCAGAAAGCTCAGAGCGCTGGCGACATCGGCCCCGTGCTCAGTCGGTTCTCAACGCTGACGGGCGAGCTCGGAGCCTCGGCCAAGAACCTGTTGCTCGTCGCGGTAACGGAATCGCGAACCAAATCGCAAATCGGCAAACTCGCCCAGGCGATCCGAGGTTCTACGCCGGACGGGGAGACCTGAGACGTTTAACCGCTACGCCAACGGCGTGCGCGTTGTGTTGTTGCGAGCGACGATGTCCCTCGAAGCGTTCGCGAGGGCGAGTTGTGAAGTCCAGTCTGAAACTCACGGTCTGGTGACCGTGGCCACACGAGAAAATGAATCTCATGCGAAATCGACAAGCCACCAATTTGGTCTTTGAACTCTCGCAACCTGGTCGGCGCGCGGCGCGGTATCCGGTGTGCGATGTCCCGGTTTGCCCGCTGAGTGAGTTGTTGCCGAGCACGCATCTCGCCACGCAATCGCCCGACCTGCCGGAGATGACGGAGTCGGATGTCATTCGGCACTTCACGAATCTGTCGACGTTGAATATGTCGGTCGATACGCACTTCTATCCGCTCGGCAGTTGCACGATGAAGTACAACCCGAAACGGCATGAGCGGCTCGCATCGCTGCCGGGGTTGGTCGATTTGCATCCGTATCAGACGGAGGATGCCCAGCAGGGAATGTTGGCCATTCTGTTTGAACTGCAAGAGATGCTCGGCGAGATCGCGGGATTGCCTGCGGTCTCGCTGCAACCGGCAGCGGGAGCACACGGCGAGATGACCGCGCTGCTCACGGCGGCGGCCTACTTTCACGACCGAGGCGAGCAGCGAACAAAGGTGCTGTTCCCGGTGAGCGCTCACGGCACGAATCCCGCCAGCGCGGCGATTGCCGGTTTCGATTGCGTGCAACTCAAGGGACAAGCGGACGGCTTCGTCGATCTGGAGGAACTCAAAGCGAACCTCGACGACAAGACCGCCGTGTTCATGATCACGAACCCCAACACGCTCGGACTCTTTGAACGAGACATCGCCAAGATCGCGCACCTGCTGCACGACGTTGGTGGTCTGGTCTACATCGACGGCGCAAATATGAACGCGATCCTCGGTATCACGCGGCCGGGTGACTTCGGCGGCGACATGATGCACTACAACGTCCACAAGACATTCACCGGCCCGCACGGTTCCGGCGGTCCCGGAGCGGGACCAATTGCCGTGCGAGACTTCTTGGCCGACTACTTACCGGGACCGATCGTGACGCGAACTTCGTCGGGCGGGACAGAACGGTTTCAACTGACGACTCCTCCAAAATCCATCGGCCGAGTTCGCAGTCACTTTGGCAACGTCGGCATCTTGCTGCGTGGCTATCTCTATCTGCGGACGCTGGGAGCCGCGGGACTCAAGGCCGTGTCCGAGCAAGCGGTGCTCAACGCCAACTATCTGCGAGCCAAGTTGGAGGATGTCCTGCCGGTCCCGCACGGCGAACGCTGCATGCACGAGTTCGTCGCTTCGGCTCAGAGATCGAAAACGGAGAAGGGTGTCACCGCGCTGGACATTGCCAAGCGATTGCTCGACTACGGCTATTACGCTCCGACGGTTTACTTCCCGCTGGTTGTTCCCGAAGCGTTGATGATCGAGCCGACCGAAACAGAATCGCAGCAAACGCTCGATGCCTTTGCCGACTCGATCCGTGCAATTTTGAACGAGTCGCCGGAATCTCTGCACAACGCGCCGCACGCGACACCGGTCTCGCGCCCGGACGAAGTCAAAGCGGGTCGGCAACTCGTCCTGCGTTGGAAGCGGCACCGTGCGGGAAGCGAGCAGCGATGAGCGGCCTCGTGCATCTAATTCTCGATCCGCCGCAATCCGGCGTCTGGAACATGGCGGTCGATGCCGCGTTGCTAGACGAGTGCTTGAATCGCAACGCGATCTTTCTGCGGTTGTATCGTTGGTCGGAAGCGACGGTTTCTCTCGGACACTTTCAAGACGAGTCCGCACAACAACGCGATCCGCGACTCGCTCGCCTGCCGACGGTACGTCGGCTGTCGGGGGGCGGAGCAATCTTGCATCATCACGAGCAGACTTACTCGTGCTGCCTGCCGCCATCACATCCGTTCGCACAACAGCCCTCTCAGCTTTACGAACGGATTCACTCGGTCTTTGTGGAGTGGCTGTTGGAATTCGGAGTTGAAGTCGCGGCTCGCGGACATGATTCCAACCGGACTGATGAGCCTTTCCTGTGCTTCCTGCGCGAGGCCGCTCCCGATTTGGTCGTGAATCGGCACAAAGTGTTGGGGAGCGCTCAGCGCCGTCGGCGCGGTGCGGTCTTGCAACATGGCAGCCTTCTGCTGCGAGCGTCGGAACACGCACCGGAATTGGTCGGCCTGTCCGAGTTGGCTCTCCAGTTTTCGGATTCGTCCGCGACAACATTGGTGTTGGCGGAGCGTCTGGCGAGATGCCTTGGGGCCGAAGTCGTCAGGATCGACGTCCCTGCGTCCGTGTGGGCACGAGCGATGTTGCTGGTCAAGAGTGCCGTCTCGACCGATGGAACATTTGCGCAAGCCCCGGAGTTTTCGGTCCTACCAGAAGTCACCTGATTGACAGTCGCAGAATGCACGGATAGGGTCTCCGCACCTTTCGAGGGAGCGTTCTCGATCTCAGCCGGTCGTTCTTTTCCGGCGGTGGACGTTCGGTGAATTGGTTCAGTTGCGACTCGGTTTGAGTTTCGTTTTCATGTCGTGCGTCGCAAGCACTTTCGCGAACATATCTGTTGGAATTCGCGCGGAGGCTTGTTCCGTAAATGGGTGGGGAGTCGTGTCATGGTGCGGGCGGAACTGAAAGTGGTGGGCGGGAAACAACACGGTTCCCTGATTCCCCTTCAGACGAAAAAATTCCTGGTGGGCCGCGAACAAGATTGCCAATTGCGCCCCTCTAGCGAGTCCGTGAGCCGGCATCACTGCGTCTTCACGATGGATGACTTCAGCGTTCGAGTTCGCGACCTGGGCAGCACCAATGGCACGTTCGTCAACGGCCAGCGCGTCCAAGGCCAAGCGATCCTGCAACCGGGTGATCGCATTCTGATCGGCAAGTTGGAGTTTGAGATCGTCCTGCACGACTCGGTCGGAGCCGTTCATTATGCGCGTGCCGTCTCCGCGCCGGCCGTTGGCTCCAATTCTGACCCAGGCTTCATGCTCAGCGACTTGACGGAAGTGCCCGAATCCGTCCCGCCAAAAGAAGCGGCGACAGAGGTCGGCCCGACAAAGATTCTTGGTTCCGCACCAAGCGAAACCGGGATGATGGCCGCCGACAATACAACACTCTTGCCGCCAACGGGGCCTCCCACTGAAGAAGAGTTACCGGTCGCCGCATTCGATGGCTCGGCCACGTTAGCGGAGATTCCCGCCCTGGCCGATCCGATCCCCGTCGCCCCAACGATGCCGGCCATGCAGCCCGGATTGGCGGCGATGGCTCCTCAGGGAATGCCGATGCCAGGTGCTCCACCGGTGTCCCCGTATGGAATGCCGGGAGCCATGCCGGGAGCCATGCCGGGAGCCATGCCGGGTGCGTATCCGCAGCCGACCTACATGCAGGCCCCCTTCGCCAACTATGCGCCGCAATACATGCCGAATCCCTACGGGATGCAGCAGCCATTCATGCAGCAGCCGGGCTACATGGACCCGGCTTATCAGCAGCAGATGGCCTATCAGCAGCAGATGGCTCAGCAGCAACAGATGGCTCAGCAGCAGATGATGGCACAGCAGGCGATGATGGCTCAGTACGCGGCACAGTCAGCGCCTGCCCCCGCTGCAGAAGAGGAAGAACCGGAAGAAAAATCGAAGTTCGTGAATACGGTTCCGATCAGCCTGCCTCCGCCGGAGGAAACGGGAGCCAAGCCGCCGGAGCCCCCACCACCGCCTCGCACCGATGGCACCACGGCGATGATCGCTGCCGAAGTTCCCAACCGGCAGGTCGCGGCGGATATCCTCAAGAAGTTCAGAAACCGGTGAGGATCGTCACACTGCTTGATTCGCTTTTCGTAGGAGCTTCTCCGTGTCCGAACCGAACCCCGCCGCAGCCGCTGCTGACCAACAACGACGCTATAAAGAATTCCTCGATCTCTTGCCGCTGGCGATCACGTTAGCGGGACTGCCTCGCAGTGAAGGGACTCGGTATTACTCCGAAGATCAAATCGAACTGCGGGCCAACACCATCAAGCACGCTTTCAAGTTTGCTCGACAGACGGCGCGGGAGTACATCCAGCGTCAGTGACACGCTGCGTCACGATTGCGGCTCAAATCTTTGGCGTTCTCGAAACCATCATGGACGGTCGCCGGTATGACCGCCGGTTGGTTCGGCTTTGGTGACGTGGACCATTCACGGTTTCTGTTCCACGATGGGATTCCGGCTTGAATGTGGACGCCAGCGAGGTCGAGTTAGTCCAAGGTTGCCTGGCGGGCGACATCGCTTGTCAGCGGCAATTTGTCGAGCGATTTGAGGGCATGATCTTCGGACTTTGCCTGAGAATGCTCAGTCGGCGTCACGATGCCGAGGACGTTGCTCAAGAGGTCTTCTTGCGAGCGTTCCGCAATTTGCGCCGCTGGGATCAAGTACGGCCTCTGCGGCCTTGGCTGCTGACCATCGCCGCGAATCGCTGCCGAACTCATTTGGAGGAACGAGGTCGCCGCCCCGCACCGATCGACTTGAAAGCCGATTGGCTGCCGGAACGCCGCCGTCCCGACGGTCGCGACGAGGCCGAGGAAATTCAACAAGCCTTGGCCACGCTGCGGCCTGATTACCAACAGTGTTTTGTGTTGTTCTACCAACAGGAATTGTCCGTCGAAGAGGTCGCCGAAGTCCTCGATTGCCCCACGGGAACCGTGAAGACTTGGCTACACCGCGCTCGCAAGGAGATGGCCGAGTACTTACGCAAGCGCGGCATTGACCAATCCAGTGAGCCGTCGGCGCTAGCCTCGGGCCTTTGAACCGCGTTATCTGCCCCGGCCCGACGCTAGCGCGTTCGGCTCACTGGTATTTTTTCATCTGCCGATCGCCTAATGAGTGACGAATCATGACCTGCCTAGATTTTGAAAACCGAGTGCATGAGTTGCTGGATCACCGGCAGAGCGAGTTGCCGGACGAATTGTCCGCTCATGCCGCGCGCTGTGCCGCGTGCCAAAAACTTTGGGGCGAACTTCTGCAATTGGAGCATGCGATCGCCGCATGGCAGGTGCGGACGCCGCCTTCAACGGTCGCTCTTGCGGACACCGTTTTGCTCCGTCTGCCGATCAAGAGTGAGTCGCCCGCCGATACGCAAATCGTCACGACTCGCCCCGCGTGTTCGCCGATGGCGGGATTCGTGGTGTTGCTGGCATCCTGCGCCGCGCTCTTGATCGCCTTGGGGATCGGCTGGCGAGTTTCCAGCAACGCGATGTTTGCGAATCGACAATCGTTGTCGGCGACGAGGACGGCGGTCGCAACCAATCATTCCGAATCGGCGACATCCGCAGTCCCCGTGACCGATCGACAGTTAGACGTGCTGCTGCACGATGCTCGCGATGCCTATGTGGCGTTGGCGTCGCAAGCCTGGCAGGAAGTCTCGACTGCGGACTTGCTGCTGCCGCCGACTGACACGTCAACGCCGTTTCGTGTGGATGATTCGGCCGTCGGCGTTCCCGATTCGTTGTCCGTGCCGCTGGCACCCTATGGCCGAGACTTGCGCGATGCCGTGGATTCATGGCTGCAACAGGTCTTCCAAAATCAGGACTCCGCGACGTGATTCGAACTCCTTTTGACCGGCGGATCATCTCGCGTGGGATATTCGCGATCTTGGTGGCCTGGCCTTTGTTGAGCGGGTTGTGTCTCGCGCGAGTCCGCGCCGATGAACCGGAACTCACCAGCTTGATCGGTGAGGATGTCGGTTTGTGTGTCGAGCTTCGCAATCTTCGCTCGCACCTGCGTGACGTGCCGTCCGCCGAGTGGTTTCGCCGCGTGAAAGAGTTGCCGTTCGTTAAGCGTTGGCAACAGGGGCCGGAGTTCACCAAATGGCAAATGGGTCAGGCCACGTTGACCGTGGTCGTCGGCCAACCGCTCGACCTGTTCGCGTCCGAGTTGTTCGGTGACTCGGTCGTGTTGGCGATCTCTCCCTCGCAGGCAGGCGGCCCTGGTGGTGTGCTGCTGTCACGCGCCGCGAAGGATGACACTTGGGATCGCGTGCTGACTTTGTGGGATCAATTGGAAGCGCACGATGTGCAGTCGAAGTCGGCGTTCGGTCGCAGTTTTCAGCGCCGGCAAAAAAAGACGAACGGCCAAACGACCGGCCCCGACATCTACACCGTGAAGCTGGGACGAATTCTCGCAATCAGCGAACGTGAAGAACTCATTCGCGATGTGCTCGCTCGGTTCGCTTCGATCCCAGACGCAGACCGCGTGAGATCACTCGATCAATCACCCACCTATCGTCAGGCGATGGCCTCATTGCCGGAGCCATGCGCCGTACGCGTCTTCGCGAATCCGCGACGTTGGGAGAATGAACTCCGCAAAGACTCAGCGACGGCGGAACGACTGCTACCGCTGTGGGAGAAATTGGAGTGGGTGTCGGCGGGGCTCGAATTGCGAGACGGCATCATCGGACACGCGGTGGTGCATCACGAGACGATCGGTCTACCGTTGGTGTGGCAGAAGCTCGTCGAGGCATCGGCAACGCCCAGCGATCTCGCCAGCCGTTTGCCCGGTGAAGCGGTGGTCGCGGGTGAGGTCAGGATTGCGCCGGAACTCTTGAGTTGGCTGCGCACGCTCAATGATTCTGAGAAGGCTCGAAACGATTGGCAGACATTCGGCAAAGTGACGCGCGGGTTGCTCGGCCGGGATTTGTTTGAGGATGTGCTGCCGCACACGCAACCCAGCCTCGGTGGAGCAGTCGTCCCCAAGCTGCCGGTTGATGAGCGATCGGCTCCGGTCGATGGACTGCTGGCTTGGCAACTCGACTGGTCGCGCGGATCGTCGCCAGTCGATGGGCAACCCGAATTGCGTGAATCGCTCGATGGTGCGTTGCTGACGCTGCTGAACTTTGCCGCGGTGGCTCATAACAGCCGCAATCCCGACTTGCCGGCGACCCTTCGAGTTCGGCATCGCGAGGCTCTGACCCTCAAGTGGCTGGACCGTCTGCCTCCCTATCGACCGGCGTTTGGGCTGAGCACCGAACACCTCTTGTTGGCGACCGATCCGCAGCTCATCTCCGCGTTTCACGATCGCACTGCGGACGGCCGCTCGTTGAAGACCGAGCCGTTGTTCGCCGCGGTTCATTCGCGACACATCGCCGAACACTCGCATTGGCTGTTCTTGAACTCACAGGCCGCGAGCACGTTTCTCGCCGAGCAACACGAGCCGCTCAGCCGTCAGGTCGCCCACTGGCGGAAGGTCGCGGCCCCTTCGGTGGCCGTTCAGTTGGATCGTGTGCGCGAGTTCCTGACGCCGTTCGACGCGGCGTTTGTGGCGGCGAAAGTCGCGCCGGGTGAAGTCCGCTTCACGGCCGGTGCGATCACTCCGAAGCCGTGACGACTTGAGCCGCCGGAGAATCCTTACGACCGGCGAGATTGCGCCATCTCCAAATTGTGCTCAAGAATTACCGCTTTCGTGATCGTCACAATTTGCCGACTCTGCGGACGTGTGGCAGAGTTCCCACGTCCGGCAACGAGTTTCACTGAAGTTTCCTTGAGTCGATTCCTTGAGATTCGTTGCCGCCGCGAACGGCCCTGTTTCAATGCCGTCCCGTCCCTCAGTTCTTTCCCTTCGGAGTCTGCTATGCCCGCCACTGTGGAAATGGATTTGGTCGTTGAACAGCGTATGAAGACGAATCGTCGAGTCAACGACCGCCGCCGCCAGCCGTTGCCTGTCCCTCCCGACGGAGTGGAACGCCGTACCGGAGAAGTGCGTCGCAAAGCCGAACGTCGACGCGAAATTGATCCAACCACTTGCGAGCGCGACTACTCGCTCGACGAAGTCGAGTTCATGAACGCGATGGACACTTACAAGCGCCGCAGCGGCCGACCGTTCCCGACTTGGAGCGAAGTCCTGGAAGTCGTCCGCAGTTTGGGCTATCGGAAGACCGAGGCTCCCAACGAAATCATCATCAAGTCGCGCTAGAGTGTGGCGTGACGCTCCGCGTCGCGAGATTGTGGCGTGACGCTCCGCGTCGCGAGAGTGTGGCGTGACGCTCCGCGTCGCGATTCACGACGCGGAGCGTCGTGCCACATAGCTTGCATCACGCCGGATTTCGGCCGAAGGTCATGATCGTGATGTCGTCGTTCTGCGGCCGGCCGTTTGCGTGACGGCGAACGTCGGCCAGCAGCGCTTTGCCAAGCTCATCCGCCTTCTTCGGGCCTTTGAGGATGAACTCTCGCAGACGTTCCAGCGTGTAGAGTTCGTCATTCGGAGCCATTGCCTCGCTGACGCCGTCGGTGAATAGGACGGCGAGGTCGCCAAGCTCCAATTGGAATTCGAGAACATCAAACGGATAGCCGTCCACGACACCAATTGGTACGCCCACGGTCTCATCGGGAAACTCGAAGAGCGTCCCATTGGCGCGGCGGATGATGGGCGACATGTGGCCGGCGTTGGTGAGCGTCATCGCGTGGGTCGTCAGGTCGATGATTGCCAACACATAGGTCACAAAGCGTCCTTCGACGGCGTTCGCACACATGTGGTGATTGATCGCCTCGACGGCCGGCCCGACCTCATGCACGAACTGCATCGTGTTTTGGCAACAGCTCGACATCCGCGACATGATTAACGCACCGGGCACGCCTTTGCCTGCGACGTCGCCGAACGACAGAAAGATCTTGTTGCCGGGCAACATGCCGGCGTCGTAGTAATCGCCGCCGACCGCCTGAGCCGCGTCATACGAGGCGTAGAATTCATAGCCGGGCGCTTTCGGCAGCTCGCTGGGAAGCAGTGCGCGTTGGACATTGCGAGCGATTTCCATTTCGCCGTCTTGCTTCTTCTTCTCCATGAAGCTGACCAGCAGTTGAGCACTCTCATAGGACAGCGCGGCTTGACCGGCGACGGCCATCAGCAGGTCGAGATCTTCCTCGCCGAACTGGCTGATGGGGTTTTGCGTATCGACGTTGATGGCTCCCATCGGCTCGCCTGCGTGGCTGAGCAGTGGCACGCACATCATCGAGCGGATCGCCAAGCTGGAGATCGACTCGCTGGCGGAGAACGCGGCATCGTTGGCCGCGTCGGCCGAGAGAATGCCGGTCTTGTCGTTGAGCACTTTGTTGAGAATCGTCTTGCTGAGTTTGACGGTCGCGTCTTCATCGGTTCGGCGATGCTTCATTGCTCGCGGCACCAGCTTGCCGTCGTCCTCTTTGAGCAGGATGCAGCCGCGATCCGCTTGCGGAAAGATGTCGAACAGCGTGTCGAGAATCTTCGGACAGATCGCCTTCATATCGACGATCCCAGCCAGACTGCGGGTGATGTCGATCACGGCTTTGAGTTTCGCTTCCGGTCGAACCTCCAACATGCCGAACGGCCCGCCTCCGCCGCCGATGCCAACGAGTGTGCCTGTGATCGTGGCGGCGTCTTCTTCTTCGTCCACGAAATCGACTTCGTGCTTGGTCTCAGACAGCGCCTGTGGTCGTGGCATGACAGGCTTTGGTAACGGTTGCAGCAGCGCCGAACCTTCGCTCTGAAATCGCAACAGAATCGGGCCGAGCTTGATGCGATCGTCGTGAACTAGCTGCGCCTTGCCCGCGATTTGCTTGCCGTTGACGAACGTGCCGTTGCCACTTCCCAAGTCTTCGACGAAGTACTCGCCGTTGACCTTGGTGACTTGCGCGTGCCGGCGCGAAACGGTATTGGAATCCAATTGGATCGTGCAGGCCGGATGCCGACCCAAAACGGTCTCTCCCTCTCCAATGTTGTGAGAGACCGCTTTCCCTCCCTGCAATACGACCAACATCGCCATGACTGCGTTTCCCGGAACAACTATTGAGATTGCGGCTGCCAAACTGCCACTGACACGACCGGCGCGGAGGATCGTAGAAGCCGCCCTGCGACACTGCAACGAGTCACGTTCCCGTAGCCGCACTTGCACTCGCCGTAGCCGCACTCGCCAGAGTGCGGGCCACCCGCGTTCCAGCCACCCGCGTTCTGGCGAACGCGGCTACTGACCGCCGACTCCAAAAATTGTTTCGACATTGCCACGCAAGTTCTGTCGGCCAAGCTCCAACGCACGCTCTTCTGTCCAACCGCGGCCGATCACGAAATCCTCCGCCAGCACCTTGGCCAAAATGCGACGGTACATCCCAAATTTCGGCAACGCGAATTCCAACTTGTACATGTCGCTGTAGTAGCCGATCTGCTTCGTTCGTGGGACCGCCTGTAACCGGGCACGGCAATCGGTTTCGATGTACGCCGGAATGTTCGAGTACCACCAATGCCCGTTCGTGACGACGTTCGGAAAGATCCACGAGTAGCTCACCAACTCTTGGTTGCTGATCTGAGCCAGCACCGAGATCGGAAACACGACCTGCGGAAAGGCATTGAACAACGCCTTGTACTGAATCAGCGAGACGCGCTGGTCGAACAAGTCTTGGCCCTGATAGACGCCGGCCTCGTAGACGCGGCGATTGACGCCGATCATCAAATCGAACGGCAGCCGATGGTCGGCGCAGTGCTCGGCCAACGTCCAGAAGACGAAGCGGCTGAGTGTCCGCTGTTCGTCGGCGGAGAGTTCTTTACCGGCGGCCACCGCGCGGAGAATTGGATCGGCGGCGGACGCTTCGATGCGGATCGGCTCGAAGTCCGGCGGCAGCGAGATCGCGCAGGCTTTCGCGTTCTTCGAGACAAAGTGGTCGAATAGTTTGCCGACCGCCTCTTTCAGCGAGGCCGCACCGCTCAGTTCGATGCCGGTCGCCTTCGCGAGCCGAGTGCGAGTCTCCGGTTTCGTCAGATTAAACACGAGGTCGTCGGTTCGCAGGCAGGGGATGTATCGCCGCGTGTCGAAGCCGGTCAGCGGATCGTCAAAGTTGTTCGTCAGGAAAATCTGTTCGAGCTTGCTGGTCCGCAGCACCTGCTCTTCCCAATCGGGCTGAGCCATTTTCTGAGCGGCGGTGTCGTACAGCGTCTCCCAGTTGGCCGGGGTGATGCGGTCATCCTCGAAGCCGAAGAAGACACGGCACATCTCCAGCAGCCAACTGTACTGAGCGGTGTTCTCGATGTCGGCCAGCTTCGGCACGAGCCGGCTGACCTTTTCTTTCGGGTCGATCCCCGGCTGCTCGATCTGTTCGCGCGGCAGGCCGGCGGAGTGAGCCAGTTCGGTGTAGTAGTGATAGCCCAGGATGTCGGCCAACGTGTGCGATGCCGGATCAAGCTGGTTGATGTGCGTATGCGGGTCGATCAAAACGAGCTTTTCCAACTCGCCAAGCAGGCGTTGTTTCAACTGGGCAGGCATCAGCAACAGGCTCCTGTGAGTCCAAGGTCAAAAGAAATAGAGCAATGGTCGTCGTGTCCCTCGACGCGCGGGCGGAGAATACCGACCTCGATTTGTCGGTGACAGGAACGACCAGACCGGTCACTCTCAGTCTTCACCGCCTCTCCGCGACTTCATCAATCCAAGCATCTTCGCACCGCGCTGGTCCGGGAGGATCACTTCATCGCGCCCCATTCTTGGTCGTAGTAATGCACCAGCACTTGGTTGTTGAGTTGATTCACCTCGGCCGGGACACGAGCCAAATCGGGCGGCAGATCGAACAGGCTGTTCAACACGCGATCGGTCAAGAAGCGCGACGAGCCAATCAGTTCCGACGACAGGCTCAACGGCTGCGGCAGCGGTGCGGGTGAGGCCAACACAAATCCCCATTCGCCAAACGTCGGCACGGCGGCGTGATAGGGCCGAACGTGGAAGCCGACCGATTCGAGCGTCGTCACGATGCACCAGTACGATTGCGGTGCGACCAGCGGCGACGTGCATTGCACACTGATGACTGCCTCGGCCGTCAGACGCTGACGCAGCATTCGATAGAAGCGGGTCGAGTACAGCTTGCCGACCGAGAACGTGCTGGGGTCGGGGAAGTCGATGATCGCGGCGTCGAAGGCGTTCGCGATCGGGCGGCCGACCCACAGAAACGCATCCTCGTTGATGATCGTCACGCGGCGGTCTTTCAACGACGAGCGGCTCAGTTCGGCCAGCGGTGGAAAGCGATTGGCCAGCGAGGTCATGCCCGGATCGAGATCGACCAGCGTGACCGACTCGACTGACGGGTATCGCAGAATCTCGCGCACGGCCAGTCCGTCGCCACCACCGAGCACCAGCACTCGCCGAGGCGACTTCACCGCCGACAACGCCGGATGCACCAGCGCTTCGTGATAGCGGTGCTCGTCCACCGAATGAAATTGCAGATGACCGTTCAGAAAAAGCTGAAAGCCCCGCGAGTTCCGAGTCAGCACGATCCGCTGATACGCGGTCGATTCGGCGTGGACGATCGGTTCGCCGAGCACATGTTCTTCGGCCAGAGTCGTCAAGCTGTCGGCCTTGATGAGTGCGACGATCAGCAGACCGATCACCAAGCAAGCTCGCCCCCGCAGACCGCTCAGCCCGCGCGGCGACAACAACGGACGGAGCAAGTACGTCCCCCACAAGCCGACCACGGCATTCAACAGCCCGCACAGCAATGAGGTTCGCACCAAGCCCAATCGCGGGACGCAGAACATCGGGAACAACAGCGAGGCGAACAACGCTCCGAGATAATCGAAAGCCAGCACGCGCGAGATGAGGTCTTCAAAGTCGAGATGGTCTTTGAGCAACCGCATCAGCAGCGGGAGTTCGAGACCAACAAGTGCTCCGATCGCGAACACGACGCCGTACAACACGACTCGAAACGCACCGACCGATGAGAATGCCAAGAACAACACCGGAGCCGACATCCCGCCGATCAGCGCGACCGCCAACTCGACTTCAATGAAGCAGCGAGCCAATCGTTCATCCACGAACCGCGAGATCCACGCTCCGGCCCCCAGCGCCGACAGATAGATGCCGATCACCAACGAGAACTGCGTGACCGAGTCTCCCAGCAGGTAACTCGCCAGCGTTCCGGCCAGCAGTTCGTAGACGAGACCGCACGACGCGATGATCAGCACGTTGAGGTACAGCAAGAACAACGGCGCGCGGTTCAGGGAGTCTGGGGGCATTCGTCGTCTTCCTTCATTCGTTGGGCACCTTTCTTCTGAAGTCGTTTTGGCAAACAGAGCAAGTTTCTCTGCGGCCTCTCTGAATCTGTGTGATCTCCCAAGTCATTCCCCCGCAGATTCAGAAAGTCCGCAGTGAAACCGCCTTCAGCGAGTCTTCACCAAAACTCCATCACTCGGGCGAACGTGGCGACAAAACTTGACTCAACTGCAACAAGTTTCGGAAATGAAGGAGACCAATGACGAAAGAAATGCGGATGACAGATGGCAGATGGCAGATGGCAGATGGCAGATGGCAGATGGCAGATGGCAGATGGCAGATGGCAAGACTGGTTGATGAATGCCACCAGAACGACGCGATCGCCGAATTCGACATTCGAGCTTCGTCATTCATTTGCCATTTGTCATTTGCCATTTGTCATTCGCCCGACGCCATTCGTCCTTCAACGCTACCCGTGGACCGCGGCCGCGATGATGATCGAGACGCCGATGATCACGGCTCCCATGATCACCGCCAACGCGACGTTCTGGTCCTCTTCGATCTCTTTCTTGATCGAGAACGGCGAGAGCTTGTTCATCAAGAAGAAGCAAATGCCCAGCACGACGATGCCCACCAGGGAGAAGACGACGGCCGCTAACAAGTGCGTCCATAATCTCACCGGAACGGCTTCCTCGACCATTGAGGGACCGACGTCAAACGCCAACGCGACCGGCATCAACCAGCCGGACATGGATGCAATGGAAAACACTATTTGCCTCCTCCCCAAGAGCCGCCTGAGCTACGGCCGGACGACCAGCCGCCAGAATATGAACTCCCCGATCCCGAACCACTGGGCAGGTCCAACCCCTGCCAACCACCGATCGCGGCGGCGGTGAAATATCCGCACGCGATCAGGCCATAGGTGAAGTAGCACCAACCCAGTTTAGAAATGTTGTTGAGCATTTTTCTCTTTCAACTTCGTTTCGCGTTTCTCGTTCCCACGCTCCGCGTGGGAACGAGATCAACATCGTCGCTCGGAGCGCACGCCCTCGCTGACGCTTCGGGTTACTTTCTTCATCCGCTGCTTTCATACGGACTGAAGTCGCTGTCGCTCCAGCGATTGACCTCGAATTGTCGGCGGCCGAACCACATCACCAGCGGAAAGGCGAGCACGATCACCTGAGCGAAATAGAAATGGAACGGAGCCACCGGTTTCTTCACGGCTCCGGCGGCGAAGATGAAATCCAGCAGCAGCAGCAGCGACGCGAAGCAGATCCACATCACCCAAATGTCGGCGCGGCTGGGGAGCGGTTGAATCGTGCCGACTCCGAACGGCCGGGTGAGAAGTTCCTTGAGTTGAAACGCGGACTCGATCGTCTCGACCGTGAGATACGTCCCCAGCGAGGCGTTCATCTCTTGGCCTTGTTTGCCCCGCGTCGTCTCGATCGACAGCATCTGCGGCGGTGCGATGTAGTCGATGGTGTCGACTTTCTCATCGATGGTGACTCGCCAATAGAACTCTCCCACGACGTAGCGCACAAAGGCTTGGCCTTTGTCGAACAAGCGGAATCTCGTCCCCTCATAGGTGGCGCGGACGTCGCTGCGATCTTTGATTTTCGTGATCGGCACCGATTCCACGAAGCTCCAATGACCTTTGTTGCGGACCAGCCAGCGGAACCCCTGAGCCGGGTTGTAGAGCAGATATTCGGTCCACGGAAATCGCTTCCCCTTCCACACGGCGAAGCGTTCCATGAACCCGATGACGGTGTATTCGGTGCCGAACAACTTGCCGACCGAACCGAGCGGAATGAGCGGCTTGACCACCGGGAGGTTCAACGTCTTGAGGAATTGCAGTTTCCCTTGCTGGCAGTCGAGCAGTCCTTGGCAACTGGGGCAGGTGACACGCTGCGATTCATCGGGAGCGTGCAGAGTCAGCGGCCCGGCACAGTGCGGACAGTTGAGATGCAATGCTCCCGAACCTGCCGCGGCCGGAGCGGTCATCTCCGATCCGTCCCCATCCAGATTGAGTTCCGCGAGCGAGACTCGGCCTCCGAAGAATCCGCGCGGGCGTGCCTCGCTGAATTCGAGCGTCGCGAATTCTTCGTTGTCCCCGTGCAGATCGACGAAGCGATGCTCGGCGTCTTGGCGAAACGGCCAAGGGATATCGCCGTCCGCCGAGCGAGACGTCGCGATCCCTTTTTCCGCAACGCTGAAGCCGCCGCGCTTACCAAGCTCAAGTCGAGCGCCGACGTTCAGCGAATCGAAGCTCGGCAACGCCGCATCCTCGGCGAATTGCTTCTCGAACATCAAATAGAATTTCCCCTGAGCCTCGGCCAACCAGCCGAGCTTGTCCGCGGGGAATCGCAGATACCACTCGTTCCACACGCCGCCGGCGGGATGTTGATACTGCACTCGGCCAATGACCTCGAAGCTCTTGTTGTTGTATTTGCCGGTCGCTCCCCGGCGGATCGGGGAGTTGGTTTCGATCAAGTCCGCGACCTTGCCGTGATCTTCGAACTTCTTATCGCCGCGCGCGACGACCGATCGGCAAAAGCCACAGACCGTGACGAGCGCGGTGCTGAGCTGAAACTCCACCGGCGCGGCGCAGGCGGGACAGGCGACGATCCGCTTCTTCATGCGGTCACTCCCTTCAACGGAGCGACAGGCGAGCCGCCCGTCGCCACAGCAACACCACGCTCGGCGATTCGCACCGACACCGACTCGGCACCAAGCATCTCGCGCAGCCGATCTCCCCACGGCCAATCACCACGACGGCGGCACGAGAAAAGATTAAACGTCGCCAAGCCCAACTCCGGCCAAGTGTGACAAGCCAGATGCGACTCGCTGAGCAAATACAGTCCGGTCACTCCACCCGGTTCGGGAAACTGTCGCCAGAGCGGTTGGCCGACGACCTGCAATTCGAGTTCGCGAATCGTCCGCTCGCAAACGTCCCGCACAGACTCCAGCGACCGCAGCCGTTCGCGCGAGCAACCGCTCGCGTCGATGATCCACTCGCGACCGGCACCGTTGGGGAGGGACTGTGAATTCATCGAGTCGCGTCCGTCAGGGAGTGGGAAATGATCAAAACTTGGGACCGCTTCCTGACAGTCACGGCTCACCTCTTCCCTCGCTTGGGAACTCGCATCCCGATTCGAGCTTTCGAGTGTTTGGAATTGGCAGGCATTGGAGCGATCACTCGCGCGAGAAGAAAGCGAGCCGCCAACTCATCAACATCTCGCTCATCGACGCGAGCGGTCTCTCTGTACTTTGGACAGGCCGTTGGCTTCCCGTTTGACCGACAACTATGCTCCGATCGTGGGAACGACAGCGAATGAATCCGTTGATTCGGAAAGGAATGTCATCATGCCTGCTCACGATTGGACCCGCGTGCCGTCTGGAATTTTTCATGACTTTCATCAAAGCTGGGTCGTGCGAATTCGCGACTCGCTCAACGACGGCCGGATGCCGGAGGGCTACTACGCGCTGGCTGAGCAGCGGGCGGGCGGGCGCGAGCCGGATGTTGTCACGTTGGAAATGTTCTGACTCTAACGGAATCTAGGTACTAAAAACTGGGTTCGCAAAACTGGGTTCGCAAAACTGGGTTCGCAAAACTGGGCCAAGATCTCGATCCTTTCTCTTTCTCACGGAGGAGGGAGCGAGCATG
>JBJXEX010000500.1:0-6767 GCA_046156195.1 Planctomycetaceae bacterium | reverse complement strand
CTTCGGATCCGAAGTCCGACGCTCTATCCATTGAACCGACGAATGCCAAACGAGTTGCGAAGCGGCGTTCGCGCCGTGGCAGTTCTGGTGGCAGTAGTTCACTGGAAAACAAACGCGGCGAAGTGGTCGGCGGGGCGGTTTCGAGTCGGGGGGAGTCGCTGCCGATCAAGGGGGATTCGTTTTCTGCCGCGCTGGCGATGATTGCTTCGCTGCCTCTCACCGATGGCGAGAAAGCGTACGCGGTGCGGCGGTTGATGGCTGAGCAATTAAAAAAGCGGGGGGGAGGGTTGAGCGATGCCGTTTGCTGATCCCGAAAAACGTCGGGCGTATGACTCCGACTACAAGCGGAAGGCACGGGCGGCTGAGCCGTGTCCGACCCGTCTAGCCATGCCTGCGGAGTTTCGAGCGAAGACGGCGGCGGACGTGTTGGCGTTGCTCAACGAGCAACTCGACACATTGCGGCAAGACACTTCGCTCGGCTCGGTCGAGGGGGCACAGGCGGTCGGGTCTCTGGCCGGCATCGCGTTGCGAGCCATCGAAGCGGGGGACGTGGCGGCGCGGGTGGAAGCGTTGGAGTCGATCTTGAAATCACGACCGAAGGAAAGGGACGCGGCATGACCAACGGAGTGGCCAAGCTGTATGACCGATTGATGGCGAAAGAACGAGTTGCCGCGTTGTTGCTGGCGTTGGTTCGCGGTCCTTTTCGGATGCTGAGAAGGCCGAAGCGGTGAGGCGCTTGATGGCGGAGCAAGAGCGTCAGAAGTCTTGAGGCTGACGAATGGCTCTGTTGACCATCGGTGTTGACTCAGCCGCATTGTGAGAGAGGGCAGGATGCCACGACGAACGAACGAAAAGATGCCGACTCCGCGAGATTGTGAAATCTTCCGCCGTGTTGTGATTCACGGGCAACGACAGACGGAAGTGGCTCGCGAATTGGGGCTGACCAAGCAACGAGTCTTTTCAATTTGTGAGCGTCTGCGGCGGATGTCTTTTCGCGAGTTGGTGGATGACGTCAAAGACTACCGTCGCACGACGCTTTTGCGGCTTGAGAATCTTCATTCGGAAGCAATTGCCGCGTGGGAGCGATCCAAGGGCGGTACGAAATCTGAGACCATGACAGTCGGACAAGCGGACTCCGACGTTGTTTCGACAACGCGCAGCGAAACCTTTGGCAATCCACGGTTCTTGGCCGAAGCACGATCAGCGTTGGCAGGCATCCGCGAACTCTGCGGTTTGAATGCTCTGCAAAAGGTTGAGATTCGCTCGACGCACGACGTCTATCTCGACATTGACCGTCTGCCAAGGGATGAGCGAGAGAGGATGGCCGAAATCCACAGGTTGGAGCAATCGGGGTTGATTCGATTTGTGGATGATGGGGGCGAAGGGGTGGGGGAGGGTTCGATTTAGGGCGGGCGGTGCTCCTGTTTTGAACTGTTCCCTGGCGGGCCGACTTCGAGAATTCAAAATCCTTGGCCCCCCTTTGGTCGCTGGTATTCCCGCCGGAACAGCGATATTTCTGTTTGCACCAGCACAGAGTCAAACAGCGGGAGACCGACGCAATGTCTAAAAAGCCGACAGCTTTGAAATCACTTCCAGCGGTCGATCTCTTCAAATCGGCTTCGGCGAATGCGTATTTTGATTTACGCGAACACGAAGCGTACTACGCAGCGATCAAACACGTCGAGCCGCGGCGAAACTTCCTCGTGCAGCTAAACACTGCGCGTGCGACCTTTTTAGAAGTCACTTCTAACGAAGCGGAGCACTCGCTTGTTGACGAACTCATTTCGCGCAGTCTTCGAGATACCGACTCGCGCGCGCCCCGTGGTTCTGAAGTGTACGAAGACTTTTTCGGTTCACATGACAGTCATCAAGATGTCGACTTCGGCGAGTACCTTCAGAATTTTGCCGATGAGTCTGCTCAGCGTCGCGCACAGGGCTGGGAACTGCTTAAACTCAAATTGCCGTTGAACCTGGACAGTCTAAAAACAAGTTACCGAGCCGCTGCGCTCATGCACCACCCCGATCGCGGAGGAAGTCATGAGAATATGGCCGCGATTAACGACACATACGCGGAGCTTCATTCGATAGTTTTGCAAGAACAGTTCTTCCGTGAGATCGACGAGAAAGGTGACTCGTTTTCGGAGTGTGAAGAATCGCCCGCTACAAACTGCTTAGACTATAGATATGAGATCACATGCGACCTCTTGTATGATCATTACGATGATTGGGCAATTGATCGGGCGTTTGAATACCTGCAATCACTGAATTTGGAGAGTTGGAAGAGGACGCCGTACACTCAAGATCCGTGGCGTCTCATTGAACTCACCCCAGTCGCGGCGGGGTTGGCAGAAAGGCTGTGGATTGCGGGCCGTTGCTCGGATGCAAACTGGAGCCTCCAAGTCGCACACCGCGGCGTATTAGCTGCTAAAAGCGAGCCACGGGCACAAGACGAGGATTTCTGCTGGATCGAGGGTCATAAAGAGAGTTTTACAATCGAGGGTGTTGTTGCTTTTGCTGAGCATGTCATCTCCGGGGCGAAGAGTGCTCGCTTGGTTTTTAACGAACCTCGTCAGGCAGACAATGCGTTCCGACTCGGCGTTATTGATCGTAACCGCTACGAGAAACTTACTGCAAATTTCGCTGACGTGCGTGCTTCAAAGAACTTTCGGGATGCGGCCCAACTCGCGCTCTTCAAGTCATACGCAGACAGCAGCGGGTTCATTCAGGGGCTGCCACCAGACGAATCATCTGTTGGAAAAGTAGCGAGCAAGCGCCTTGTTCCGGAGCCTGATTATTTTTCCTGTTCGCTTGCCAAACTTACCAAGGACCAACAGGCGGAATACGCGGTGGCCTTTGGTGTTAGACCTGATTTGGAATTGGTCAGAAAGTACTTGTTTGTGCGACTGCAAAGTTTACGTGAAACGCTGATCCTTCATCATGACGAAAGCCCCGCATCGGAACGGCGGCGGCCTGTCGTATACCGAAACGGGGGCTTGATCGAATGCCCATCATTAGAACGGATGGAGGCTGAAGCACGGCTCTTATCGGAACTAGGCAACAACCCCAGAAGTAAATCGGTTGCCACATATTCTGGGGAACTTGCCGATGCGATTCAATTCCTTCGCACATTGACTCCAGAGGACTGCGCTGAACGACTCCACTGCTTGCGCGTCTTGGCAACATCAGCGCCCGAAGAAATTGGGGAGATGGTGCGCGATGTATCCAATCTTGTGGAAAGTGTGTGCTCAGTTTCGCTCGCGGGTGTATCGCGTGCGGTTCCCATTGAGCTACTCCGACACTTGACGACACACCTTGAATCAATTCGCGTAGAGAGACAAGAACATATTCGCGCAATGGAACAAGTCCGGAAAAAGGCCGCACTGAAGAAGAAGAAACTGAAGGAGACTGCACTGAAGGAGAAGAAGAAACTGAAAGAGGCTGCACCGAAAAAGAAGCGTTTGAACTGAATCAGACATCCATCGCGGGTACATAAATGAACT
This sequence comes from Planctomycetaceae bacterium, assembly GCA_046156195.1. Taxonomy (GTDB): domain Bacteria; phylum Planctomycetota; class Planctomycetia; order Planctomycetales; family Planctomycetaceae; genus SXKJ01. Next base: position 3,267 of record JBJXEX010000500.1, on the reverse strand, counting down.
CATCATTGCCTATTAAGTCAGAGCCAATTGATTTCAAGGACTTGCTGCAAGCAGCCGGTCGATGAGTTCTGTCTTTTGCGACCAACTGCCGAGTCCGTCCCAAACGGAAAGGCCGTTGATCGTGTCGGCAAAGGATCCAAAACGTAGCCGCCCGAAGCAAGGCGTGGCTCAACTTGCGGAACCGAACAGCACGCAATCAAGGGCGGAACTCCGCCAAGCGGCCTGCTACAAGATTTGGCGTTCGGGCGAGAGCATCCGTGACCCCGATCTGTTTCCCAGCGACTCATCGCGTGGTATGTAGTAGTCAGGGCGTCACAGGCATCATCGCCGGAAGACCGCGAATGACTTCGTCCACTTGATCGCGTTCGGCTACGAGTACAGACTCACGCCAGACGGGACCGACCGACTGAAAACGCTAAATGGCTCGGCCATTAGCTCTCCGCTTCTGTTGCCGGTCTCGTTGTTCCGTGTGTCGGGTTCTGTCGAAAAGAACATTTGGGAATCGGCACGGTTGAAACTTGGCTCGGTAGCAGCCGATGCGCTCTGACTTTTGCGACCAACTGCCGAGTCCGTCCCAAACGGAAAGGCGGATGATCGTGTCTAAGCTGGATGAATTGCGGGCCAAACGGCAACTGGATCTGGAAGAACGCGAGCGGTCGAGACAGCAAGCGGCGAAGGCTGAAAAAATTGAAGACGACAATCAGCAGATTAGAAGGGACTGGGCTAAGCATTGGGTAAGAGCCGCAGCGTCGTGGACTGACCTCGAACACGAGTGCTCCCTAGAGGCGATTGACGATGGTCAGGAACTTCTGAAAGGTTTGGGCCTACCTAATGTCGGCGATGATCTCTTCGGAACATGCAAAAGAGTCATCGGATGCCAAAAGCCATATTTTGACCTTACGAACCTCTACACTCGGAAGAAAATGCTGGAGATGGGAGTCCCCAAGAAGGCTCTCGGCAAAGTCGAAGCTGCGATGAAAAAGGTCAACGCGGCGAGCAGCATGAAAGAAGCGAGAGTTCGAGACGAGTCAATTCGTCGGATGCGAGAACTGGTTGAGTATCTTCGCCACAATGACTGGTTGGGCCATCTTTACGAACTCAATGAGCGTCAAACGACTGACGATCGCACATTGCTCTTGATGATCGGTGCGGGTGCAACCGACGATGACCTTCGTGAGTTCGACGTCATTAAACTCATCGGGTTAGATCAGCTTTTCCGAACAAAGTGCGCAATGGAAAAGCAAATTTGGCCAGAGCTAGATTCAGAGGCTTCGTCAGGGACGGACTCAGAGACGAGCAACGCGGCACAATCGCAGTTGTTGGATGCAAAGAGCACTCCCCAACCTCGCCCAAGTGTTCCCAATGGAACGCGACAGCGTCCATTCTACCCCCCCGACCAAGAAATTCTTGTGGCGATGTCGGTGTGGAGCGCGAACGATCAAGACACACTGAAGTCTTCAAGCAAGATTGCCGCGAAAATGAAGCAGCCGAAAGAGGCAGTCGAAATCAAGGATGGCTTGAAGCGGCTTCTTGAAGGTGGGTATGTCAAATCGCTCTCGCACGGGAAACGTGGTGGTTACTGGATGACTGCCAAAGGACGAAAGAAACTTCCCGGAACCAAAGCGAAGCGAAAAGGCGGCTGATTCACGCTGTTTCGTGGCATCGTCCACCGTGGTCCCCTGAAGCCCCCCATTCGTCTCCTGTGGCCTGCTATTGCCATCAATAGAACCCCCTCGTCTCGCAGCCAATGGGGCTGCGTCAAATCGAGTACGCAGGAGTTCTATAGATGAATCAGCAAAACAGTATCCCAGAGAAACACCGCCGGCTCGGTGACGTCAAGGACGTCGCAACGATCACGAAGCAATCGACTCGTTCGGTCACAAGAAACGCCGATCGTGGGCTGATGCCAACAGGCGTCAAGATTGGGGCGCTTCGGCGGTGGAACTTGGACGAAATCGAGGCTTGGATTGTCGGAGGTTGCAAGCCGATCCGCACTGCCGGAAAGGCCCGACCATGACGACGCCTTCGGAACCTCACCGCGAAGTCATCGCGTGGCTAATTGCGCAATCGAACGGCCGACTTTTTCGGGGTTCAGATTCGCGACTTAACGGCCAAAAAGACGCCGGCTCGACGGGCGCGACCGCCGAGCCGGTTCAAAACTCATCCTCTCACCCATCGAACGGAGTCAACGACAATGGGAAAGCTCTCTGACATCTTGCGCGGCAACGGTGGCGACTTCAACGCCCAGTGGAACAACACCGAAGCCGCACGCGAATTCGGGCCGGTTCCCCGTGGCGTGTATGTTTGCCATGTCACAAAAGGCGAACTCGATTCGAGCCGCCCCAAAGCAACACCGGGCTACAAAATCGAGTTCACGATTCGTGAAGGCGAATTCAAAGGGCGAAAACTGTGGCTTGATTGCTGGCTGACGCCAGCCGCGTTGCCGCAGTCAAAGCGAGACTTGGGCAAGCTCGGCATCACGTCACCGAATCAAATGGAACAGCCATTGCCGAAGTGGATTCGCTGCAACGTGACGGCGGTTGTGCGGCGCGACGATGACGACATCGAACGGAACAAGGTGCGAACCTTTGAAGTCGTCGGCATCGACAAACCGGAATCCGATCCATTTTCACCAAAGCCACCGGGTGATGCTGCTGAACCCGATGGTGAGTTGGACACGTCATTCGATCCCTCGAAACTGTAAGGGGCGAACATGACGACCAACGATCTTGGATTCAGGATCGTCGGGCCATGCACCAACGAACGCCGGCTTGTCGATTGGCAAGCGGCGTTCGTGGGGTATGCCGCTCTCGACGAACGGGCCGAAGTGAATCGCGAAGCGTATTTGAGCGCGTTCACGTTCGGCGATGATTTTCGTCGGCATCTCGACGCGACCGACTCAACGAAGGGTTTCGATGGTGTCTGCGGGGCGGAGTTCGTTTGGTTCGATATCGACAGGGAAGGGGACTTGGAAACCGCTCGACGTGATGCCGCTCGATTGTGTCTGCGTTTGATCGAACGCTATTCGCTCGACGATGACGGGCCGCTGATCTTCTTTTCGGGATCGAAAGGGTTTCACGTCGGCTTGCCGACTGACCTTTGGCAACCGTCCGCTTCGCTGACGTTTCATCGCACGGCGCGACGACTGGCCGAAGGGCTGGCGGCTGCGGTGCAAGTGACGATCGACGGCGGAGTCTATGACAAGGTGCGGGCGTTCCGTGCTCCGAACTCTCGGCATCCGAAGACGGGACTTCACAAGCGGGCGTT
>JBJXEX010000490.1:0-3785 GCA_046156195.1 Planctomycetaceae bacterium | reverse complement strand
AACGCCGACGTGGCCCCAAAAAGCCCACCACCCCGCGCACCAAGTACCACAACGGCGGACATGCCTCGACGGCCAAAATCCTCGCTCTCAGAAAGTCCGACTAACACACCTTGGAAGCCCTGCCCCTTTGGGGCTAAGACAGCGCACCAAAACCCGCCTGGTCTTGTCAGCCAATAACTTTCCACAAGGCCAAGTTTTCAACAGCCCCGGTCGCCCCTATTTGAAATTTGGTCATTCCTCAAGGAGCCTCCCCATGAAACCTGTCACTGGTTTCCTATTCGCGTTCCTCGCCCTACTGGCGTGGACTCACTCTGCTCAAGCAGCGGGCCGCAAGTTGGCGGTCGTGGTGGGCGTGAATGCCTATCGGCCGAACTCGGGACTGCCGACGTTGCAACATGCCGGCAGCGATGCGGCCAAGCTCAGTGCGGCGTTACGAGCCAATGGGTTCACGGTCTTCGAGCTGACGCACGACGTCGCTCGGCAGCCGGGGAAGGAGACCTTGGCTCCGAACATCGAATACATTCGCGATCAGATCGAAGGGATGCTCGGCTTCCCGAACCTTGGTCGCGAGGATTCGATCTTGGTGGCGCTGCACGGGCACGGGGTGCAGTTCGAGGAAGTCAAAACCGTGAAGAAGAACGGGAAAGACGAAGAGGAAAAGACTCCCAAGTTTTACTTCTGTCCGGCGGACGCCACGATCACTGGGATCAAGATCGCCAACGAACTGACCGATCGCAATCACCTGCTGCCGTTGGAGGAGTTGTACGAACAACTGGCTGGTTGCAAGGCGACGACGAAGCTGCTGATCGTGGATGCCTGCCGCAATGATCCGACGCAACCGGGTGTCTTTCGGAATGGATTGGCGAGTGCCACGCTGCCCAAGCTGCCGCCCCCGACCGGCGGCACGGCCGCTTTCTTCAGTTGCAAGCCGAACCAGCAGGCGGTGGAAGATCCCACGCTCCAGCAGGGAGTCTTCACGCATTTCCTGGTGCAGGGCCTGCTGGGCAAGGCGGACCTGCCGCTGGAAGGGAAACCGGCGGGCGATGGCGTCATCACGCTTTCGGAACTTTCGGCCTACGTCGGGAACAACACCTACGCTCACGTCTACGACAAGTACAAGGTCCGTCAGTCGCCGGAACTGCGTGGCGACTACGACCTGAACCTGCCGTTGGCGAAAGTGACGGTCCCGCTCGGCACCCGCGCGGGGGAAGTCCGGTCGTTCACCGACTTGAACGTGAAGTTCTGCTGGTGCCCGCCGGGCCGCTTCACGATGGGAAGTCTGAAGTCAGAAACCGATCGCAGTGACGACGAAGATCAAGTGGATGTGACGTTGAGCCAGGGCTATTGGCTGGGCCAGACGGAGGTGACTCAAGGCTTGTGGACGAGCGTGATGGGTCAGAACTCGAAGCCGTGGATCGAGCATGGGGACAAGCAGTACTACCGCGAAGGTCCGAACTACCCGGCGGTGTATGTTAGCCACGGCGTGATGGCGGACGGGACGATCGAGAAAAACAGTGCGACGGAGTTTTGTCGCAAGCTGACGTCGCGCGAGCGCGCTGCGGGAAGATTGACGCTCAGCGAAGAGTACCGGCTACCACGCGAGGCGGAATGGGAATACGCTTGCCGGGCGGGAACGAAGACGCGGTACAGCTTTGGAGACGACCCCGGCCGTCTGGGAGACTGTGCGTGGTCTGATAAGAACACCTGGGACATTGGCGAGAAATACGCTCACACGGTGGGGACGAAGCTGTCGAACACATGGAGCTTGCACGACATGCACGGCAACGTGTGGGAGTGGTGCGCGGATTGGTATGAGAAGGAATTGCCTGGCGGCGTTGATCCGCTGGTATCTTCAGGGGCCTCGCTGCGTGTGCTACGCGGCGGCGGTTGGTTCAGTACGCCGCGGACCGCGCGGTCGGCGTACCGCAACGGGGACTCGCCCGACAACCGGGACTACATCTTGGGCTTCCGGGTGCTCCGCAGTTCCATCCTCACGAGCAAATAACGAGCGTAGGCCCGGAGAGTAGGCCCGATTGAGAGCCACGGAAAATCAGAATGAAACCAATCTCTTGTTTCCTGTTCGCGATCTTTGCCTTGCTGGCGAGTACCGAGACCGTCTTTGCTCAGGGTCGCAAGTTGGCAGTCGTGGTCGGGGTGAATGCCTATCGGCCCAACTCAGGACTCCCGGCTCTGCAACATGCCGACAGCGATGCGACCAAGCTCAGTGCGGCGTTGCGAGCCAACGGGTTCACGGTCTACGAGCTGACGCACGAGGTCGCTCGGCAGCCGGGGAAGGAGACGTTGGCTCCGAACATCGAATACATCCGCGATGCGATCGAAGGGATGCTCGAATTCCCGAACCTTGGTCGCGAGGATTCGATCTTGGTGGCGCTGCACGGCCACGGGGTGCAGTTTGAGGAAGTCAAAACCGTGAAGAAGAACGGGAAAGACGAAGAGGAAAGGACTCCCAAGTTTTACTTCTGCCCGGCCGACGCGACGATCTCCGGGATCAAGATCGTTAACGACTTGACCGATCGCAACCACCTGCTGCCGTTGGAGGAGTTGTACGAACAACTGGCCGGCTGCAAGGCGACGACGAAGCTGCTGATCGTCGATGCCTGCCGGAATGATCCGACACAACCGGGCCTGTTTCGGGAAGGATTGGCGAGTGCCACGCTGCCGAAGTTGCCGCCCCCGACCGGCGGCACAGCGGCCTTCTTCAGTTGCAAGTCGAACCAGCGGGCGGTGGAGGATCCGGCGCTTCAGCAGGGAGTCTTCACGCATTTCCTGGTGCAGGGTCTGCTGGGCAAGGCCGACTTGCCGCTGGAAGGGAAACCGGCGGGCGATGGCGTCATCACGCTCTCGGAACTTTCGGCCTACGTCGGGAACAACACCTACGCTCACGTCTACGAGAAGTACAAAGTCAAACAGTCGCCGGAACTGCGTGGCGACTACGACCTGAACCTGCCGCTGGCGCGCGTGACGGCCCCGCTCGGCACCCGTGCGGGTGACGTCCAATCGTTCACTAGCAGTCGGGAGGGTGTTCCTCGCTCACTCGGTTCACCAACCGCGAGAAGCGCGTTACCCAAATTGGGAATTGGAGAGGGGCCTCCCCCTGCCTCCTACTTCAACGTGACTGGATCGCTAGCAAACAAGACTCTTTGTAACCGTTGAAGATACGGCTCCCGTCCGGTGATTGCGGTCTTTACTCGCATACTTTCGGACGACTTGGCCAGTTTGGTCAAGCAGATTGATAAATTGGTTGTTTCGACTCAGGATCGCGACCGCGATCATGCTTTGTGCTCATATGTTGTCCTCATCACCCCAAATGAGGACGCGGATAAAGTTCGACTCAAGAATTGGGGGCACGAACACGGCATTTCGCCTGAGGTTCCATTAGTCCTTTGGTCTGGCGAAGAAGGACCACAAGGGTTCGGGATTTCGCCAGCCGCCGCAGTCACCGTGTTCTTGTGGAAGGAAGCCAAAGTCGTTCGGGCATACGGCTATCGCGAACGCGAACTCGATGCGAAAGCGAGTGAATTGATAGTAAAGGAGGCGAAACGCCTTATTGAGTAATTGAGACAGTGCGACGAAATTCTGCCGCAAACTGACGTTACGAGAGCGCGCCGCGGGAAGATTGACGCTGGGAAAAGAGTACCGGTTGCCACGCGAAGGTTGTAGATGCGGGGTCGGGTGTTTGATTTTTTGAAATTGGCGGGGATGACGCTTCATCCAGAGATCACGCTTAATCCCGCCAATTTCAAAAAATCAAACACCCGACCCCT
>JBJXEX010000486.1:0-3727 GCA_046156195.1 Planctomycetaceae bacterium | reverse complement strand
CAATCTGCGTCAGAAATTCGAGTGAAGTTCTGAATCAGATGACGGTCAATGCCTCGATCCGCCTTCCGGCGGCTTCTGAACCCAGAGACCGTGACCATGCTCGACCCTCTCCAAGAACTTCACCGATGATCGACGCCGTCCCGTGGTCACTCATTTCTACTTCATGGAAGTCGAAGGGATTCACGTTCCCAGTGACGACACCGAAGCCGGCCAGCGCGTTCATCGGCGAGTCGATGCGCCCAGCCAATCGCCTGACGAACGCTGTGACACCGATGCGGAAGCCGAACCGCCGCGAACGGTTCGCAGCCTGACGCTCACCAGCAACCGACTGGGCCTCACCGCCACGCTCGACATCGCTGAAATTGACGGGCACATCGCCGTCCCGGTCGAGTACCGCAAAGGTCGTCCCCAACGTAGCCGTCTGGCTCCGCGAGACGAGCCGAACGCTTCCCCGACTCCCGATGAGACTAGCGACGATGACACGGACAGCTTGGCCGATGTCTCCCCGTGGCCGACCGACCGCGTTCAAGTCGGTTTGCAAGTCCTACTACTCGAAGAGGCCGGCTACACGGTGCCGCGTGCCGAGCTGTACTACGCCGCCGAGAAACGCCGCCTTGTGGTTCCCGTCGATGAGCAACTCCGGCAAGACGCTCTCGACACACTCGCCGCCGCGAAAGCCTGCGCCGCTGGCACGCGACCGCTGCCGCTCGTCAACGATCCGAAATGCCCGCGCTGTTCCCTGCAACCCATCTGCCTGCCGGACGAGATTCAGCAGCAACGAACCGACGGCGAAGTCTCGCCCCGCAAACTCTGGCCGCCGCGCGATGATGGCATTCATCTTGTCGCACAGAAACGCGGCACGCACGTCGGCGTCCGCGGTTCGATGATGCGGCTCAGCGACGACAACGGAGCCACAATTCAAAACGTGCCGTTGGCCAATGTCGAATCGCTCTCGCTGCTCGGCTCGGTCCAGATTTCAACGCAAGCCATGCAGACGCTCGCCGACCGAGGCATCCCCGTCGCGTTGCTTTCCGCCGCCGGTCGCATGATCGCGATCGTCGATCCGCTCGACTCCGTCAGCGCGGACACACGCCGCAACCAAGTCCGCCAGTTCGATCAGCCGGAACCGTGCCTCTCGCTCGCGCGCGTTGATCTCGGCAAAGATTCGCAATCAGCGCACGTTGCTGCTTCGCAATCACGAGTTCCTGCCGGCGAAGGTCTCTGATGCTCTCGCGCAAGAAGCCAAGTCCGCCGCCGAAGCCGCATTGCTCGAAAGTCTGCGCGGTCACGAAGGCCAAGCTGCCGCGATCTACTTCGAGCATTTCGGCGGCATGTTGCCCGATGAGTTCGCGAAGCTCTTCGAGACAAACGGCCGACAACGCCGCCCCGCGCCCGATCCGGTGAATGCCTGCCTGTCGTTCGCGTACTCGATGCTCACGCACGAATGCACCGCCTCGCTCCGCACCGCGCGGCTGGAACCGAGCATCGGCGCATTCCACGTCTCCCGCCCCGGCCGCCCCGCGCTGGCTCTCGATCTGATGGAACCGTTCCGCCCGCTCATCGCCGACTCGCTGACGATCACCGCGTTTCAGAAGGGTGAGTTGAAACCGGGCCACTTCACCCAAACCGCCGCCGGCTGCCTCTTCAGCGACGCCGGCCGCAAAGCCTTCTTCACCGCCTTCTGCGTGCTCAAACCGATCGACCGAGTCCGCCTGCAAACCGAACTCGAAGAGCAGATGAACCAGCGAGAGGACCAAGTCGTCATCATCGACCTCGGAGAGAATGAAACCACCGCCCGCACCGCCACCACCGTCCTCGGCCAATCGCTCAGCGAACCGCTGCAAGGCATGGTCGTGATCTGAGTTGGAACGCGCTTGCGTCCGGTTCCTGCGGCAACAACCTGGGGCGAGCGTGCGGGTGATCTCGGCGAGTGTCCCGTGCTTGTTCGACGCGCCGTCGGTGATGCTGGTAAAGTCTGCTTGACTAGCCGTGAGGTTCAGTCAAGTTCGCTTAACTAGCGACGATCTCACCGCCAAGCCACAGGAACCAGTCATGCCGCGAGTCACCGGAACGTACCGAACGGCCACAGTCGGTGGCGAGAAGATTCGTGCTTATCTTCCCCGTCGTTTGCCGCCGGCGAATCCACCACTCGAGTTGTCGGAATCGTTGACCAGTTTGCATTCGGAAGGGATGGCCGCCTTGGGGCGGTTGACGATCGCCGGTCAGATGGTGCCGAGCGCCGACTGGTTTCTGTACGGCTTCGTCCGCAAGGAGGCGGTCATCACGTCGCAAATCGAAGGGACGCAGGCCACATTGCAGGACGTCTTGTCGTTCGAGGCGACACGGCAGACGGATCGACCTGACGATGTGGAAGAAGTCTGCAACTATGTGGACGCGCTGAGCTACGCTCGTCGTGAATTGACGCGGCCCAAGGGGTTGCCGCTGAGCACTCGGCTCTTGTGCGAAGCTCACAAACGGCTGATGAAAGGGAGCCGCGGCGCGGACAAGCATCCCGGCGAGATTCGTCGCTCACAAAACTGGATCGGCGGCACGCGACCCGGCAATGCCCGGTTCGTACCCCCGTTACCAGAGCAAGTTCCCGAAGCGCTGTCCGACTTGGAACGCTGGCTGCACGCCCCCGATCCGCTTCCGCGATTGATCCGAGCCGGCTTGGCTCATGTGCAGTTTGAAACGATCCACCCGTTTCTGGACGGCAACGGCCGCATCGGCCGGTTGCTGATCGCTCTGCTTTTGCAGCATTGGGATTTACTCCCCGCCCCACTGCTGTACCTGAGCTTGGCCTTCAAACGCCATCAATCCGAGTATTACCAACGCCTCTCCGCCGTCCGCACCGACGGCGACTGGGAAGGCTGGACCGCCTTCTTCCTCGAATGCGTCCGCGAAGCGGCCGACGACGGTGTCACCACGGCTCAACGACTGTTCGCCCGCATGAACCAAGACCGCCAAACCTTGCTGAGCCATCCGCGCGCGACCATCCCCGCGATTCGACTCTTCGACCTGCTCCCCGAACATCCGATCGTCACCATGACGACCGTGATGACCCTGCTCCAGACCACCAAGCCCACTGCGACCAAAGCCATCGACTCCCTTCGACAAGCCCACCTCCTTCACGAAACCACCGGCCGCCTCCGAGACCGCGTCTATGCCTATCGCGGCTACCTGCACATCCTGACCAAGGACACGGAATAGCGACCGACTTGAAATGCCGTGGGATGGCCGCCCTCGGCCGTCCTTTGTTTCGAGCACCTTTCAAGCCTCAACACCACGGTCGAGAGCCGTCCAATTTCATTCCCCGTCACCCAACACAGACGGCCGAGGGCGGCCATCCTACTCTTGCCCTCCACAGTTCAGCCCGTAGCCTGTTCGCATCTCCCCATTTGGAGTGCGGGGTATCAGCCCCGCTTTGGCTTCCTGAGCCGGCTTTGTTCTTCCTCTCAACTCGCGCCCCTCAACGCTCAACCAGCAAAGCCCACCATGCCCGACCTCTCCACCACTCAGCGAGCCTACACGCTTCGCTTGCGAGGTGCTTTTTCCGATGACCAATCGTGGCGCGAAGTCCTTTGCGAAAATCACGTCGCAGTCAATCGCGGGGGAAAGGCGTTTGGCAATCTGCGTCAGAAATTCGAGTGAAGTTCTGAATCAGATGACGGTCAATGCCTCGATCCGCCTTCCGGCGGCTTCTGAACCCAGAGACCGTGACCATGCT
>JBJXEX010000485.1:0-9813 GCA_046156195.1 Planctomycetaceae bacterium | reverse complement strand
ATTGGGGACAGCCCGATCAACGCTGCGCGGACTGCGCGACGAGTTGGAACAGTCGCCGAGTTGGAAACCAATCCTCTCGCCACTGGCCGACGAAGGAGACTCGTTAGAACAAGCGTTGATGGCCGCCGGTCGCGGCGAGCCGAGTGCATGGTCGGCGGAGCAGCTTCGATGGCGAGCCAATTCGTATGTCACTCGTCTGGCTCAAAGCTATCTCGCCGCCGCGAAGGGGACCGGCTTTGTCAGCGGACATCCCTCTGAACGAGCGATCCGCGAAGCGATGTTCTTTTACGTCTGGTCCTGCCCGCAATCCGTGGTGTATGACAACTTGCAGGAGCTGGCCTGCGGCAACTCAGCGCGATGAGAACAACGCGGGAACGCCCCCTAACGCTTCCCCCTAACGGTTACTTCTTCGGTGGCTCGACAACTTTGAACGTCACCGGTCGGCTGGCCATCGAAACGAGTGTGTTGGGGCGGTCCTTCGCATCCTTGGCTTTGTTGAACGGCACCTGGGCTTGGCCGAGGACCGACATCGTGTACTCGCCGGGGCGAGTGCCGGTTTGCACCGTGATGCGGATCGTCACGTCGTTCGTGTCGGCGGCGATGGTCGTGTTGGGCATTTGGAAATTGCCTTTGAACGACAGCGGGATCAGGTTGATCGAGTTCTTGAATTCGGGCCAGAAGCGTTTGGCTTGGACCTTCAACTCGGCGGTCTTGCCGGCCTCGATTTCGATTTGATTCGGCACGAGTTCCAGCGAGTACGGCGCGGTTTCACGCACGGCAATCAGTTGCTCGCGAGTCGGTCGGCTGCTGTTGAGGTTGGCTTGGTTCCAGACTCGCGTGTACGGCCGGACTTCGCGGCGAAGCGTCTGCTCGCCGACTTTCGCCGTCGCGAACAATTTGATCGGGCCAGCGAAGTCGGCCGCGTTTTCATCGGACCACAACACGAACGTGCCGCGCTGATCGTCGGTCGTCGTCGGAGCGAAATGGACTCCCGGCGGCAGTCCCTCGGCAGTGATCGTGATCGGCGCGTTCAGCCCATCGCGGAAGTGCGTCACCACGTCGAGGTACGCGGTGCCTCCTTTCCACAACGTCACATGCCCCGGGCCGGGGTTCTGACTGTGAATGGCTGCCGGATAGAAATCGGGCTGTGGCTTGCGCAGCGAGAGAATGTATTGATATCGCGGTCCGCCTCGGCCGTAACGCTCCTGCACAAGGATCCGGTACTTGTGATCCTTCACCAACGACAACATGCCGACGGGGTCGCGCAAGTGGCCGTCGAAGGCGTTCGTGCGATGGCCGAAGTCGTCGAACTCGCCAACGCGATTCTTCTTCTCATCGAACGCGACGACAACCGGGTCGGCTCGGCCGCTGATCCGTTCGCAGAAGACCTCGATCGCGTAGTTGCCGTTCTCAGGCACCGTGACTTCAAACCAATCGGTGTCGCGCGGTTGATCGAATCGGCCAGCGACGATCGCAGGCAGAGTGATCGGCTGCGGTGACTCGAATGAGTTGTTCGGTTCCGCTTCGATTGTGACTGGCTCGCGCGTCACGAGCATTCGCTGCGCATTCAACGCCAGTCCGACGCCGGGCAACTCCGGCCTCCATTGAAATCCAGTGAGCGTGCATGTCCCGGCCGTCGGCAACACCGAGTGATCGGTCGGATGTTCGAGGAACCGATACGTCTGCAAATCCAACACGTCCGCAGGAGCCAACACCGGCAGCACGATCTCATCGAGCGGAGCCTCATGAATCTGCGCCGCCGACTTCTTCGCCCCACTGCCGAGATTCCGTCCGAGCACCGTCAACGAGGCCGATTGTCCCGCCGTGATCGCTCGCGGAAAGACGTTCTCGACATGCGGCCGATCCGAGATCACGAGCCGATACGGTGCTCCGCCGTTAAATGTCAGGTCGTGAAACTTGATGAAGAACTCGGCATCCTCCGGCGCGACGAAATCGAGAAACGGATCGGCCCCAAAGTAATCGCTGTTCGACGCGACCGGCTTGCCAGTCTTGTTCGTCAGCGTGAGCGTTCCATCCACTGTCGAGTCCAACCGCGTCGCCAGACAATCGACGGTGACTCGCTGTCCGCGCTTGGCCTCGAATCGAAACCAGTCCTCACCGTTTTGATCGCTGCTCCCATTGATCGCCGAGTTGACGGCGACGAGCTGCGCCTTTTCCGGCTCATTGTTCGGCTCGACTTCCGCGACATCCGTCAGTCCGTGCGAGATCGCCAGCAGCCGAGGATTACTCACCCCGAACCGCCCGACCAACCGCACGTCATACGTCCCCTCTGGCACATCGGCCGCGACGCTGACTTTGAAGAACCGCTCCTTGACGAACTCCGCCTTCAACCCCGGATGATCGAACAACAGCGACTTCACCTCTTCGATGTCGCCGCCAAGAACCTCGACCTCGACCGTCGAACCCGCCGCCGCGCCAATCGGGCTGAGGCGGTCGAAACGGCTGAGCGGCAATTCGCCGTGCGCGGCGGCCATCCAAAATGAGCCGAACAAGCACGCAGCTAGCGCGATCAGGAGATGAGTGGACGATTTCAAGATGGAAGCCCTTGTTTCCTAAGTTTCAATCTCGCCCAACGCACTTAGGCGATGGCCCTCAAAAGCTCCGTCGGAGACATGACGGGGATCGGGCTGGCCGTGAAGTCGGATGGATTGCGGGTGAAGATGGCTTCCACGTCGCCGCGAACAGCGCAGGCGATTTGCAGATTGTCTTCAAAATCTTTGCCCGGCATCGCCAGCGCGAGATTCACGGCGTCAAAATCGACCGGGACGACCTCCGGAGTTTCGATCGCCAATTGCACGGCATTCAGCGCGAACTCCTGAGTCCCTGCTTTGCGTGCCAGATAAAACACAGTTGGCAGGGACGCCGCAGAGACAAAAGTCGTCAGACGGCCCTCATGCGTCGCATTCCAGATGGCGTCAGCCTCAACGCACCAAGACGCACGCTTCAGAAGAAAGTCCATCAAGACGTTCAAATCGAGAAGCACTCTCATGGCCCGTACTTCTGTGTGCGGTGCTCGTCGATCCAACGCTCGATCGTTGCGTCATCGGGGGCCGGACCTTGGAAATTCAAAATGCGATGAACTTCTTCGGCCGAGCGGCCACGTTTGGTCCGAGTCTCGGACATGACGGTGCGAACGGGCACGGGCACGATCTGAATCTCCTGTCCTTCGGGCCATTCACCCGGCACGGCATCCAAGAGCCGCACCGTTCCGTGCTCGACAACGCCACGAATCATGACTGACTCCTTTTGATCGTCACACCAACTCCGGAATCGGCTCACCCTCGTTGAGAATCGGCAACGGTCGCTTCGCTTGGTCGAAGAAGACGTGGTGGTGGTCGATGTCGAGCACCTTGTACATCGTCGAGAGGACGCAGCCGGGGGAGTACGGTTTCGTCGTCGGGTACTCGGCGCGGGCGTCGGTCGTGCCGATCGCTTGGCCCATCGTGAGTCCGCCGCCGCCGAAGACCACGCTCATCGCGCCGGGCCAGTGGTCGCGGCCGGAGCCGCCGTTGATTCGCGGCGTGCGACCGAATTCTCCGAAGCACATCACCAGCACATCGTCGAACAGGCCGCGCTGATGCAGGTCGGTGACGAGCGCGGCGACCGCTCGGTCGAATTTTGGGAGCAGGTTGTTTTTGAGCTGCGCGAAGTTGTCGCCGTGAGTGTCCCAGCCGCCGCCCGCTTGGATCGTGACGTAGGTCACGCCCGCTTCGACCAATCGCCGAGCCAGCAGGCAACTTTGTCCGAGATCGTTGCGGCCGTATTGATCGCGCAGCTTCGGGTCTTCCTTTTGGATGTTGAACGCTCGGACCGCTCGGTCGTTCGTGATCATCTCCATCGCGTCGCGGTAGAACGTGTCGAGACCAGCGATGTCCCCCTGCGTGTCGATGTCGCGGCGGATCGTGTCGAGCTTGCCCATCAAACCTTGTCGCCGTTCGAGCCGCGAGAGGCTGACTCGGCCGGGCAGCTTCAGGTTGCGGACGTTGAAGCCGTCCTGATTCGGATCGCTGTCGGGAGCGAACGGATTGAAAGACGCTCCGAGATACGCCGCTTTGCCAAGTCCCAACGAGTTCGGCAGGTTGACGTAGGCCGGCAGGCTCTCGGCATTCGCGCCCTTCATGCGAGCGACCACCGAACCGCACGCCGGATAGATGTTGTTGTTGACCTCGATCGTCGGCTGATAGCCGGTCAGCATCCACTGCGAACCCATGCCGTGTCCGGCGTTCGTGTGCGTGGCCGAGCGGACGATCGCCAGCTTGTCCATGATCTGTGCTTGCAGCGGACAATGCTCGCCGATGGCGATGCCGGGGACGTTGGTCGGGATCGGCTTGAACTCGCCACGAAACTCGGAAGGGGCACCCGGCTTCAAATCGTACATGTCAATATGACTAGGCCCACCGGCTTGCCAGATTTGAATCACGGCCTTGCGTCGCGCGGGCTTCGAGTCGGCGGTCGATTCCGCTTGCAGCGTGTTGGCCAGCGTGAGTCCGCCGGCAGCCAAACCGCCGACACGAATGAAGTCGCGGCGCGAAACGCCGTCACAGTTGCGAGTTCCGGGGCCAATCAGGTCGAGCATGGCAAGAGACCTTCGTTGGGGCGGGAGAGCGAGGCGGGAGAAACTGAGTCGCTCGACAGAATACTTCGGCAATCCCGATCCGAAAACGGATTCCGATCCGTTTTTTCGACCGAGGCGAAAGTTTTGGAAGGCGAACGGCGCGATCGTGGCGATGGTCTCGGCGTCCGAGAGCGTGGCTGGTCGCCACGCTCGCCAAGAGCGTGGGGTGTTTTGAGATGGCAGATGGCAGATGGCAGATGGCAGATGGCAGATGGCAGATGGCAGGTGGCAGATGGCAGGTGGCAGATGGCAGATGGCAGATGGCAGGTGGCAGGTGGCAGGACCAATGCTTCCCAGATCTTTCCGCCGCACGAAGAGTCCAGAGAGGCTCTGCCTCAGACCAAAGTCCCGGAGAAGTTTCTCTGCGGCCTCTCTGAATCTGCGGGGGAATGACTTGGGATCTCCCCACAGATTCAGTGAGGCCACAGAGAAACCGCCTTCAGCGAGTCTTCACCAAAACTCCATCACTCGGGCGAGCGTGGCTACCGAGTGATCATCACTCGGCGGCCAACTCTCGGCCGGCGCGTGGCTCTTCGACTTTGAATTGCACGCTACCTCGGGGCGGGACTTGTTCTTCCGGCGAGAGACTCAGCGGGGCATTCTGCCAGCCGGCTTTGGTGGCCGCGTGCTTGAAGCCCACGTCGAAGAGCTTTTGCATGGTGCGCGGATCGAAGACCAACGGCGACGTTTCCTCCGCCAGTTCGCGGGGGACGGCCGTCAGAGCGAATGAGGCTCCGGCCCAGCGGCTCAGCAGATAGGTCTTGAGCAAGTCGCCATCCATCTGAGCTTGCAGCACACCGCCGACCGACTCTTCGATCACGGCCGAGAGTTTGCGCTGCACCTTCCTCCGAGGCAGCCGTAGTTGTCCGGCGACGATGACATACACATTGAGATCGTCGCGGATTTTCGCCTCGTCGGGGTCGGAGGCGGACATGCCCAACATCGCGGGTTGCAGGAACAACGACGCGGCGACGCCACCATCGACGTGCAATTCCGCGTGACGTTCTCCTTCGACTTCGATGTCGATTTCGACCGGCGGCAGCAAGCCGGGGACCGACGCGGAGGCTAACAGCACATCGCGAAACAGTTCGAGCTTATTGGGGTCATTGCCGTCGGCGATTGCTCCCAAGTCCCAGACGACGAGCCGTTTCGTGTCGAGGTCCGTCGTGCCGACGTACAGCCGCCGTCCCTCGCGATGAGCCGCCGCAATCTGTTTCAAAATGTCCGGCGTGATCTCGTTGGCGATTCGTTTTCGCAGCGGAGCCGAATCCGCCAGCGAGTCGGCGTAAACAAGAGCGGGCAACCAGCGGCGGGTGAAGATGTCGCGATCACGGCTCTCGGTGTAATTCCGCTTCAAGAGTTCGTCGTGCTCTGATCCGAGGAACGCGAAGGGGGCGATCAACGCTCCGGTGCTGATGCCGGTCACGACGTCGAACTGCGGCCGATTGCCCGCCTCGGTCCAACCGTTGAGAACTCCGGCCGTGTACGCTCCGTTGGCACCGCCGCCGGAGAGCACGAGCACGTTGCTCGGCTCGCGAGCCAGTGCTGACGAGGACACTGAAACTGTTCGGATTTCCGCCTGCTGCACGCGCGGAGCCACCTCGGACGGTTCGGCCAACTCGACCAGTCGCGCCGCTTGGGGCAACTCCAACGAGCCATATCGTCGCGAGAGGGCACAGCCGGGCACCGACAGCAAGGCGATCGCCAGCCCCCATTTCAACCAGCGGAATGACAAACGGTGTGACATGGTGTCTGTGTTTGTGCGGTGAGGGATCGTTCGCCAGAATCACGGGCGTCTGGACTCGGCCGAGAAGATAGGCCGAATTCCGCAAACGCTCCAAGAGCGAAGTTTCCGACAGCCGACAGGCCAAGTAACCCGAAGCGTTAGCGAGGGCGGACGCTCCGAGGCTGTGAACTTTTAGAGCCTCTCTGAATGATCGGGATCGAGATCGTGTGAAGCGTCCGCCCTCGCTGACGCTTCGGGTTAGTGTGTCTGCCTCTCTTTCAAGTAGTTCTGACCATGAAATTTCTCCTGACGAACGACGATGGCATCGAAGCTCCCGGCCTGCGATTGCTGACCGAGATTGCTCGCGAGTTCGGCGACGTGATCGTCGTCGCGCCGGACGGAGTCCGTTCTGGATGCGGGCATCAAGTGACACACGATCGTCCGCTCGCGCTGACCGAAGTCCGTCCGGGTGAGTTCGCGTGTGACGGGACGCCGGCGGATTGTGCGCGGCTCGGTCTGCATCGGTTCGCACAGGATGTCGATTGGGTTTTGTCGGGAGTCAACGACGGCGGGAATCTGGGCATCGACGTGTACATGTCGGGAACGGTCGCCGCGATCCGCGAAGCGTTGTTGCTAGGGACGAAGGGGATCGCGCTCTCGCAGTACGTCGGCCAAAAAGATTCGGTCGATTGGCCCTCGCGAGCCGGACTCTTGCGAGCCGTGCTGTCTCGCCTCTTGGCCGAACCGCCGCCAGCGGACAGCTTCTGGAACGTCAACTTTCCGATCTGGGAACCGACACATCCGCATCCGGCGATTGTCGAGTGTCGCTTGGACCTCAACCGGCATGACGTTCGGTACGAGCCGCTCGAAGACCGCTGGCACTATCGGGGCATCTACCGCGACCGCCCGCGAACCGACGGCCACGATGTTGATGTCTGCTTCGGCGGGCAGATCGCTCTGACGCGGCTGACGATTGGCGGCTGACGACCGAAGCATGACGCACGAAGGGATTCTCATTTTTCGCCCTTCATTTTTCGCCAGCTCAGTGGAATGAAAGCCCTCATGTGTTCTCGCCTGGAGTCCGATTGAGTCAGAGAAATGGCAACTTCCACAACGATTACGATTCATATCCCGCGCGATCTGCGGATCGAATGCGATGGAGCCAGGGAGTTATTCCTCTCGGCCTCAAGCGTGCGTGCCGCGCTGGCCGAGTTGGAACGTCTGCGCCCGACTTTGTACCGTAACATCTGCGACGAAACCGGTACGGTGCGGCGTCATCTCAATCTGTTTGTGAACTCGGCCCATGTGCGCGAGCGGCAGGGGCTTGAGACCGCTCTGATCCCTGGCGATACGCTCTACATTCTTCCCTCAGTCTCAGGAGGTTAATCATGCCCGAACGAGTTGTGCTCACGATCGGAACCAAGAAAGGTCTGTTTGTCGCCGAGGGTTCCAAGACGCGAGGCAAGTTCTCGCTGCGGGGGCCGTTCGGAAATGGAGTGCCGATTTACGCATCGCTGATCGACACGCGCGGCACGCCGAAGATTTACGCATCGAGCTGCAATCCTTGGTTCGGCATGAAGATGCTGGTCTCGACCGATCTCGGCCAGAAGTTCAAAGAGACAAAGTCGCCTCCCACGTTCCCGAAGGACGACGGTCGAGCACTCGCCAACATCTGGTCGATTGAGCCGGGGACCGGCAAGAAAGATTTGTTTTGTGGCGTCGAGCCGGCGTCCCTCTTTCACAGCAGCAACGGCGGCGACTCGTGGGAGTTGGTCTCCGGCATCAGCAATCACGAGCACGCTCGCAAATGGAATCCCGGCAACGGCGGCATGTGCATGCACACGATCTATCGCAACGGCAATCGAATTCATCTGGGCATTTCCGCCGGCGGCCATTACCTGAGCGAAGACGGCGGCGTGACGTTCCAAGCGGCGAACAACGGAGTCGGTGCTGGCTTCTCGCCCGACCCGTACCCAGAGTTCGGCCAATGCGTTCACAAGTTCGCGGGGCATAAAGACGCCCCCGGCCGGCTCTACATGCAGAACCACGGCGGCTGGTCCGAATGGACCGGACCCGGCGGATCGCGGCCGGATATCGGAGTGCTCCGCAGCGACGACCACGGCCACACTTGGCGATCCATCTCCAAAGGACTGCCAACCGATTTTGGGTTCCCGATCGTCGTGCATCCTCACGATCCCGATGTCGTCTATGTCATGCCGCTGGAGCCGACGACACGCACTTGTCCCGGCGGTTCACCCGCCGTGTGGCGCAGCGAGAATGCCGGCGACTCGTGGCGAAAGCTCGCGAAAGGTTTGCCGAAGAAAGAAAGCTACTTCACGGTCCAGCGCGACGGAATGGTCTTCGACGACCTCAAGTCCCCCGCGATTTACTTCGGCACGACAA
The DNA here is from genome assembly GCA_046156195.1 of Planctomycetaceae bacterium. Taxonomy (GTDB): domain Bacteria; phylum Planctomycetota; class Planctomycetia; order Planctomycetales; family Planctomycetaceae; genus SXKJ01. The sequence continues at coordinate 1,048 of JBJXEX010000485.1, read as the reverse complement.
CCGGCCAACTCTGGATCGGCCGCGATGGGGGCGAGGAATGGGACTGCCTCTTCGATTCGCTGCCCAGCATCCACTGCGTGAAAGTCGCCGTCGTCTAACTCGCATTGCCTGTCCGAAATCCGTGCTCCGGCCCTGCCATCCGTGCGGCAGTCCCTGCATGGTTGCCGCGCGGATGGCAGGGCCGGAGCACGGATGGGACGCAGGCAAAAACAATGAGTCACGCGATCGAGTACCCGCCATCGACCGGCATCACGACTCCGGTCATGAACGCCGCCGACGACGAGCACAGAAACAACACCGGCCCAGCGATCTCTTCGGGGCGTCCCCAGCGGTGCATCGGGGTGCGATCCATGATCGGCTGACTGCGCTCCGTGTTCTCGACCAGCGGCTGAGTCATCGGGGTCGCGATCCAACCGGGAGCGACCGCGTTGACTCGGATCCCTTCGGCCGCCCAGGCGATCGCCAGCGACTTCGTCAACTGCGCGACGCCCCCTTTGCTCGCGGAATACGCCGGCACGAAGCCGCTGCCGAAGAAGCTGAGCATCGACGCCGTGTTGACGATGCACCCACGCGACTTCGCCAACAGAGGCCGACACGCCAAACAGAGCCGCATCGTCCCCGACAGGTTGATATCGAGCACTTCGAGAAAGTTGGCTTCGACAAACTCGGCTCCGCGACGCTGCAACATCCCCGCGCAATTCACCAGCACGTTGAGCGAATCGAATTCGCCAACCAACTGGCTCACAGCCGCCGAGTCGCGCACATCGAGCGGCCGGAATAGAATCCGAGCATCTCTCGCGACAGCCTCGGAAACCTCGTGGTCCGTCAGGCCCGTCGCGATCACATCCGCTCCCGCGTCCGCAAACGATTGTGCGATCGCGAAACCAATCCCGCTGGTCCCGCCGGTGATGAGCACACGTTGGTTGGAATAATCCCACAGCATCGTCTGAACCCTTAATCCCAATACCGTTCGGTTAGTGAGCCGCCGGCGCTAGCCTCGGGCTTCGAGCACTAACAAAGTCCGAGAAACAAAGGCCCGAGGCTAGCG
>JBJXEX010000004.1:0-5718 GCA_046156195.1 Planctomycetaceae bacterium | reverse complement strand
CGCCGACGAACTCGGCTCGATCACCAAGCCCGACCGAGACGCCCCCGAAGTCGCGTCCCACGTCCGCCGGAAAAACACCGCTCCTCTCGGCACCTCCGTTCTGCCACTCGACCTCGCAACGAGGCTTGTCTGAGCGTGTGCGCGCAGACAGCCAAGCCTCGCTCGTCATTCACTCCGCCATTGAGGCATCTGACGATAGTGTGCATAGAACTCGTGACGCTCGCCGTAAACTCATGCGGCACTGCCGGCAGTGCCATTCGTTCCTGACACCTTTCCTGCTCACCTTTCCTGCTTCCGAATGAATTCGGGCCATTTTCTTGGTGAGCGGTCGAGTTTGTTCGAACGAGCGCAACTTCAAAGGTTCCACGTTGGGAACGTCGCCCGCCAACGGCGGTCATCGGTCGGCGAGCCGATTACCCAGATCACGGAGGCAGACATCAAAGCGCGGGGGGCTGTGCGATGGCGTTCGGTTCCACGGACTTTAGCAGCCGAGCATCGAACTCAAACGGCGCTGGTTGGCCTAAGTTGATCTTCAAGAAGTCGGGATGACGTGGATTGAACAAATAATTGAACTCCGTTCCCGTCCGATCCAATGCGCTCGGAACCTTCAAGACCGCCGTCCGGAGTGACACGATCCATTCGCTACCAATTTCTTTCAGCTTGATCGGAGCCAACTCCGCATTCCAATCGCGCGGCAACAGGTGTTTCGCCACGATCTCAACATTGATGACCGCTTCATCGAAAATCGCCTCAGCGATTTGAAAGCGGACCTGGGTCGCCGCAGCCTTCAAGTTCGCAATCATCTCAAGTTGGGCCAGAGACGAGTTCTGTGCGGTGTAAACAACCGGATGCCCTTTGAAATGCCATCGCCCTGGATAGAGGCGCGCCATCGCCGGACCAAGCGGTCGCCGCATATTTCTCCTCGACAATGCGCCACACGCGAACCGTCATGAGAAGATCCCGTGTTCGACTTGGCCAATCAAATCGCTAACTACGTTGGCCCCAAAACTGGTCCGAGTCATCGCCAGCGGCGTCTCCTGTCCCAAGGCGCGATTGGGTGAGGTCATCCAGGACTTCGCCGCCTCGTGATTCCCGTCAAACAAATCAACGGCCCGTTCAAAGACCAGAGCCATTCGCATCATTCGATCGGACTCATCAGGCGACAGTTGACTGGTTGGCGAACACCGAGCAGCAATGGCAATCTGCTCCTCAGGTAGCTGACTAAAGTCTCGAAATCGGGCAAATACCTCGTGCGGAAACCCTGCTTCGATCTGACGCGTCACGTCGCCAACATTGGCGGTATTGATCCCAAGACTTCGTCCCGGGGCGCGAGTTTCAGTGATCATGATTGGTCCTTTACGATCGCCGCAACGGCGTCGCCCACTTTCATTCGCGGAGCGACGGGTTTGTTCCCAAGAGTAGCCGACAGCGCCTTATTCGCCACTCACTTGTTTTCTGACTTTTTGGCGAAATTCAAAAAACGACCGCCCGGCGCGTTATGTCAGTCTGTTTCTATTTGTGGGGAAAGACCAACACGGAGAAGTCAAACATGGATTCCTCATGGCAATGGCTCGAATCGAACCTGGAAGCATTCTTACCAGGCGACCCGACGACCGACGAGTTCCGAGAGTTTGTCGAATGTCTCGAATACTTGTTATTTCAGATGTTTCGCCGAAAGGGTTACCAAGTATCGGTTGTCGAAGGGCAACTCTCACGCGGTGCGTTTCAACTCAGTCCGTCGCATGGAGAACTCACGGCGGACTTCGACGAGCAATTGTTGCGCAAGGCAATCGAAGAGCTGATCCAGAATGCTCGCAAGGCGGTCGGCGAGACTCATCTGTTGAAGATGTCCGCATCCGTCTCGGCGCTCAATCGGCGTGGCGTTCCTTGGTGCCGGATTGATTTGCGTGATAACGGACCTGGCATACCGAAGGAAAATCTCAAGCGAATCTTTGAGGACTTCTTCACGGAATGGTCCCATCCCGAAATCAAAGGGAGCGGGCTGGGACTCTCGTATGGGCAAAGCGTTGTCTCGGTTCACGGCGGAACCATCATCGCGGTCGAGTGTGAATCGGGGGCTTGTTTCCGAATCGAGTTTCCTCGGTACGATCGGACGCCCCATCAGAAGCTCATCTCTCCCGAAAGCGGTTGGTCGGAGCGAGGATCTTAAACATGGAAGCACATTTCTTAACTCGGGAACTGTTTCGTCTGTTTCTCGCCGAGGACGATGATGACTTGCGCGGCGACCTGCGCTGGTTGATCGAACGGCGACTGCCTGGCACTGTCGTGGACGCGGTCGCGTGCATTGAAGAGGGACTCGAACATTTGCCAAATAGTGGCCGGCCATCCCTGGCCGTATTGGATATTCGATTGCCGGCTCGCCCTCGAATGCACCCCAGCGCCGACCTGCGTTTGGCGGAACGTCTGCGGGAATTCGGAGTCGCCTCGCTGTGCATCACCGGGCACAGCGGTTCGGAAGACGTCAGCGAGTAGCCTCGGAGGCCGCGCTCTGCTTGGATGGCCCCGAGTGTTATCCAATGTTTTGGGACTGGGCCACGTCTCCGCAACGATCGCTGGTGAGTGACCTCAACGGTTTTCTGGCGGCTCCGTTCGTGATGTACTTGATGCAAGCCTTGGATCGCCGTTGGCCGCAGTCAGTGGAGACGACTGGTTTGCCAGTCGCTATTGCGTTGATGCCGGATTGCTCGGCACGTCCGACACGCTGTTGGATTCACGGATCGGCAAGGTCGTCGGCGCGCGGGCGATCGCAGATGTGTTGACCGGTTCGCGCATCGCTGATGCCGCAAGCAATCTCAGCGTCGATCATCTGGGGTGCCGCTATTTCCAGTTCTTGCCGACTGAAAGCAGCTCTCGATTTCAGATTTCGGTGGTCCCCGATCAGCCGGAAGGTTGGGAATGCGAGCGTGAACTTCCCTCGCCACGATGTCGCCTTTGGACTGCTCGTTGTCGCCAATTGTAAATTCGGGACCGGCTGGTCTCGATTCGACCAACTGACCTTCCAGCTTTCCGCCGAATGCGAATGACATCGCCGTCGTCCGGTTCAACAACGGAATCAGGGCGCAAGGCAGACCTGTGAATGTGTTGTTTTGTGGTTGTCATTGACAGAGTATCCTCGCTGTGGCGACATGTTTTCCGTTCCCTGAATAGCGGCGTTGGGGCTTCGGCTTCTTGGGACCGCGCGGGTCTGAGATGCTGGGTCAGTTCCTGGAACATCGACTCGATGGTCCAGCGTTGGCGATACAGCTCGGCCACTTTGCAGGCGTTCGCTTGGCGGGCGGGCAGGTTGGTGAGCAACCGAATGTGCGTCTCTTTGTCGCGTGTCGGCTGGTCGAGAGCCAGCGTGATCAGCCGCAACCGCAAGGTCTTGCCGCTGTCGGCGAACCTTCATGGCGAGGATGACGGGATCCAGTTGTTGAGCAGACTCCCTAACCAACGCCGCGCCGACCGTCGGTCGAATGGTGAAGACCACCTCGGAGAGCACTTCCGCCACCGTGTGAAATGGCAAGTCTCGCGTGTAGCCCCGCACGGCATGTTTCGCGAAAACCTGATCCAGCCGTTCCGGATGAAACAGCCGTTCGACGAGACCTCGCGTCATGACGCTCGCCGGACTTTGTTCAATAAATGCCTGAAACCTCGAGTGGAGCAACATCCTTGTCGCCTTTCGTACTAAAAACTGAGATTCAAATTCCAACCCTCAGATTCAGTACGATTTCGTTTTTCGGCAATCGGATAAACCCCCAAAACATAGGTATTCAAACCCCACGTTCACGGGGCTGAGGAATGGGGTCAAGGGAATGAAGGCGACCTGAGAACATCCAAGACCGAAAGCGGAGCCGCAACCCTAATCACGACTTTTACACAAGTCGTTCTGCAATCATTCGTCCCACTTCGCGTTCTTTTCGATCTTCTGTTCACAACGCTGTCTTTGCAGAGCCGTCGCCGATGTCCTGCGGACGCTCGTGAAGGATGAAAATCGTTGAACGGCGAGCCGAAGGCGTCGTTGGCCAACACGGACGCCTCCGGCTTGCCGTTAAACAATTTCCAGAGCAGCGACGCCGCGACGTTAGGCGAGCAGCTTGCTGACCAGGTTCCCGCCGACATCGGTAAGTCGGTAGTCGCGGCCTTGGAAGCGGAAGGTGAGACGCTTGTGGTCCATGCCGAGCAGATGCAGGATCGTGGCTTGCAGGTCGTGGACGTGGACTTGATCTTCGGTGACGTAGTAGCCGATGTCGTCCGTCTGGCCGATGGATTGACCGGGCTTCACTCCGGCACCTGCCATCCACATGGTGAAGGCTTCGAGGTGATGGTCGCGGCCGAGCGAGTCACGCGGCTCGCCCTGCGGAGTGCGGCCGAACTCGCCGCCCCAGACGACCAGCGTGTCGTTGAGCAGTCCGCGCTGCTTGAGATCTTTGACCAGTGCGGCGGCCGGTTGATCGGTTTCCTGACAGCGCTCATCCAGCGCCTTGCCCAAATCGGTGCCGGGGTTGCCGTGATGATCCCAGTCCGTGTGATAAAGCTGCACGAACCTCACGCCCCGCTCGATGAGACGTCGCGCGAGCAAACAGTTCCGCGCGAAGCTCGGCTTCGACGGGTCTTTGAGTCCGTACATCTCCAGCGTCTCTTTCGTCTCGCTGCCGAGGTTGATGAGTTCGGGAGCGCTCGTTTGCATTCGGTACGCCATCTCGTAGGCGGCGATGCGAGTTGAAATCTCTGGATCGCCGACGAGCTTCAGTCGCTCGCCGTTGAGGTCTTTCACCGCGGCGACGAAATCCCCTTGTCGTTCGTCGCTGACATCCTTCGGGTTCGACAGATTCAGAATCGGCTCGGCCCCATTGAGCAGCGGCACGCCTTGATAGGTCGTCGGCAAAAAGCCACTGGCCCACAGCGGAGTCCCGCCGCGCGGACCGCGCGGGCCGCTGTGCATCACCACAAAGCCGGGCAAGCTGTCGGCCTCGCTGCCGATGCCGTAAGTCACCCACGCGCCCATTGCCGGCCGGCCGCTGAAACGCTCAAAGCCGGTATTCATGTAGAGCTTCGCGGGACCGTGATTGAAGACCTCGGTCTTCATGCTCTTGATGAACGCCACGTCGTCCGCGATGCCACCCAGATGCGGCAGCAATTCGCTGATGGTCGCTCCGCAATCGCCCCATTGCCGGAACTTCCGCCGCGTGCCGAGCAGCTTCGCATCCTTCTTGATGAAGGCGAACCGCTTGCCAGCGACGAACGATTCCGGGATCACTTGCCCGTCCATTTCGCGGAGCTTTGGTTTTTCATCGAACAGCTCCAATGAGCTTGGCCCACCAGCCATAAAGAGAAACACGACCTGCTTGGCCTTGGCCGGGAAATGTCCCGCGAGCGGAGCCATCGGATTCGTCGTCCGCGCGGCGTCGCCGGACGACAGCGCTGCCGGTGCCGCGAGGACTGAGTCCTTCGCCAGCATTGACGCCAGTCCGACAGAGCCGAGACCGACGCCGCTGTTCGCGAAGAAGTGGCGGCGAGTGATTTCGCGGAGATGAAGGTTTTCAATGTTCATTCTGATTCACCTAGTTAGTGCCCGTCCGAAATTGGGTTTGAGCCGAGAGGTCTCGAAGGAGATTTGAAAAAAAAGCCTCGAAGATGAAGCGGTTTGGTTCAAAAAGGCGTAACACACGCCGAGGAAATTGAATTTCCACCAAGTCATCTTCGAGGAGCGAACGG
>JBJXEX010000477.1:0-44734 GCA_046156195.1 Planctomycetaceae bacterium | reverse complement strand
CCGCCGCGTTGACTCGTTCGCTGCGATTGGCGCGGCAGGCACTCAGTTCCGCGTGATCGGCGAAGACCGAGACGCCGCTGACTTCGCCTCGATTGATCGCGCTCGTCGCCGATGTGATCGCTTCCTCCGCGCTGCCGAGCAACTCGTGAGACCACTGCTTGCCGAACGTCTGGCTCTCGGCGTGTTCGATCGCCTGCAAGACGCCGGGAGTCGCCGTCACGATCAACGCCTTCCAGCGAGTCATCGGCTTGTTCGGATTCGGAGCCGCCTCGGCCGTGTTGCGATGCCAGACGATCTTGTGAGTCCGCAAGTAATCAAACGCGCTGGGCGTGATCACCGCCTTCGGGCAAATCGCCACCTTCGCCCACTTCTGGCCGTTCAACCGCGAGGCGAGCAATTCCGCGGTGACGACGCGATCGGTGACAGCAAAGGTTGAGAGTTGAGGGTTGAGGGTTGAGGGTGAAACCGCAGAAGTCTTCCCCTCAACCCTCAACCCTAAACCCTCAACCATCGGCGCAGTCCGAGCCGGTCGAATGCGAGTCATCACCTCGCCGACAATCTTCTCAACCAGTTTTTCGTCCAACACCAACGCCATGTTTTCGTGTCTTCACGCTCAACCCTAAACCATCAACCCTCAACTCAATCCGCAATCCCAATCACCGCCCACCGCACGGGTGATTTGTCGTCTCCCAACATTTGACTGACCGCTTTGCCGTCGCTGGTGATCATCACTCGCTGCCCGGCTCCCGCACCCAAGTTGTCCACGCACAACACTGGCTCGCCATCGGCTCCCCCTTTGGCATCGAGCGTCTGCACAACGAGCAGCTTCCAGCCGTTCATCGACGGATGCTTCACAGTTGAGGTCGCGTGGCCGATCACCTTTCCAAGTTGCATACTTAGGTTTCTCTAGTTTTTCGGTAGTTGTAGTTGCACCAGTCATTAATCGCGGACTTTAGTTGGTCCTCCAGCGACCATTGGGAGGGCTTACGTTCTGGATGAAACCAATTTGCCCCATCTGCGATCCACTGCTTCCGAAATTCAACCGTGTCGTCGTACCCGTACTCGCAACCACAGCAACCGCAAATGTCGTACGATGAACTTAGCGTGGCTTCGTCAATTGGTTCCGTAAAAGGAAGTCCACAAATCGGGCATGCCGTGAGATCCGTAGGTCGTTTGCTGTCTGCCATAACTCGATTACCGGCTACTCAAACTCACACGATCCTCAAATCATCGACCAGCGTGCAGCGTCGCTGCCGAGTAAACGTCAGCGGAGTCGTCACGCCCTCGCCCGTTGGCCCCGCGATACTGAATGACAAATAACCTTCGCCCCCCAGGCCGAGGCCTGCGCCGCAGGGGCCGTTCTTGATGAAGAGCGTTGTGTCCAACTCCTTGCCCATGACGGTCATGTTGCGGACGTTGCGGCTGTGGATCAGGCTCGTGTGGCGGAAGCCGTGTTCGGCTTCTTTCGCCAAACGGATGCCTTCGTGGACGTCGCGGACTCGGATGAACGGGACGAAGGGCATCATCTGCTCTTCGGGAACGAACGGGTTGTCGACGTTGGTCTCGCCGAAGAGCAGCGTCGTACCGGCGGCAACTTTGACGCCGATCTGTTCGGCCAGCACGCTGGCGTCTTTGCCGATGAGGTCGCGGTTCAGGTGCCAGTGATCCCCCGGCTTCTCCGGCGGCGAGAACGCGACCTTCGTCATGCGGTCCACTTCGGCGGCGTTCAGGCGATGTGCTCCGGCGCGGCTCATCTCGGACATCAGTTGATCGAAAATCGTGTGGACAGCAAAAACTTCCTTCTCGCCGATGCAGAGCAGATTGTTGTCGTAGGCTCCGCCTTGGATGATCGACTTCGCGGCGATGGCGAGGTCCGCCGTTTCATCGACAACGACCGGCGGATTGCCCGGCCCGGCGACGATTGCTCGCTTGCTGGCTTGCAGAGCGGCCTTTGCGACCCCCGGCCCCCCCGTCACGCACAGCAGCCGGATGCCTCGATGAGCGAACAGCGCGGCGGCCGATTCGAGCGTCGGCTCGGACACAATCGTGAAGAGGTTTTCCAGCCCGGTCGCTTCGTAGATCGCGCGGTTGATCCGCCGAGTCCCCTCGCACGCGATGAACTTGCCGCTGGGATGCGGATTGAACACGACCGTGTTCCCCGCCGAGACCATGTTGATCACATTGCACGCCAGCGTCGGCAGCGAGTGCGTCACCGGCGTGACCGCTCCGATGACTCCGAACGGAGCCGCCTCAATCACCGCCAGCCCGTGATCGCCCGAAAACACTTCCGACTTCATGAACTCCATCCCCGGCACGCGCCGCAGGATTTGCAGCTTCTCGATCTTGTGATCGAGCCGCCCGATCTTGGTCTCCTTCATCTCGGCCGTGCCGAGTTCGACTGCCTGCGACTCACAAATCTGCCGCACGCACTCAATCGCCTTCGCCCGCGTTTCGAGCGTCGCGTTCCGCAGCTTCTGATATCCATCATTCGCCGCCGCGACCGCGTCATCGACATTGGCGAATACGCCGAAATCGCCGTTGCGTTGCTTTGACGGAGCGGTGACCCCGTTTCGCTTCTGGAGTTGAGTGAGGACTTCTTGAACGACGGCACGAATGGTGGCTTCTGTGGACATATCGAAAACTCTCGTTGAGAGGTTGTGAGGACTGAAGCGAAAACTCGGTGATTCTTCCGGCCGAGAGCCGAATGCCGATGGCCGAATGCCGAGATCCTTTTCCCCGAACACATGCTTCTGCGGATAAAAGGAAATCGGCCGACGGCTCTCGGCTCACGGCCATCGGCCGCTGCGAAAAGTTGATGTTGGCTGACTTTGATTCGGTCTGTTCAAACTCCAAGGTTTTGTTGTTGCTCTTCGAGCCATCTCGCCAATTTGAACTTCGTGGGAAAGTGAATCGCCATGACCAGCAGCAACGCACCGACGACGGCTGGCGGAACCATCGACTTTGTGATGATGAACGCGATCAAGTTGAAGAACGCCGCCCCTTCGACCAGAGCCAAGGCGATAATCATCTTGGTCTGAGCCACCGCGAGCAGCCGCCCAAACAGTTCCTTCGGCCCGGTCGCGGTTCCATCCTGAGCCATCTTGGCCACGCCCTTCACTCCCGCCGCCGAGATCAGATTGGGCACGACAAAGCTCATCACCACCGCCCCGGCGGCGAACGCCATTGCGAAGTACATCACAACATTCGGGCCTTGCGCCGGGTTTACCGGCTGAGCCGCTAATGCTTGTCCGAAGACAATGAAACTCGCGACGCCCCCGAATGTCACGACACCGGCAATCAGCGCACCCGCAATGATCCGCATCGTGAAGAGCGCCTTGTCGGGCTCTAACGCGGTGTATTGCTCAGGCGACATTTCGCTTTGCTGGGGCATGATCTCGCTCGTTTAACCGCAAGCCGCAGGCGTGCGCGTTTTCTCGACTGAACATCAACCGCTCACCGCCGCGCACGCCTGCGGCTTGCGGTTAAACGAATCACTCCGCCTTGAACACCGTCTTGCCGTGAACCTGCACCGTGTCGACGAGGCCGATGACCGTGCAGTCGATCGGCAGCATTTTGGTTTCCGGTAGGAACCGAGCACTCGAACCTTGCACGCACAACACGACCTGCCCCTCGCCGCAGCCGAGCGGATCGACCGTGATAAACGTCCGCCCGGTCGGCTTGAGGCTGCTCTGATCTTTTTCATCGACCCGCAACGGCTCCACGATCAGCAGCTTCTGGCCGACCATCGACGCGACCTTCTGCGTCGATACCAAGCTGCCTGTGATGCGTCCGATGAACATGAGAAATCCTTAGCCGCAGGAGTCAGGAAGACTGGTGTCAGGAAAATAAACACAGCCGTTTCAAACTCATCTTCCTGACACCAGTCTTTCTGACGAAATCATTTCTTCTTGACCGCTTCCACGCTCTGCCGAGCCACAACAATTTCTTCGTTCGTCGGCAGAACCCAAATCTGTGTCTTGCTGCTGTCTGTCGAGATCTTCGCTTCCGATCCGCGAGCCACTTTCGTGTTCGCGACTTCATCCAATTCGATCCCGGCCCAGCTCATGTTGCGGCACACGCCAGAACGAATCAGCGAACTGTTCTCGCCGATGCCGCCGCTGAAGACGATCGCGTCCGCTCCGCCCAGGATCGTCAGATAGCCTCCGAGGTAATGCCGGATCGACGCGATGAACACATCGAGCGCGAGCTTCGCTCGCGTGTGACCTTTCGCTGCCGCGTCTTCCAAATCTCTCGCATCGCCACCGAGTCCGCTGACTCCGAGCAGCCCGCCTTTGCTCGACAGCTCTTCGAGCACTTGTGCCAACGTCTTGCCGCTCTTCCGCAGGATGATCGGCAACGCGAACGGGTCGAAGTCCCCGACTCGATTGTTGTGCGGCAGCCCAGTCTGAGGACTCATGCCGAGACTGTTCGCGAGACTCTTCCCGCCACGAGCCGCACACAGCGAATTGCTGCCACCGAGATGGCAGGTGATGACGCGCAGGTCGTTCGACGAAATCAGCCGGAACGCGCTAGCGTCCGGTTCGAGCGCGGCTGGCCCTTCCGAACCGGACGCTAGCGCGTTCCGGCTAATCAACTCCGCGATCCGCGTATTCAGATACCGATGGCTCGCGCCGTGAAAGCCCCAGCGTTGAATTTCGTACTCCTGCGACCACTCGTAAGGGATCGCGTAGAGCCGATTCTCCGGCGGGATCGTTTCGTGAAACGCCGTCTCCAGCGCGGCCACGAGCGGAATCTCCGGGAACGCCGAACGCAACTGCCTCATCGCCTTCGCGTACATCGGATTGTGAGCCGGAGCGATGTCGGCGAGGTCTTCCATCTTCGCCAGCAGCGCGTCATCGACGATCCGCACGCCGCTGAGATTCCCCGCGAACACCGCCTTGAACCCGATCGCCGCGACCTCGGACACCGACTTCAAGCAGCCGTATTCCGCATGCGTCAGTTGATCGAGACACATCCTCACCGCCGCCGCATGATCGCCGACCGGCAGAGTCGTCTCCTCGCGCCGCCCACCGATCTCGACAAAGCATGCGCTCGCCGGTTGCCCGATGCGATCAATGCCGCCGCGAGCCAATTGGCTCTCGTCAGTCATATCGAACAAGCGGTACTTGAAGCTTGTTGAGCCAAGATTGGCGACGAGGACTTTCATTTCGCAATTTCTTCCGTGACCGAGTCATTGGTAGGCCTTTGGCGAATGCGCCAGAGACTAGGTTTCTCCGTCGACGACAATTTTTCGACTGCCTGTTTTCCGGATCGCCATGTCCCGCTCCAGACCACTGCCCTCAGACAAAGTGCTCTAACAAGCTTTCTCCCGGCCGCGCGATCAAGTGAGCCGACACCAGTTCGCCCACCTTCGAGGCCGCTGCTGCTCCCGCATCAACGGCCGCTCGCACGGAGCCGACGTCGCCGCGAATGATCGTGGTGATGTACGCACCGCCGATCTGGATTTGCTTCACCAAGCTGACGTTGGCCGCCTTGAGCATCGCATCCGATGCCTCGATCTGTGCGACCAAGCCCTTGGTTTCAATGAGTCCGATTGCTTCACCCTTCATTTGACATCGCCTTTTGATTCTTCAGAGAGTCGTTCGCCGGAATGACGAATGACGAAATACCCAATGACGAAGGAATGACGAATTCCGAATGACGAAACTTGAAACCTCGTGACTCACCGCGCGGCACCTGACCGCTTCGGGTTTTGTCATTCGTGCTTCTTTCGTCATTGGGTATTTTGTCATTCGTCATTCACTACCCTGCTGCCTTGCCGCCGCCCTTCGGTCCCGGCAGCACTGCGGCGAGTTCTTCGTGCGGGCGAGGAATGACCTGCACGCTGACGACTTCACCAATCTTGCTGGCGGCGGCCGCTCCGGCGTCGATCGCGGCCTTCACGGCGGCGACGTCACCGGTCACGAACGCCGTGACCAAGCCGCTGCCGACTTTGTCCCAGCCGACCATCTGCACGTTGGCCGCCTTCAACATCGCGTCCACTCCCTCGATCAAACAGACCAAGCCTTTGGTCTCGATCATCCCTAACGCTTCTGAAACTTTCGCTGCCATTTTTCACTCCCGTAGTTCGGAACCATTGTTGATCTCCTTGTCTCCCCGTCTCCTAGTCTCCCCGTCTGATCGAAGACAAGGAGACAAGGAGACAAGGAGACGGGGAGAAGTGACTCAGACAAACTTCTCAATGCTTATGACACGCACACGGCGTCGCGCCGATCAACTCCACCTTCGTCGCCGCATCCAGGTTGACGGCGTTTCCCTCGTCCGTGTCGATGTGGACTTCGAGCTTCACTTTCGGATCGGCTCGCACGACGAGGTTTTCCAGGACCGTCGTGCATCCGGGGGACTCGATCCGCAGGTGCATCGCGTCGCCGTTCTTGACGCCGTAGTGTTCGAGGTCTGCCGGCCCCATGTGGACATGCCGCATGGCTCGGATGACTCCGGCCTTGAGTTCCACGACACCCTTCGGTCCCACGAGCACACAGCCGGGTGTGTCGTGATGATCGCCGCTGATCCGCACCGGCACGTCGATCCCCAGTGAGATCGCGTCCGTGAAAGCCAGCTCCACCTGCGAAGGCCGGCACGGGCCGAGCACTCGCACATCGGGCAGCATTCGCTTGCGAGGCCCGACAACCATGACTGTCTGCTTCGAGGCGAAGTAGCCGTCTTGATACAGCGTCTTGTGGACCTCGAGCTTGGCCCCTTTGCCGAACAGCACCTCGACATGCTCATCCGACAGATGCACATGCCGAGCAGAAATGTTGACGACCAGCGGATTCGGTTTCGCCTTCACCGCCGCACCGGGGAGATGCTTCAGCAAGACCTCGCGAACGATCGCTTCGACGTCGGCTGGGTTGTAGTGAGATGTTGCCACGGCCATGTCCTGATCCCAATCGAGTCTCTATCCCGAAGGGATTGCGCCTCATAGCCCAGGGTTGCCCGCGAATGCGGGCTACCCTGGGTAACGAGTCCAATGTGTTATCTACCCTGAAAGGGTTGCGTCATCTGGATAAAACCGGAATGACGGAACCCCGTTGGGGTACAAGAAACCTATCGAACTCGATCCCCAGGGTAGCTCGCTCCGCTCGCAACCCTGGGCTATGTGACGCAACTCCTTCGGAGTAAACCGCAGTCGAGCCGAGCCATTTCATCTCGATCTGATCTCGATGCAGACTTCTTCATCCTTCCACCACCGTCAGTTTGATTCCTGCCTTCTCGATCACTTCCCGCCACTCATCCGACACCCCGCCATCGACCACCAGCCGATGCACCGCCGTCAGCGGAGCCAGATGAGCCAGTGCTCGATGTCCGAACTTGCTGCTGTCGGTGACGACGATGACTTCCTCGGAGGCGGCGATCATTTGGCGTTCGGTTTCGACGAGCAGCGTGTTGCTGTTGAACAGTCCGGCTTCGGTGATCCCTCCGACGCTCATCACCAACCGCCGAGCATGGACGTTCTTCAGCATGGCCACCGCCAGATCGCCGAGAGCGACGCCGGTCTTGGGATAGACGTAGCCACCGACGACGATCAATTCGATGTTCGGTTGATTGACGAACAACCCGACAATCGGCATCGAGTTCGTAACGACTTGCAGCGACTTGCCCACGAGTGCCCGCGCCACTTCGAGCGTCGTGGTCCCCCCATCCAGCAGCACCACTTCCCCCGGTTCAATCAGGTCCGCGACAACCCGTGCAATCCGTTCCTTTTGCCCCAACGCCTGAAACCGTCGCTCGTCGAACGCCGTGATCGACTCGCCAACATACGCCGCTCCGCCGCGAGTCCTTCTGACTTGTTTTGACGTTTCGTCAAGATATTCCAAATCCCGCCGCACCGTCGATTCGCTGGTTTGGAGCGACTCGACCAGCTCCTGAATCGAGACAAACCCTTTTTCCTCGATCTTTTTCAGGAGTTTCGTTCGACGTTCATCGACCAGCATGACCCACGCCCTCGTCCTGAGGCTGCTCGTTACGCAGACAGGATTGCATCAAGATCGACCAAAATCAATCAAGTTCTGTCAATTTATTTCAGATGGAGCAAAGTCATTCAGCGCAGGGTTGGATCATCCGACGTAGCTCTGAGCCATCATGTGCATCAGGCAAGCTCAGTGAGTTCGATCTTTTGCCGTTGCGCGTCCAAAGACGAAACCAACACGCTCAGCTCGTCATTCTCTAGGTACTGTCGCGACCTAATTGATCGAGGAAGCGGATTCGATGCCACGCGATTTCGGGAATTCGGACCAACTCTCGGAATCCGCGATGCTCAACGAACGCACCAAACGATTCAATTTGCGTGACTGTTGCTTCAATAATCGCGCCTGGTTCAAAGTCAGGTATCACGATGGTGGCTCCAAATTCAATTTGCCGTTGCGAAGTCGCCGAATCGCTTCGTGATAGGCCTTGCACTCGGCCTCGAAGATGCGAGCGGCGAGGGCGGCGCGTAGGACGAACCTTGGAGTGCTGCGGCTCGACGCAGCCCTCCATTCATTTGGAATGACGACGTTGATCGGACATTAAACAACAGACCGCATGGGAGCTATGTCGAGTTCTTGTAGCGAGTTTCAAGCTCCGTCAGGAGCGAGGGGCGTCGCTTGATGTCTCTCGAATCGTCAAGCTCCTCTGATTCTGTCAAATAGCGCTTCGCCACGAGAAATTGACCGTGGCACCAGTTCTCGGTCATGTCGTGGCAAGAAAAGCCGACGATAGCGATGCGAATGAACTCATCATCTTCAGAGTTCGGACTGACAAGCTCATCAGCCGTTCGACAGCAGTCTGGGAAAATGTCCCAGAGCCGCTGAAACTCGTGAAAGAGTTGAGATTCTTCGAGCATTCAGTCAGATCCGCACAAATGACTTCCCCCAGCAGCCGCGCGACTTCGTAGACGTCTTTGTCGCCTCGGCCGGAGAAGCAGATCACGACGATCTTGAATCAGGATTCAACAAACGACGCAAAGCGTCTTTCACGAAGTCTGGCAAGTTTTGGTTGGCGAGCTTAGACAATTCGAGTAGAGCGTCGTGTTCATCAACTTCTTGTTGGCCTGCCCAGGCAACATCCAGGCGACGGATCAATCGCAAGGCGACGTGCGAGTAGTTAGTCGGATTCGCCCAATAACACGTTTGGCACACGTTGACGAGATGTTGGCTCTTCCAATTTTCGCAGTGCTCGCAGGACCAAGATTTCGCGCGGTTACATGAGCCGCAAACCAACATGAAGGCTTCGACCTTTAGCTCGCCCTCCGAATCACCTCCGACTTCGTAGGGGACGCGATGATCGACTTGCAGGTAACGTGGCTCGTATTCCGTGTGACAAATGCCGCACTTGGCTCCTGACTTATCAATGAGTTGCTGCTTGAACGCTTTTGAAAATGCTTTACGACCACCGAGTTTTCCCGATTTGATTTCGGATGGATCGCCGAACCGGTAGGCCGCGATACTTCGACCTTGGCGATCCGTCGTGCGAGACATTTCCATTGGGATGCCTTGCTCTCGCACGTCGCGAATCGCACGCGGCGGGTGGTTGTATCCGTAGGTTTCTTTCAACTCCTCCGTTGTGATGTGACCGTGTTTCAGAACGTGGTCGATGACTGTTTTGGCACGCTTCGCTGTGATGGCGGTGAGCTTGTCCAAAAACTCTTGGGGATACTTGGGAGCGGTGCCTTTCTTTGCCACGAATCGAACTCCCCTCAAATCAGCGACAGTTGGCGTTTGCGGCGTCGGCTCTTCGAACGAGACGAGTTTGCGAGGCCAGCCGAGAGATACAACGATTCGTAGGTCACTTCGGAACGACCGAGTAGCGTTGCCTGTGTCGAACGTCCGGCGTGGACTTCCATGCGAGCCAGTTCCAAGTCGGCTGGGAGAAGTTCGCCGAAAGTCTTGTCTCCGGTTCGTCCATCGTAAGACACGATGAATTGAATGCCGCGTTCATTCAGCGTGTGAAGTTCTTGGCAGAACTCGTCGTGGTCAAACTTTGGTAAATACCGTTGATCGCGCCGGCCGCAGACGCCTTGATAGGGCGGGTCCATGTAAACCAAGTCGTTTGGCGTGCAATCCGCGAGAACCTTCTTGTAGTCCCACGCGGTCAGGCGTGTCTCGCGTTTCAACAGTGCAGACGCATGAACGATGCGTTGCCGCATTTCGTCCGGGCGTGCTCCTTTTCGCCGGTTGTCGGGAGTGTTGTTGAACTGGCCGTCCGAGTTGTACCGGATCGCCGCCTTGACGCAGCGAGCCAGCAGATACAGGAAATCGACCGGCTCGCCTTTCTGATTGAATCGGGATCGGACGACGTTGAAGAATTCCCGCTCTCGATCCGCTTGGTCATGCCACAGTTGTTCGTAGTCCGCCGCCAATTTTTCAGGCCGAGCGAGGATTTCTTTCCACAAGTCGATCAACGGAGCGTGAGCGTCGTTTAACCAAAACGCGGTGGCCAATCCACGTGCGGAAGCCGCGATAGAGATGGCCGCCGATCCCGCGAACGGTTCCACTAATCGCCCAACTTCACCCGGGAAATGCGGCAGGATCAGCGGCGCGAGCAGTCGCTTGCTTCCCTGATACGGAATCGGCTGCGGAACGTCGTAAGGGCCGTTCATCCGTGGCTCTCAATTTCGAAGGAGTGTTGTGACTCGGTGGCGTGTCGAGACATTTACCGTTTCGGGAATCGAATTGAAAACGTCGGGACATTGCTCGAAGTGAAACGGCGGTTGTTGATTGTTGGTATAAGCCGAAAAGGATCGGCTCCTACCGACGATCCTTGGAATCGGCATTGATTGGCTACTTCGGTCAAATGTCTTTCCCTAGCAACCGCGCGACTTCGTAGACGTCTTTGTCGCCTCGGCCGGAGAGGCAGATCACGACGATGTCGTCCTTGCTCCGTTGACCGGCGGTCTTGAGCGCTTGAGCGATTGCGTGCGAGCTTTCGATGGCGGGCAGGATGCCTTCGAGCTTCGCCAGCGTTTGGAAGGCGGCGAGCGCTTCGTCGTCGCGGATGTTGACGTAATTCACTCGGCCGGAGTCTTTCCAATAGCTGTGCTCCGGGCCGACGCCGGGATAGTCGAGGCCGGCGGAGATCGAATGCACGTCCATCGTTTGGCCATCGGCGTCTTGTAGGACGTAGCTGTAGCTGCCGTGCAGCACTCCCTTGTTTCCGTAGGTCAGCGTGCTGGCGTGATCGCCGGGCTTTGGGCCTCGGCCGCCCGCTTCGACGCCGGTCAGCGCGACCGAGTCATCCTCGACGAACGGATAAAACATCCCGGCCGAGTTCGAGCCGCCGCCGACACAGGCAATCACTTCGCTCGGCAAGCGGCCTTCGATGTCGAGGCATTGCTGTCGAGCTTCCTTGCCGATCACCGATTGGAAATCGCGGACCATCATCGGAAACGGGTGCGGGCCGACGACGCTGCCGATGATGTAGTGCGTGGTCTCGACCGAACCCATCCAGTCGCGCATCGCCTCGTTGATCGCGTCGCGCAGCGTGCGCGAACCGCTCGTCACCGGCCGGACTTCGGCTCCCATCATTTTCATGTTGAAGACGTTCAGCTTCTGCCGACGGATGTCTTCCTCGCCCATGTAGACGACGCAGTCGAAGCCGAACCTCGCACACGCGACGGCGGTCGCAACGCCGTGCTGGCCGGCTCCGGTCTCGGCGATGACTCGCTGCTTGCCCATTCGCCGAGTCAGCAGGCCCTGCCCCATCGTGTTGTTGATCTTGTGAGCGCCCGAGTGATTCAAGTCCTCACGCTTGAGATAGACCTTCGCTCCGCCCAGATGCTTGGTCAGCCGCTCGGCGAAGTAGAGCGGATTGGGACGGCCGACGAAGTTCTTCAGCAGTCCATCCAGCTCGCGATGAAACTCGGGATCGCTCTGGGCCTTTGCGTATTCGACCGTGAGTTGATCGAGCGCTTGCATCAGCGTTTCGGGGACAAATCGCCGGCCGAACTCACCGAACCGCCCACTGGCGTCGGGGACATGCGAGGTCGCGGAATGTGGACGAGAAACAGAAACGCCAGGGGTTGCGGTCGCGGTCATCGAACAGGAGTCCTTACAGAAAGAGACAGGCGAGCGGGGCGGCGTTAGCCCCCGGTCCTACGGTGCGAACTCACCGGGGGGCTGACGCGCCCCCGCTCGCCAATCATGGGTCACGGGGCATGACGCGGCTTATCCACCGGAGCGTCGATCACCCTGACGGCGATCGGGGCCGGTGTGCGAATCGGTCACGTTCGATTCCAAGAAGCGGGCCAGCTTGTAGAAGTCGCTTTCCTTGCGGATGAAGCGGACCAGAGTCTTGAGTGTGGCTTGATCGACCAACTGCTCGAACGGCACATACTTCAGATCGAACTGACCTTGGACTGAGACCATCACGCCGTTGAGTCCTTCCTCGACCAGAGCGCGATACGCTCCGACGCCGAGCTGACTGCCGAGGATCACGTCGTAGGCTTGCGGTCGCGCGCATCGAGTCTCGTATCCAAGTTGCACGCCGTTGATCTTCCGCTTCTTGCCGGTCTGCTTCTGATACTCGTTGCCGACTTGCTTGGCGATTCGCTTGCCGAGATCGACCGACGACGACGAGATGTGTCCGAACGGATCACGTTCGATCTCGATGCCTCCCAGCAGGCTTTCGGGGTAGTACTCGGCCAAACCTTCGGCGATGACGATGACGCCGAACTCTTTACCTTCGCGTTCTTCGCGGTGACGCATGAGCGCGACCAGTCGTTCGCAGAACGCATCGACCTTCATGACCTTCCGAGTTTCCTTCTGGCCGGAGACTTTGTTGACGACCTCTTCGGTGGTCAGCATGTCTTCGGTGAGGTCTTCCATGCTGATGACGAGACTGGCTTCACCGGCGATCGCCGCTCCGTAAGCCAACCAGCCGGCACCGCGGCCCATCGACTCGACGATGTAGTACGCGCGAACCGCTTCGGCATCCGCCAGCAGGTTGCGAATCTCGGCCGCCATCGTTTCCACGGCACTGAAGTAGCCGAAGGTGAAGTCGATGCCGAAGTAATCGTTGTCGATCGTCTTGGGGACATGCACAACCGGGAGCCTCTTGCTGCCGGGTGGCAATGTTTCTTGGAACTTCGTCATCTTGTAGGCGGTTCGCATGGTGTCGTCGCCGCCGATCGAGATCAGAGCGTCCACATTCATCGAACACAGCGCTTCGTACACGGTCTTGAGTTTCTCGGTCTTCTTGGCGTCCTTCAGATCATCGGGGTGATCGACCCCTTTGCCGGGATTCGCGCGAGCCGTGCCGATCAAGATGCCGCCGGTGTTCCGTGTGCGGCGCAAGCGATTGGCGTCGAGCTTGAGAAAGTCGCGGCCTTCTTGAAGAGGCCGCTCAGGGTTGAAGTCCACCAAGTGGGAATAGCCATTCTTCATGCCGATGGCTTCGATGCCATTCTTGTTAAACGCTGCCGCGCATGTCGAAATGACCGCATTGGCGGCCGGAGCAGGTCCGCCAGAGAACAGCATGGCGACTTTGCGAATGGCGGAATTCGGGGTGTTGGACATCGTGTAGCTCCTAAGCCGAAAGATGACGGGATGGGGGGACGTCAGAGGCCGTTGGCGATCGCGCACGGCGGGCGGATTGTGGTCAGGGCCAATCGGGTGAGCAAGTTCCGCAGACGAACGGCAGAAGAAAGTCGCCCGGTCACTCAAACTCAATCGAGAAGTCTCTTTGTTTTCGATCTCACATCATTCTGCCCTGACATCACTCTGCTTGCCGCAAGTCAGCAGAATGATGGAAGGGCAGAATGATGTGAAATTGTTTGGCATCTGCCCAATCGAAATTCACCACAGTAATTGGTTGCGGCTCCGCTGGGCCAAGTGAGCAAGATCGTCTCGCCATGTGACATCGTTCAATCGCTTGCAGGACAGAGGTTGAGAAACTGCCAGCATGCACTCGTGCTGGACGCGCGTGGCTAAGAGTTTAGACTGCCGCCGGCGAATCCGCTCACACCCTGTTGCTGACAGGGAATCCGTTCCGTTCGCTCAATCTCGTCGGAGCTCACATGATTTCCGTGAAATGCCCGGACTGCTCGAAGGTCTATGAGGTGGCCGACGAACTGGCTGGCAAAGCCGCCAAGTGCCGCGACTGCGGAGGCCGGATTCCGATCCCGCAACTCCGAACGAACAATGACAAAGACAGCGACAAAGTCGGAGACAGCGACCGAAGCAGCGCTGCGAATCGAAGCAAGCCGGTTGAGCCGAAGTCGGACTCGGCGAAGCCCCCTTCTCCTAAGCCTGCCGCCGCGAACTCGGTTCCCGCGAAGTCCAAGCCCGTCGAGAAACCGAAGCCGAAGCCCGCGACAAAGCCGGTGCCGAAGCAACGGCTCGACGACAATGTCTTTGATGCGGAACTCATTGAGGACGATCCCGGTGACATCGACGATTACGGTGACATGGAAGACTTCGATGAGCTGGAGGAAGTGGAAGACGATCTGGAAGACGTTTGGGAATCGCGGAGGCGGACTCCCGCTCGGAGGAAAAAGAAAGCGAACAAGGCCGCCAAGATCATTAGCCGTGAGGGGGCGTTTCTCGCCACCGGAGCCGGCAAACTCGCCTGGAGAATCTGGGTGATCACGATGCGCGTGACCGGTGTTTTCGGAATGCTGTTTATGGTGCTGGCCATCATCGGAGCGTTCCTGAGTTTCAACATTCTTTTGTTCGGCATCGTGTTCTTGATGTTCGGGATGCTCGTGATGGGCACGAAGGGCGTGTGGGGCCAGGGGATTCCCTTGAGCAGCGAATCCAGAATTGAAGGGTTTGCCGGGGAGGCGGTCGGTTCGGTGCTGGTCTTGATATCCAACCCGGCGGGATGGTTGGTCTTGCTCCTTTTGATTGGGACGATTCGTTTTGACAACGGAAATTTCGCGTTTGGTCCCGGTCCAGATCCGGCGGTGGTCCAACCAGAAGGGGCCAATGCTCCCGTTCTGCCGGGAGCGGCACCTCCCGTGGTGGCTGATGGCAGCCCGATCAATTCGTTTCAGATCGCCAACATCCCGGTTCCAACATTTCAGAATCTCTCGGGGTTTCAACCGATCTCACCGCACATCCAGTTCGCCAGCAGTAGCGCCATTCCGAGCGGTCAGATACCCGGGACACGGATGCGGTTCATCTACTACGAGCCAACTCGCCCGCATGCTCCGCAGTCGTTGCCGTGTGTCATCGTCGCGTCGGCGGGAACCAATTTGCTCGTGGGAAATGAAGTGCCGTCTCCGCAGTACCTCAAAGAGACGCAGCCGTATGTGGAAGCGGGCTTCGCGGTGCTGGGCATTTCGTTGGACGGCGAAGTGGCGGACTTGCAGAAGGCCAGCGATGCGGAATTCTCGCGAGCGTACCAACAATTCCGAGATGCGGCGGCCGGTGTGGTCAACGTGCGCAACGGCATTGAGTTTTTGACTCGCCAAGTTCCGCAGGTTGATCCGAACCGCATTTTCATCGCGGGACACAGTTCGGCGGGGACGTTGGCGTTGCTGGCCGCGAGCTATGAGCCTCGGCTGAAAGGCTGCGTGGCGTATTGCCCGCGCAGCGATGTGGTGGCTCAGTTTCGCGACGTGCTGGCCCAGCCGGGCGTCGATCGAACGCTGCCGAATCTCCGAAACTTCGCGCAACAAAGTTCGCCGCTCGTGCAAGTCAGTCGCGTGAGCTGTCCCATCTTTTTGTTTCACGCGGCGGATGACAGCAATGTGCCGGTCATCGAATCGAGGGCTTTCAATCAATTGCTGAAGAACAACAACAAGCGTGTGGATTACTTCGAAGTCCCCAACGGCGATCATTACGACTCGATGATTCAACAGGGCATTCCGCGAGCAATTCCGTGGATCAGAGGCTTGGCCTCCACGAGTGGCTCGGCGACGGAGACCACGACGGCATCGGCCGATCCCAACCGAACTCCCCCGACCGGAGTCACTCCGGTCCCCGCGTTGCCGGGCTTTCCATTCGGGAATCTGCCGCAGGCGTCCAACGCTCCGGGCCGGCCGAGCGGGCGCGTCGTGACGTTTCGCTTTCAATCGTTTGCCGGCAATGGCGACTCAATGGCGGCCGCTCGGCAAGCGCTGAGCGGCATCGCTTGGGCCGACCCCAATGATCTGGAGATTGATCCGGCCAAGGGTGAAATTCGCATCGGGCAGTTGGGCGGTTCCGTCAACACAGAGACGGCACGTCAAGCACTCCTCACGGCGGGATTCCAAATGCTGCCGGGAATCACCGTGGGACCGAAGTCGGCGAACGTCCCGACCGGAGCACCTCCCAACATCAACTTCCCACCTAGCACCAAGAGCACTCCCAACGCGGAACCCGAAAAGCCGCCTCCACCAGCAACGGTGGCTGAGCCTGCGAAGAATCCATCTCCCAATTCCGCCACCGCGAAAAAGGATTCGCCGAAAACACCGCCGACGACGAGTGCTCCCGCGAAGGAGCGTGAACCGCGAGCGCCGCGTCGGATCGTTCTGTTCCGCTACGAACGATTCACCGGCAAAGGCTCGTTCGAGAAAGCCGCTCGCGAGGCGCTGAAACGCTTCGATTGGGCCAACCCGGATGACATCGTCCTGGACGCCAAGAACCATGAAATTCGAGTGGGATTGCTCGCCGAGTCACCCGACTTTGAGCCAGCTCGAAAGGCTCTCAGCAGTGCCGGTTTTGCGCTGACTCCGGGAGTCACCACGGCCACCGTGAAAGATTGATCGCGCCTGTGCTACGGAGGATGATCGAACATGGGACTGTTGATCGGCATGGATGAAGCGGGGTACGGCCCGAACCTCGGCCCGCTACTCGTGACGGTCACGGTTTGGGAGGTACACGGTTCGCCGCGCGACTTCGATCTCTGGGCAGCGATGGCTGATGTCGCTCAGCAATCGCCCAGCAAAGAGCCGCTCAAGTTGCAGATCGCCGACTCGAAGCTGGTCTACTCGCCGGGCAAGGGATTGGCGGCGTTGGAGAAGTCCGTGCTGAGCGCACTGCGATTGATCGGTCACGAACCGCGGTCGCTCGCACAGCTTTGCGACGTATTAAGCCGGGTGAGCGATTCGGAAAAACGGAATCCCGGCTGTCGGCTGTCGGCTGTCGGCGATCGGCCAGAGTGGTTGAGTCGTGACGTGACTCTGCCCACCGAAGTGGAGTTGTCGTTGATCGACGACATCGCGACGAAGTGGCTCGAATGCTGTCGCCGAAGTGGCGTCGCACTGAAAGCCATTCGCAGCGAGATCGTGCAGCCCGAACGATTCAATGCGCTCGTGCGCGAGTACGACAACAAGGCGCTCGCGCTGTCGCGGGTCAGTTTGAATCTGCTGCGTTCCGTCTGGGACCCAGATGACGAGCAGCCGACGCTCGTCATCTGCGACAAGCACGGCGGCCGGAATCGTTACGACGATCTGCTGGCCGAGGTGCTCGACGATCGCATGGTCTTCGCTATCGGTGAATCCCGCGAGCGAAGCGTGTATCGAGTCGGTTCGACGGAGCTGCGGTTTCAAATGAAGGCCGAGGCCAACTTTCCGGTCGCGCTGGCTTCGCTGTTCTGCAAATATGTTCGCGAGTTGTCGATGCAGGTGTTCAACGAATTTTGGGCGGAGCATGTTCCCGGTTTGAAACCGACCGCCGGGTATCCGTTGGATGCGTTGCGGTTCAAGCAAGACATCGCCGACGCTCAGACTCGGCTCGGCATTGCCAACGACGTTTTGTGGCGTGAGCGATAACGTCGCTCCGCCGCCGCGGACTCCGCATGCCTGTGAAACTTTGGAGCCGTGGCGACGGTCACTCGACTTCTGTCGTTCGGCTTAGTGGAATGTCGGCAACGCTTCGAGCGGACCGAGCGACACCACCGGTGCGGCCATGACTGGCTGGTACGCCGTTGTGGTCGAGACCGGCAGGCCAGTCACCGCGTCATACGATTGGTAGCTCGTCGTTCCCGGTTGGGCAAAGGGCTGGGCACCGTACGGCGAGCATCCATTCGGACCGCACGAGCTTCCAAAGCCGCCACCGGACCACGGCCACCAGCAGCAGCAACCAGTCAGGCTGGACATCATCGTGGCCAGCGCCAGCATTGTTAGGAGACGTTTCATCTGGGGGGATTCCTTTCCGAGAGGGGCGCGAAGAGCGGGGGCCACGCGCTGGATTGCCAGCGAATTGGCTCGATGGAAGGGGAGGGGAACTTCAGAGGGAGCGAAGGGACGCTGACGATCCGGCGCGAGAATTCCACCGGAGTTTGCCAAGCGGGGCGGGACAGTAGAAATCGCCGCCAAACGGGTCAAGACGGAATTTTGCGTCACGTTTCGCCGAAGAGGCGAGGCAAGACCCTCTTTCACAGAATGATGAAAACCAGCAGAAGGATGCCGGACGAGCAACTCGGCCAGGAGCGGCCAGGTCGTTGATGATTGTGTCGGCCTACACCAACTCTCGCATCGGCTCGCGGTGTTCGACGAGATACTGCGGGCGACCAGTCGGGTCAACGAGCGTCGTCGAGCGGGGATCAATGCCGAGGTTGTGGTAGATCGTGGCGATGATCTCCTGCATGTGAGTCGGGCGGTCCTTAGCGACTTCACCCAGGCGGTTCGTGCATCCGATCGCTTGGCCGGTGCGCATTCCGCCGCCGGCGAGCAACGCACAACTGACTTGCGGCCAGTGATCGCGACCGGCTCCCGGATTGATGCGTGGCGTGCGACCGAATTCGCCCCAGACGACCACCGTCACGTCGTCGAGCATCCCGCGCTCTTCGAGATCTTGTACCAGTGCCGAGACGGCTTGATCGAGCTTGCCGCCGTGATCGCGAACCAGTTGGAAATTCTGACCGTGACTGTCCCAGCGACCGAAGGTCAGCGTCACGCAGCGGACGCCAGACTCGACCAGTCGCCGAGCCATCAGCAAGTGATCGTTGCATGTCGGCGCGCCGTCGTATTGGAATTGGTATGGCTTGCCGTCGCCGTATTTGGCTCGGACCAACGGGTCTTCTTTCGAGACATCCAATGCGTCGGCCAATTGATTGGAAGTCAGCACGCCGAACGCTGCTTGATTGAACGAGTCGAGTCCTTTCAACATGCCGCTTGCATCGGCTTCGCGTTTGAGCAGGTCGAGTCCGCCGAGCAGCGCTTTGCGATCTTGTAGCCGGTCAAGCGTCACGCCATTGAGCGTCAAATCGGCCATGCCTTGGCCGTCGGGTTTGAAGGATTGGCACGTCGCACCGAGGAAGCCGGGACCACCCGGTTCGGACCACGGCACATGCTGTGTCTTCGCGGCGAGCGCGACGAACGGCGGCATGGATCGCGTCACCGGGCCTTGAAGTTTCGACACCACCGAACCGATGCTCGGCCGGCCGCCAATCGAGCGATCTTGATTGCGATTCCAACCGCTCAGGCATTGATAGCCGTCGTGGTTATCGACGCAGCCGACCACCGCGCGAACCGCCACGAACTTGTCCATCGCCGCCGCGATGCGCGGGAAACACTCGCCGATTTGAATGCCTGGGACTCTCGTGTTGATCGGCTCGAACTCGCCCCGAATCTCCTTGGGAGCATCCGTTTTGATTTCCCACATATCCTGATGCGGCGGGCCACCACCTAAAAAAATGTTGATCACGGCCTTGTGTCGATTCGCCGTCTCGTTGCCGGTGGCTCGCAAGATGTCGGCCAGTCCAAAGCCTCCGACGGCTCCCAATGAAAAACCGCCGATCTTCAAAAAGCTGCGGCGATTGACTCCATCACAGAATTTTTGGCGACGTCCGAAGAGGGTCAGCATGATGGTTCCGCTCGGAAAAAGGTGGGATTCTGGGGCCGGTGGGTGAAGGACGGTATCGGTCATATCAGTAGCCGTCAATTGATGAAAAACGATCGAGCCGGTCGCAATGCTCGGTTGGCACGGACCAATCCGCAGCGTGAGCGCGGGCGGACAAACAGGACGATCACGACATTGAGAGCAATGCTTCGCACACGAATCCGGTGCTTGCCCGGCTCGCGAATCACGCGGCATAATGCGACCCCGCTCAAGTGGCCGATCTCCCGTAGCACAGGCGGCTCGCCTGTGATCCGCACCCAGGAACCGATCCCATGCCGCAGCTCTCCCGCCTCGACCCGCTCTTCGGCCCCGGAACCTCATTGGTCAATCGACGTGATGTCTTACGAGTCGGTTCCGTCAGCGTGGCCGCGACGTTGGTGCCTTCGGCGTTGGGAACGATCGCGACGGCAAACGAGACTCGCGCGGCCAGCTTCGGCAAAGCCAAATCGGTTGTATACCTCTGGATGGGTGGAGGAGTTACGCATTTGGAGTCATTCGATCCAAAACCGGAAGCTCCCGAAGAGATCCGCGGGACGCTCGATGCGATCGACACCAAGCTGCCCGGCGTGCAGTTCTGCGAAGCCTGTCCGAACCTCGCGAAGATCGCCGATCAACTGGCTGTGGTCCGCAGCTTCTCGCACGACAGCAACGATCATCTGCTGAGCCAGGCATACACGCTCTCCGGCCGCAAGGTGACGATGGCGCAGCTCTTCTCCGAGCCGAACATCGGATCGCTCGTGTGGCATCTGCAAGGTTCGCGAAACGGGTTGCCCGGATACATCGCGGTGCCGGGGATCACTCGGCCGGGGCCGCCGCCGTATGCCTTGTTCGTCGGCGGTTGGTTGGGAGACCAGTACGCTCCGTTTTGCGTCGGCGGACAGCCGGAGCAACCCGACTTCACGGTCGGTGTGAAATCCGAAAACCCGTCGCCGATCAGCGATGAAGACCTGCGTCCCAAGATGCTCGACATGCCGGAGGGAGTCTCGCTCAACCGACTCGATCGCCGAGCGGCACTGCGGCAGACGTTCGATCAAGCTCAGCGCAACATCGAACAACAACGCTTGGCCGAAGCAGTCGATGGAAACTTCAACAGCGCGCTGGGACTGCTGACCTCTGGCAAGATTCGGGATGCGTTCGATATCCGCAAAGAGACGGCTGCCGTGCGCGACAACTACGGTCGCACGAAAATCGGTGGCCGTTGCTTGATGGCCGCGCGGCTGGTCGAGGCGGGTGCTCGGTTCGTCATGGTCGATTACGGCTACGACCCGGACTACGGCAATCTGTGGGACAACCACAACGTCCCCGAACAGAAGTTTCCACACATCAGTCAGATGGCGATGCGCGGCTATCACGTCGCCGGCATGGACCGAGCCTTCGCCGCATTGATCACCGACTTGAAGCAGCGCGGATTGCTCGACGACACGCTGGTCGTGTTCCTGACCGAGTTCGGCCGGACTCCCAAGATCAACAAAGGTGGCGGCCGAGATCACTGGGGAGCGTGCGGCTCGATCTTCTTCACCGGAGCCGGCACGAAAGTCGGCCAAGTGGTCGGAGCCAGCGACAAGCAAGCCGCGTATCCGACGACCAAACTCTTCGGTCCGGCCGACATCGCCGCCACGATCTATCACTCGCTTGGGATCGATCAGGAATCGCGAGTCGCCAACAAAGAAGGCCGCCCGATGTTCGTCCTCGATCACGGCCACGTCATCGAAGAAGTTGTTTAACCCCAACGCCATCGGCGTGGGCGAGAGACGCAGAATCGACAATGACTCCTGCCAATCAATTGTTGGAACGTATCGAAGCCGGCCGTTTGTGGGCGTACTTCCACAAAGATTGGCTGTTGCAGATTCGTGGTTTGATTCGCCCGCAGCTTCCCTCTGAGTTCTCGGTCTTTGTCGAATCCGAAGTGGTGTTGATCGCTCCCGCCGAGTTTGAAAGTGTGACGACGACGGCGTTCGATCTGGCGGTTGCTCGCGCTGAGTCGGGGGACGGACACGTTGGCGAGTTCGGCCGACCGACGACGGCGGTCATCAAGGTTGAAGAGCCGTGCGAACTGTTTCATCAATACCGATTGGTCATTCGCCGAGTTCCCGACAATCAGGTCGTGGCTGCGGCGGAGTTGCTGTCCCCCACGAACAAAGGCACCTTCGGTGAGTTGGAGAAAAACAAGTACCTCCGCAAGCGCGAGCAATACCTCGACGCGGGGGTGAATCTGCTGGAGATCGACGCGCTGCGCGGAGGTGATCGGTTGCTGCCGCGGGCTGCCGAACGTCTGGCCGACTACGATCGCAACGCTTGGTCGGTCTCTCACGACTCCGACCGTCGTCGTTACCGAGGCTGGGGTTGGAACAATGCCGATCCACTTCCAACTGTCACTTGGCCTATCGAACCCTCGCGCCAAGTGATCGTCGATCTGGCCGAGGCATTTCGCCAAGCGTGCGAGTTCAATCCGTGGGAGCGACTCGTCGCCGACGGCTAATCCGTGTTGTCACCGTTCCCAAGAAATCCGTTGACTGGAGATGTCCCCATGATTCGTTGGCTGCTCTGCACATTGAACTGCGTTGTTGTTCTGACGCTGCTGACTCCGTTCGCTCAAGCGGACAACAAAAAGAATTCCGCTCAGGAAAAGAAGGACGACCAGAAGATCAAGAACGAGAAAGAGGACGTCAAACACGCTCAGGACAAGCTGAAGGACGACCAGAAAGAATTGCAGAATGCTCAGAAGGCTCTCGCGGAATCCGAAGGCAAAGAGAAAGCCGCTCGCCATGCGTTGGATGAGGTTCGCAAACGGGGCGAGGCCAAGCACGCAAAATCGTCCGGCATCGACAAGGCTTTCGCCGAGCAAGAGGCCGCCAAGAAAGCCTACGACGAGGCTGCCGCTCCCGTGTTGAAGGCGCTCAAGGCCAAGCCCGAATACCAGGCGGCCGCGAAGAAAGTCGCCGAGGCGGACGCTCGGCTAACGACCCTCCGAACCGACGAGAAGCTGTCCGCCGAAGCGAAACGCAAGGAGATTGCTCAGGCCAGCAAGGACAAGTTGGCGACGAGTGAACTCGAACAGATTGCTCTCGAAGGAGACTCGGCCGCGAAGTCCGCGCGAGCCAAGCTCGCGGATGCTCAAGACCGCGTGAATCAAGCACGAGCGAAAATCCGCAGCCAGATTGATGCCGACCCGGAGATCAAATCCGCTCTACAAGCAATGCGATCCGCGGCGGACGCGACCGAAGCCGCCGGTCAAAAAATGCAACGCATTCGCACCAAGATCGCGGACGACGCGGCCAAGCTGTCTCGCGAGCAACAGCAAGTGAAGCAAGCCGAAGCGGCCGACAAGGCCAACGACAACAAGAACCCGACCAAGAAGAAACCGAACAACAAACGAAAGTGAGCCGCTCAGAACTTGTGGCCTTCTTGGGGGCCGTGCTTGGTGAGCGTCAGCACTTCCGGGCCTCTCTCGGTCATCAAGATCGTGTGCTCGAATTGGGCGGAGAGGCGGCGATCTTGAGTCCGGACGGTCCAGCCGTCGGACTTGTCGATTTCGGTTTTCCAATTCCCTTCGTTGAGCATCGGTTCAATCGTCAGGCTGGTGCCGGGGCGGATGACCGCCTTGCCGGATTGCAGGTCGGGGAAGTGAGGGACGCCTGGCTCTTGATGGAAACTGCGGCCGACTCCGTGGCCTTGGAATTCGCGGACGATCTCGAAGCCCTGATCCTTGGCGAAACGATAAATCGCGCGGCCGATGTCGATGACTCGTCCAAAGGGCTTGATGGCGTGGATGCCGACCCACATCGCGTCGAACGCGGCTTGCACGAGTCGTTTGGTGGCGGGAGCGACGTCGCCAATCAGGAAGGTTTCGGAAGAATCCCCGTGCCAGCCAGAGACGATGCTCGTCAGGTCGATGTTGACGATGTCGCCGTTTTTCAAAACGTAGTCGTCGGGGATGCCGTGGCAGACGACTTCGTTGACGCTGGTGCAAACCGTGTTGGGGAATCCGTTGTAACCCAGGCAGGCCGGGGTGTGGCCATGCTGAACGGTATAGTCGTAGGCCAGTTGGTCAATCTCGCGTGTGGAGATGCCGGGCCGAACGTGAGTCCGCAAGGCGTCCATCAGTTCGGAATTAAAGCGGCAGGCAGCTCGGAGAGCATCGCGATCCGCATGAGTGGCATAAATCGGAATCTTGGCGAGCGGCCCGGTAGTGGGACGCAGCATCGGGCCTCGGAAGGAATTCACGCCGACTCCTCGGAGAGATGAGAATTTGGGGGCGGCATTGTTGTGACGCTTCCGCAGCTTGGCAACCTTGCCATCACGGCTGGAAGAACGATGCGCGTTGATCGTCTTGTTGCCGCTCTTCAGCCGCACCGGTAGATTGCCAAGCATGACAAACCGACGTTCGATCCAACTCCTGCAACTGCCGATTCCTCAACCGGGCCTAGAACCTGCCAAGGGAAATGTGCCGCTCGCGGCCGGCTATTTGAAGATGTATGCCCAACGGCTCGGCTTGGATCAGGTCTATGACATCGAGATCTTCCCGCCGCACCTGTCCAACTCGCTCAGTGACTGCGGCTTGGTGGAGGAGATCTTGGCTCGCGATCCGTGGATGGTGGGCTGGACCTGCTACCTCTGGAACATCGACCGGACCCTCTGGATCGCCAGCAAGCTGAAAGCACGACGGCCGGACTTGCGGATCATCATCGGCGGCCCCGAAGTCACTGCCGACAATGCCTGGGTGCTGCAACATCCGGCCATCGACTTCGCCGCCATCGGTGAGGGCGAGCAAACATTCGCCGAACTCCTGACCGCACTGCGAGACCAGCAACTCCCACGCAACCCGATCGCCGGGTTGTACGTCTCGCCGAATGCCGCTGGCTTTGTGAGCGGCAAGGCGCTCGCCGCCGGTCATTCCCCGGAAAACGTCGATCCCCAATTACCGGTGGCTAGCGCCATTCCGTTCAAACTCGAAGTGACTGATTTACTCGGAGGAGGCAACCTCGTCTTCCCCGCATTCCGTCAGCCGCTGGCCAGTCTCGATGAGATCAGTTCGCCGTACCTCGTTGGCATTCTCGACGCGGCCGACGAAGAGATGCTGTTGCTGGAAACGATTCGCGGCTGCATCTTCAAGTGCAAGTTCTGCTACTACCCCAAGAGCTACGATGACCTCTATTTCGTCTCGCGCGAGAAGATCATTGCGAACCTGCAATACGCGCGCGAACGCGGAGTCAAAGAGGTCGTGCTGCTCGATCCGACGCTCAATCAAGCCCGCAACTTCGCCGACTTCGTCAAGCTGCTTGCCGAGCAGAACCCCGATCATCAATGGAAGTACTTCGGGGAACTCCGAGCTGAAGGGCTGACTCCCGAAATTGCTCGACTGCTTCGCGAGGCGAACTTCACCGAGGTTGAAATCGGTCTGCAATCCATTGACCCGCTGGCGATGGAACTGATGGACCGCAAGAACAACATGAAAGCCTTCGAGCGTGGCGTGACCGCGCTGCTCGACGTGGGGATTGACGTGAAGGTCGATCTCATCATCGGGCTGCCGGGTGACACGCCCGACTCGGTTCGCCGAGGCATGCACTTCCTGCGCGATTCGGGGCTGTATTCCAGCGTTCAAGTTTTCAATCTCGCGATTCTGCCCGGCACCGCCTTTCGCCAGGAAGCCGAGATGCACGGTCTGCAATTCCAATCGAGGCCGCCGTACTACGTCCTCAAGACGCCGACCATCGACCTCGCGACCATGTACGAGCTGATGGAAGAGGCCGAAGAAATCTTCGATACCGAATTCGACGCGCTCCCCTCTCCCGTCGATGTTCGTCCGGCCGATCGCCGATGGCCGAGCGCCAATGGACGCGATGCCGTTTGTTCCGAACACACCGTTGATCTTGATCGCCCAACACAACGCCCGCTGCCGCCACCTGCTCAACGCCTCGGTGCTTTCGAGTTGCGATTGCGCTCCGCCAACTTCCGCAAACACCGCGATGAAGCCTGTCGGTTGATTCGGCAACTGCTCGATGACAACCCGCACTCGACGCTTCGCATCGTGCTCGAACTGACCGGAGACCCCGCCTCCTTGACGATGTCGTTCCTGCAAGCGATCCGCACCGCGTGCCTGAAAGATCCGTCGTACCTCGACCGCTTCTATTCGATGCAGCTCGGCCGTCCGAAGGGAGCCAAGCACATCGTCATCCGCCTGCCGTGGTCCGCCCGCGAGTCCGTTGGCCTCGACTGGATCGACGACGTCGGCCAATTCGCCTCAATCGTTTGGACGGGCGAAGGCATTCCTTCCGAAGACGATCTGACCGAGGAACTCGAAGCCCACGAGTTCGTGTTGGCGTAGCCCGTGCGGCGTGGCGCGGTTCGAATCGGGTGTCGGGTACTCGGCTGATCAGAAAACTGCCGACGAAAGGCTGAGTTGTGGATCAACACCCGCCGCGGTTGCGGCAAAGACGACCTCGCAAACGGCTGCTGCCGTTGGTGCTCTTCTTGGCCACCTGTCTGAGCACGTTCGTGGTGGGCAGCCAGTTGTTCGGCCACAGTCGCCTCGTGACCAGTCCGTTTCCGTGGGAAGCGCCGCGCGTTGAGATCGAAGTCCGCTCAATGCTGATGGGAGGATTGCAGTACTCGCTGGGAGTGATGGCCATTCTGGTGGCTCACGAGATGGGACACTTCTTGCAAGCGCGGCGGTACGGCGTGCCGGCGAGCTGGCCGTGGTTCATCCCGATGCCGTTCTCGCCGTTGGGGACGATGGGAGCCGTGATCGTTCAAGAGTCCGGCCACGAGGACCGCAAACAGATGTTTGACATCGGCATCACGGGGCCGCTGGCGGGACTGGTGCTCGCGATTCCTTTGACGATCTGGGGACTGCGCGACAGCGAAATCAAAACGCTCGCGGAGTTTGGAGGTGGCTTCAGCTTCGGCAATCCACCGCTGCTGACTTGGCTGGCCGAATGGCATTTCGGCAGACCGCTGCGGCCCACGGAGGACATCACGATGACGCCGTTCTTGCACGCGGGATGGGTCGGCATCCTAGTCACGGCTTTGAACTTGATGCCGATCGGCCAGCTTGATGGCGGCCACATCTTGTACGGCTTGATCGGCCGTAAGGCTCATCGAGTCGCGATCACGCTGATTTGGACGGCGATGTTCTGGATGCTCTTCACCTGGAATTGGTCTTCCATGCCTCCGTATTTCCCACTCGTTGTGTTGCTGCTACTGATGGGAGTTCGTCATCCGCCGACGCGCGACGACTCCGTACGTCTTGGCGGATTTCGCGTGGTGCTCGGCTGGATGACGCTGGCGTTTCTCTTGATTGGCTTCACCCCGAAGCCGTTCACCTTCGATGACAGTGCGCCGCCACCACCACCGCAACGGCAACCAGTTGGGCCACCCGAAGTCGTCTATGTCTGGCGATTGCCA
This sequence comes from Planctomycetaceae bacterium, assembly GCA_046156195.1. Lineage (GTDB taxonomy): Bacteria > Planctomycetota > Planctomycetia > Planctomycetales > Planctomycetaceae > SXKJ01. The sequence continues at coordinate 17,564 of JBJXEX010000477.1, read as the reverse complement.
GAGAAGCCGGAGCGATGATCCGCCGTGGCGGACGTTGCGTAGATACCTAACGAGGCTGCGTCTCAGGTCTCCGTCACCTCATCTTTTCTCTGCAAACGGTGAAAGTTTTGTGTTGGTGAGAAAATTTTCGGTTTCGATTGAGCGAGGAGCCTGAGCAAGAGCGGCTTGTGCTGCGGGAAGGTGTGGCAAGGCCGCCCCACGGATCAACCAAAATTGGCCTGTCACCAACTGAGGCTCCCAACCACGATCAAGAAGTGTTTTTGGTTGCCGCTCTCACATCATTCTGCCCACCCATCATTCTGCTGATTCCCGGCAAGCAGAATGATGGATGGGCAGAATGATGTGAGATTGTTTGGCGTCTTCCCAATCGAAACTCGCCAATGTTGTGGTTGCGGCTCCGCCGGATGGGGCCATTCAGCGAGCGGCCAGTGTGAGCACAATATTCCATAGATTGAAAAAAGCGTGAGCCACGACCACCGACAGATATCGCTGACGACGGTCATATAAGATTCCCAATAACAGCGCCAGTGGCAACAACGCCACGCCGTCCAGCGGGCCGTGAATCAACGCGAACGCCACCGACGAAATCCCAATCGCGTGCGCCGAGGTTGTCTTCGTCTTCAACCAGCCCAGCAGGATCACGCGGAACAGCAATTCCTCGACGAGCGGTGCCAAGACCACCGCAGCCAGCAGCACCCAAGCCAGGGTCTCCAATCCGCGATCCTGATCCAACAACCGCAGCAATGTGTTCTTCTCCCTTTCGCTCCGCAGCGGCGATGTGACAAACAACACACATAACACCGGTATGAAGCTGGCATGAGCGGTTTCGAGTCCATCCATCACCTGCCGCAACCAATTCGTCAGCGTGAAACCCAAGTCTCGCGGCGGGCGTGTGGTGAAGCCGAAGGCCAGCGGCACCAACAGCGCGACCATCAAGAGCCGCTCGCCGCATCCAGCTTGAATGGCGGACAACGAGATGGGCTGAGCGGGATCGCGCACCGGGGGGTTCAGCACGACGACCAGACTCAGCCAGAGGTAGGCGACGGTCAACAACACCGCCACGAGGCTGGGGCCGGATGACGGCAGCGGCTCGCGCGGGCAAACCTCACCGAATCGCTGGTAGCACCGCGACCAATGCCACCACACCGCCGCGCTGATCGAGAACATCACCACCACGATCGCCGCTTGAGCATTCACCATCAGAGACTACTTTCGATACGCCGGGAACTCGACGAAGACTTTGATCGCTCCGTCGCGCCGGTCGCGGAAGGTCTCGAACGCGGTTTGCATCTCCGCCAGCTTGAACGTGTGAGTCACCAGCGGATTCACGTTGACGCGGCGCTCGGCGATCCACTGCATCGCCAACGGGAAGTCGCGGCGGAAGTCGGGATTGATGCTGGTGTGGACCGTCCCGTTCTTGAAGATCAAATCACGCCAGCGCAGCCCGTTGATGATCTCCGGCGCGACTCCGAAATACAGGATGCGACCGCCGTAGCCGAGCAGGTCGATGCACAGATTGAATTGCTGCTCGGAATGACCGACCGCCTCGATGACGATGTCCGCCCCCTTGCCGCCGGTCAGCTCTTTGAGCTTGGCGAGCGGATCATCGACCGCGTTGCAGATCGTCGAGGTCACGCCGCATTTCAAGCTGGTCTTCAATCGGGACTCTAACTTGTCGATGCCGATGACTTGCCGAGCACCGAGCGCCTTCACGCTCATGTTGAAGAGCTGCCCCATCGGACCTTGGCCAACGATCGCCACGTCCAGATCAACCAGCGTCGGCAGTTTCTTGAGCGCGAAGAGCGCCGTCCCCAGCGGTTGAGCCAGCACTGCCTCCGCATCCGAGCAGCGCGGATCAATCGCGACGCAACGGTCTTCGGAGACCGTGTATCGCTCCCACAATCCGTTTTGTTCGGGAGGCACACAGAGCACTCGATCGCCAACTTTCCAACGCTGACCGTTGGTCGCGATCACGCTGCCGATCATCTCGTGCAGCGAATGTCCCAGTCGAATCGGCCATTCGCCGCTGTGAGTGAAGTACGGCGTGTCCGACCCGCACAAGCAGGTCAGCTCCGGTTGAAAGATGATCTCACCGCTACCTCCCGGCGTGAGTTGCGGTTCGGGAGCCTCGACGAGATCAATGCGATGCGGTGCGGTGAATTGTCCTGCGAGCATGTGGTCCCTTTGAAAGATTTTTGATTTTCGATTTTTGATTTTCGATTTGAAGGTATCGAGCAATCAAAAATCAAAAATCGAAAATTACTGGCCCAAGCAATACAGCACTTTGTCGGATCGCGAAAACATCTGGCCGCGCGACGGCGTCAACGAGGCTCGGAAGACTTCCGTTCCCGTAGCGGGCAGCGTGTTCTGAGCGACGATCTCCAGCTTCGATCCGGGCTTGATGACCGTCGTCTTGCCGGCGTCGTCTTGAAAATACGCCAAGCCATTGGCCGCAATCGGCGAGGAGGTGTGGTTGCCTCCTAGCCGCTCCTTCCAGAGTTCTTTGCCTGTTGTTGCGTCGTAGCAGAAACCGAAGCCATCCATGCTGACGACGATCACGAACTCACCGACGACAATCGGAGAAGGCTGATCGCGACCGCTCTTCCGAGGCGTATGCCACGCCATGTGCGACTGCGTGACGTCTCCATCTCCACCCGGTCGTACTGCGTAGAAATCGCCGGGCTTCCCGTTGACCACGAAGAGCAATCCATGTCCCGGCGTCACGGTCGGCTCGCCGCGTCCGTTGAACGCTTTGCACGTCCACAGTTTCTTCCCAGACAGCGGATCGTAGGCGGAGACCACTTCCTCGCCGTTGACGATCACCTCACGCCGCGAGCCGGCGTTGACCAGCACCGGAGAACTCCAACCACCTTTCGGCGGAACCGGTCGCGGCGTCTGCCAGACCACTTTCCCCGAGCGAACCTCCAGAGCAATCAAAGAGGCTTCACCGACCGCATCGCAATTTTGAATGACCAAGCCATCGACGATCAGCGGCGAGGCAGCCGCGCCCCACGGGCCGTCAAACGGACCAAGGTCTTTCGACCAGAGTTTTTTCCCATCGACATCAAACCCGTGAATGCCCCCTTTTCCGAAGAAGGCGACGACATGCTTGCCGTCCGTTGCACAGGTCGCCGTGGCCCAGCCGTTCATCTTGTGCGTCGCCTCGGCGGTGCCCGTCCAAACCGTTTCCTGCCAGACGATCTTGCCGCTCTTGCGATCGACGCCAAAGACAACTCGCTGTCCCCCGGCATCGAGCGAAGATGTCAGAAAGATGCGCTCGCCCACGATCACCGGCGACGACTGTCCGCTCCCCGGCAACTCCGACTTCCAGACGATCGACTTGGCATCCCACGTCACCGGAATGTTCGACTCGGCCGAATGTCCGTCGCTGGCCGGACCGCGCCATTGCGGCCAATCCCCCTCCGCACCGATCGCGGCCCGACACAGCCACGTCCCAATCAATCCAACCAATAGCCAATGTCGAATCGTCATGAACAGGTTCTCCGTGTTTCTGTAGCCGCGTTTCGCCAGAACGCGGGCACTGCTGCGGACGGCCCGCGTTCTGGCGAACGCGGCTACGGTGTGAATCGAACCTACGTCTTGATCTCAAAAATCGCCTCGACCTCCACTGCCGGTCCCGTTGGGAGTGACGCGAATCCCAGCGCGCTGCGGGCGTGCCAGCCGTCACCTTCTTTGCCGAAGAGCTGATGCACGAGGTCCGACGCTCCGTTGATGACCAAATGCTGGTCGGTGAAATCGAGTGTCGAGTTCACGCAGCCCAGCAGCTTCACGCACCGCAAGCCGTTCAACGTGCCGTGAGCGTAATGCACCGAATTCAGAATCTTGACCATGCACTCGCGAGCCGCCGCGTAACCTTGCTCAACCGTCAGATCGCGGCCGAGCTTCCCCTTCATGTCGCTGGTGTGCCCGGATGTGAACAACAGATTGCCCGCCTTCGCGCAAAGATTGAGGTATCCCGGCTTCACGTCAGTAAACGTCAGGCCAAGTTCTTTCGCGAGTTGCTCGGGGCTATTCATGGTCGGCACCTTGTCGTTGGACGTTGTGTTGTGTCTGATTCTCGCCGCATCCGCTGCCGATGGTCGGCAACAGGGCGGGCAGAATACTCAACCCCTCGCGAGTTCGGAAATGATTGCTCCTTCAATGCTCTCGCGCATTATTCTCCGGCCGAAAGCCGACAGCCGACAGCCGATCGCCGTGATACCGTTTTTCGTAGCTCTCTTCGTCACGCAACTCGCGCATGCCTCCGATGCCGACCTCATCAACGCTCTGCAATCGCTCGACGCGAACGTCGTCCCGGCTGAGCAGCGTGAATCCCTCGCCAACCAAGTCCGCGATCAACAGCGAAGACTGCTGCGCGAGTCCAACGAACACAGCTCCGCCGAATGGCGGCAGATCAAGACGCGCGACGATTGGGAGCGACTGCGACGAGAGAAGCTCGCGTCCCTGAAGAGATCGCTGGGATCGTGGCCGGAGCCGCCGACTTCAGTTCCCGTGCGAGTCTCCTCAACCTTCGACGGAGAGGGCTTCGTCATCGAGAACATCCTCATCGAGAGCCGTCCCGGCTGGTGGGTCTCGGCGAATCTGTATCGCCCCGCGAAGCCGCGCGAGTCGATGCCCGGCCTCTTAATCTGTCACGCTCATCACACACCGAAGGAGCATGGCGAGCTTCAAGACATGGGCATGACTTGGGCACGAGCCGGTTGCGTTGTCTTGGTCATGGATCAAGTCGGTCACGGCGAGCGGCGACAACATCCGTTCGCAACGGCCGCCGACTTCAGCAAGCCTTACCGAGTTGGCCCGGCTGACTACTCGTTCCGCTACGACAGTGCGATCCAACTGAGTCTCGTCGGCGAGAGCCTCGTCGGCTGGATGGTTTGGGACATGATGCGTGGCGTCGATGTGCTGCTGGCTCGGCCCGGAGTCGATCCGAAGAAACTGATTCTGCTCGGAGCCGTCGCTGGGGGAGGCGATCCCGTCGCCGTGACCGGCGCGTTGGACGATCGGTTCGCAGCCGTCGTGCCGTTCAACTTCGGTGGTCCGCAGCCCGAGACTCGTTACCCACTCCCCGACGATGCCGAGACTTCGTTCAACTACGCCGGCGGCGGCAGTTGGGAATCGACTCGCAACCTGCGCGACTCGGCAGGAGCTGGCTTTCTGCCGTGGGTGATTGTCGGCGGCATCGCACCGAGGCGGCTGGTTTACGCTCACGAATTCAACTGGGATCAAGACCGCGACCCCGTTTGGAAGCGACTGCAAACGATCTTCGGCTTCTATGACCACGCGGACTTCTTGACCTTCACGCACGGCCGAGGCGCGGTCACCGGCTCGTCAGCGCAAGACACGCATTGCACGCACATCGGTCGCACGCATCGAGTGCGGATTCACGAAGCGTTCCGCTCGTGGTTCGGGATCGAGGTCTCGCCGGAGTCGGAGTTCAGTGCGCGTCTGTCGGCCGACCGCTTGCGGTGTTGGACTCCCGAATTGAAACAAGAACTGAAACCCAAATCGCTGGCGGAGATGACCACCGCTCTGGCCGATCAATTCTCGGAACGTCGGTTGCGCGAACGACTGACTCCAATTATTGCTGGTGAGAATCGCCGTGAGTTTCGACGTCGCTGGGCAGACGTGCTGCGAGTCACGTCGGAAGATCGGCTGGCCGAGGAGCAACGTGTCCGACAAGAGACTGCGACAACAGTTCGCGTGGAAGCGGTCATGCTCACAAGTTCGTCCGGCAATCGAACTCCGCTCGTCTTGCTCACGCCGAAGAGACTGCGTGAGCAACAACCGATCGTCGTCGCCGTCTGCTCGCAAGGCAAAGAGCGACTTCTGAAAGAGCGTTCGCGCGACATCGCCGAGTTGCTCGAACATGGCACGGCTGTCTGTCTCGTCGATCCGCGTGGCATCGGCGAATCGAAGCTGGGCGACAGTCACGGTCGCCGCAGTTCGGCAACGTCGATCTCATCGACGGCGTTGATGCTCGGCACTCCGCTGCTTGGCCAGCAACTGAGCGATGTGCGACTCGCCCTGACTTGGCTGCGCAATCAACCGGAACTGAAAGGCCGTCGCTTCGCACTGTGGGGCGAATCGCTCACACCTCCGAATCCCGACACCGCTCTGTTCCGTCAACCGCGCGACGACGACCAAGCCTTGCCCGCTCCGTCCGAACCGCAAGCTCCGCTGCTCGCGCTGCTGACGGGCTTGTTTGAAGACGACATCTCCGCGATCTACACCGTCGGCGGCTTGACGAGTTGGCGTTCTCTGCTGGCGGACTATCTGGTGCTCACCGCGCACGACAGCCTCGTCCCAGGTGTCCTGACCGTGGGCGACATCGCCGATCTGAGCAAGCCCACGCACACGAACTGCCGCATCCGCATCGAGTCCGCCGTCGATGGCTGGAACCGACTCACTCCCACCAACTCCCCGCGCGAAGGTCCGGTGAAGTGGCTCGTGGACTAGAGACAGAAAAACAAAAAGTTCTTCCGGCTTTGTCGTGGCTGGCTTCTGAGACGATGGAAAGTAGGAGACCATTCCACGGTGGATTTTGGGAGGCATGACTCCGATGTCCCAGGGTTGGACTCACGCCGACGATTCCGTTCCAAACCTGCCTTTTGAAGATTCACGGAGACACTCTGGGACATCGGAGTCATGCCTTAGAAAATCCACCGTGGTCTGGCCCCGCGATCCCCATTGCTGTTTGCATCAGCTACGACAAAGCCGGAAGAACCAAACAAAATGGCCGACCTCCCGACCAAGACACCCAACCGCGATCGCGAAGTGTCTTTGGTTTCCGCTTTCACATCATTCTGCCCTCCCATCATTCTGCTCGTCGGAAGTCAGCAGAATGATTGGTCGCCGTGTTTCGCCAGAACGCGAGTGTTCCGGTCACAGGCCCGTGTTCTGGCGAAATGCGGCAACAGAGGCTCCGATGATTCATAACTTCGTCAAACAGAAACTTCGCGACGGCGGCCTCTCGATCGGCACGATGCTGTTCGAGTTCAACACCACCGGCATCGCTCGCATCGCCGCCAACGCCGGGGCCGAGTTCGCTATTTTCGATATGGAACACTCCGGCTGGAGCATCGAGACCATCCGCCTGTTGATGGCAACGACTCCCAAGTCCGAGCTGGTGCCCATCGTCCGCATCCCCGCCACGGAATATCACTTCGTCGCCAACGTGCTCGACATGGGCGCGATGGGCGTCATGGTCCCGATGTGTGAGAGCGCGGACCAAGCTCGTCTGCTCGTCAGCTCGGCGAAGTACCCGCCCATCGGACGTCGAGGGACCGCCTTCGGCATCGCTCACGATGACTACCGCAGCGGTTCGATCCCCGACATCGTCCGATCGGCCAACGACGAAACGCTGCTGATCGCGCAGATCGAAACCGCGAGCGGTCTGAATCATGTCGAGCAGATTGCCGCCGTCCCCGGCATCGACGCTTTGTGGATCGGGCTGTTTGACCTGACGACCTCGCTCGGCATCCCCGGCCAGATGAATCACCCCGACATCCTCGCGGCCACCGACCGAGTCTTTGCCGCTTGTCGAGCCAACAACATTGTTCCGGCCGTGCTCGTCAACAGCGTCGCCGAAGGCCAGAGCCAAATTCAACGGGGCTTCAAACTCATCGCCTATGGCGGTGACCTTTGGATTTACCAAGCGGCCCTCCGAAGTGGGATCTCCGCGCTGCGCGGACCTGCATGAAACATTTCCGAAGTAGCCACGCTCGCCCAAGTAACCCGAAGCGTCAGCGAGGGCGAACGCTCACCCGGTTTGATTCGTGTCGAAGCTTTCTGGAGCGCCCGCCCTCGCTGACGCTTCGGGTTACTTTCGGTTTGCGGCTTCGCCGCATTAGGACAACCTCATGCAATTGTTCTGCGGCTGTGTGTGCCTGAGCGTCGTGTTAATGGCGGCATCGGTACCCGCTGCCGACGGTCTGTTTGCCATTCGCGTGCTCGATGAGCAGACCGGGCGAGGCGTGCCGCTGGTCGAGTTGAAGACGGTGGCCAATCAGCGTTTCGTCACCGATTCCGCTGGGGTCGTGGCGATTCGCGAACCGGAGTTGTTCGGCCAGACGGTCTATTTTCATGTCCGCAGTCACGGCTACGAGTTTCCGAAAGATGGTTTCGGCTATCGCGGCCGACAGCTCAAAGTCGAGTCGGGCGGCGAAGCGACACTGAAGATCAAACGGCTCAACATCGCCGAGCGGCTTTACCGCGTCACCGGAGCCGGCCTCTATGCCGAGAGCGTTTTGCTCGGTGAGAAGCCGCCGATCAGTCAGCCGCTGTTGAATGCTCAAGTCTCCGGATCGGACAGCGTGGTCACGGCGATCTACCGCGGACGGCTGCACTGGTTTTGGGGAGACACCAATCGGCCGAAGTATCCGCTCGGACTATTTCACGTCCCCGGTGCGACGTCGCGTTTGCCCAGCGATGGCGGACTCGATCCGGCGGTCGGCGTGAATCTCGACTACTTCGTCGGTGACGACGGCTTCGCGAAGGCGATGTGCAAAATGCCCGGCGACGGCCCGACTTGGATCTTCGGCCTGACGGTCTTGCGCGATGCCGATCGCCGCGAGCGAATGTTTTGTGGCTACGTCAAAGTTCGCAACATGCTCGATGTTTACGAACGGGGCATCGCCGAGTTCGATGACGACCGCCGCGAGTTCGTGTACCGGCAGCGATTCGACAAAGACGTGCCGCTCTTTCCCGACGGACATCCGCTGCTCCACAAAGTCGAAGGGGTCGAGTACGTCTACTTCACCGAGTCCGCGGCGGTCGTCCGCGTCCGCGCGACGATCGAGGCATTTCAAGACCTCAGCCAGTACGAAGGTTTCAGTTGCCTCGTCCCCGGCGGACGCGAGAAGTCGGCTCAAGTCGAACGTGATTCCGCTGGCAATGTTGTCTGGAGTTGGAAGCGCGACACCGCTCCGATCCGATGGTCGCTGCAAGAGAAGTTGCTCAAGAGCGGCCAGCTCAAGCCGGACGAAGCGTGGCTCAAACTCAGCGACGCGGACACCGGCAAGCCGATCACCGCTCATGCCGGATCGGTGACATGGAACGAGCATCGTCGCCGCTGGGTGTCGGTTTTCACACAGCATTACGGCTCATCGCTGCTGGGGGAGATTTGGTATGCGGAAGCAGACGCTCCCGAAGGCCCCTGGCGCAAGGGGACGAAGATCGGCACGCACGACAAATACAGTTTTTACAATCCGAAGCAGCATCCGTATTTCTCAGCCGGCCGGTTCCTGTACTTCGAGGGGACTTATACCCATACCTTCTCCGGAAACACCGATCAAACACCGCGCTATGATTACAACCAGATCTTGTATCGTCTCGACCTGGAAGATCCGCGATTGCAGAAAGTGCGTTTGTCGCCGTGAGCCGACGGCGATAGCCGTGGGCCTCGGCTGGGCTGTTGAAAACTTGGCCTTGTGGAAAGTTATTGTCTGGCAAGACCAGGCGGTTTTTGTTGCGCTGTCTTAGCCCCAAAGGGCAACGCCGTTAAGGATTTTGATCGAGCAACGTGCAAAGCCTTGCGGCGCAGTAGTTTTTGAGTGACCGGTCTTTAACCCGGAGGGTTTGCAGCCATTAGCCGGTGGTTGAGCGAAGCGATACCACCGGAATGCCTTCGATGTTCCGCCATTTCCTCGAATGAAAATCCTTAACGGCGTTGCCCAAAGGGGCGTTAGTCGACAGCCAGTCCTAGGGCTAGCGCCCTTTGGGCCTAAGGCGCAACAAATCCCAAGCGATCACTAATCATCGTCACCCCCAAGCTGTGGTGTTAGCATGAGCCGCGCTGCGGACGGTTCTCGCTTTTCACTCAGGAGGTTCTTGCATGTTTCCTGCCCTTTGTCTGATGGTGGCTCTTATCGGAGCCGATGCTCCCGCTTCAACGCCGGCCGACAAGGCGTTTCAGTCGGCGGCGGACGAGTTTCTTTCCGGTCACTTGGCCTTCCGTCCGCACACGGCACTGGAGTTGGGCATTCACGAATACGACGGCAAGTTGGCCGACTATTCGCCGGACGCGCTCGCTCGCGAGTTGCAGCGGCTCAAGTCCTTCGAGGAGCGATTCGCGAAATGGCCGGTAGAAGAACTCACACCCGCGGCGAGAGCGGATCGAGACGTGTTGCTGGCCGGACTCCGTAAGTCGAAGTTCGAGTTCGATGGGGCCGAGTCGTTTCAGAAGAATCCGATGACCTATTTGCTGGCGGTGCAGATCGACAACTACTTGCTGCGTGAGTACTCGCCACTGGCCGACCGAGTCCGTTCGATCATCGCGGTCGAGAAGCAGCTCCCGCGCTTGCTGGTCTCGGCGCGAGGCAACTTGCAACCGGTGCTCGGAAGACCGATCGTCGAGACGGCGATCAAAGTCGCCAATGGCGGTGCGAACTTTTTGAAAGACGATCTATTCAAAGCGATCGTGGACTTGAAAGACGCCGAACTGCGAGCCGAACTGAAAGTCGCGAACGATGCCGCGATTGCTGAATTGCAGGGCTACGCAATGTGGCTGGAGACTGAACGGCTGCCGAAGTCCGATCATCGTTTCGGAATCGGCAAAGAGGATTACACACGGATGCTGCGCGAGTTGGAGCTGGTCTCGCAGTCGCCGGAAGAGATCTTGGAAATCGGCATGAAGGAACTGCGCCGCGAGCAGGCGGTCTTCGCCGAGACCGCCAAGCAGATCAATCCGACGAAACCGGCCATCGAAGTCTTCACCGCGATCCAAGAAGACCATCCGACTGCCGAGACTTTGATTCCCGACACGGCTCGCGGCCTCGAAGCGATCCGGCAATTCGTCATCGACAAGAAGATCGCGTCAATGCCCTCCGATGTCCGCTGCAAGGTCGATGAAACGCCGCCATTCCGCCGAGCCACCAGCTTCGCCTCGATGGACTCACCCGGCCCGTTCGAGAAGGGTTCGACCGAGGCGTTTTATTACGTCACTCCCGTCGATGCCGCGTGGACGGCGACTCAAAAGAACGAATGGCTGACCGCGTTCAACTATTACACGACCGATGTCGTCTCAATCCATGAAGCGTATCCCGGCCACTACCAGCAGCACCTGCACTTCAATGCCTCACCGCTCAGCCGCGTGCGAAAGAGTTTCTACAGCTATGCCTTCGTCGAAGGCTGGGCGCACTACACCGAGCAGATGCTGCTCGACGAAGGTTTCCCCGGCACCGGCGATCGCCTGCGGACGGCCAAGTATCGGCTCGCTCAATCCGACGAAGCGTTGCTGCGGCTCTGCCGCTTGTGCTGTTCGATCAAGATGCACTGCGACGACATGACCGTCGATGAGGCCACGAAATTCTTCCAAGACAACTGCTACTACTTGGAGCAACCCGCTCGGCAAGAAGCGGTGCGCGGCACTTACGATCCGGGCTATCTGCACTACACGCTGGGCAAGCTGATGATCCTGAAACTCCGCCGCGACTGGCAGCAGCAGGAAGGGTCTTCGTATTCGCTCCAGAAATTTCACGACACGATGCTGCACCACGGCTCGCCGCCGTTGCCGCTGTTGCGCCAAATCATGCTGAAAGACCGCAAGCTGTGGGACGCGGCTCTGTAAGGGGCTGTGCATGATTAGGTTCCGAGAGTTTCTCTGCGGTCTTCCAATCTCTTGCGGTGCAACACAGACACCGCAAGAGATTGGAAGACCGCAGAGGTCCGTCGCACCACTGAAGTCTCGGACCGAATAATTCCTGCACAGCCCCTAAGCAACAAAGTTCGGAAGAGCTGGCGGAAAATGGATTTCACGATCACTTCGCATCGGCATCATCCCAAAAGATTCCATCCGGTTGCACCCGCAGCCGCTTAGCCGCCGAGTGCTTGGTGAAAACCTCCTGCGTGACTCGAAACGCCTTGAGCAAGTCGTCGCCGTGAATCGTCTGCCCGCCACCGGTGACTCCGCCAACGATCGTGACTTGTCGCGGAGCGATCAGCGCGGCGATGTGCGGGATGTCGCCGACGTCTCGCAGAATGCCAGGGACCATCAGGCCGAGCCGCTGATTGCGGTACGGTTCGCTGGTGACGTAGGTGGCCAGCGAGTTGACCGTCACCGCGTGCGTGATCCGTTCGTCGAGCGCGGCCGAACACAGAGCGACTGGGCCGGCAGTGTCATTGCCGACGACCATCACGGTGGGAGGGAGTTTCGCCAGCCGCGCGGAAAGCACATCGAGCGCACGTCGGACGTCCCACGTCCATTGGCCGAGCAACGGGCGACCAATCCACAGCGACCATTCGGCCGTGTTGTGGTCGGGAGCATGGCCAATCTTGTCGCTCGGCAGCGCGAATCGCCCGACAGCTCGCAGTTCCGGAACGGCGACGGCCCAGCCCTCCTTCAGCAGCTTATTGGCTTGTTCGCTGCCGAGAGTCTTGTCGGCACTCTGTTCGAGGTCGAGCAGCACCGCCAACCGATTGACCTTCGGTGCCTGGGGAGTCTCCGGCACACCGCGTAGAGTCACCGAGAGCGTGATGCCTGGCTCGCTCTGAAAACTCAAGATGAACGTCTCGCCTTCCGTGAGTTCAAGTCCGGGAGTTGCCTTTGCCGCGAGCGCCCCAGTTCCACCCAACACGGTGTCGAGAGCCTTGAGCCGCGCCGCCTTTTCTACCTTCCAAGCGTCGAGGCTGTCGGGAGTTTTTCGATTCTCCAACAGCTTGCGAGCCTCGGCCCCGGCGAAGCGTGGGATCGTCATGTAGTCGTCCGGCCGCGAGTCACCGGGGAAGCAGCGGAGCGATTCAGGTTCTTCGGTTTTGATTTCCGGATCGGGAAGCGGCGAGCCGTCGCCGGTTCCTTTGAGGTGCCGTGTCATCCAGCCATACATGGCTTCGCGCATCGGCTGATTGTAGTCGTGTCCCGATTCGATGATCGTGTGTTTGACGCCATCCGGTTTGCCGAGCAGCTTCGCGAGCGACTCGACACGAGCGAACGTCTTCTGCGCTTCGCCGACCGAGAACTGAAAAGCGTCGCGCGTCGCGCTGGTGATCATCGCCCCGCGACCGGCGGCGAGGCCAAGGACATCTCCCTCTTCGGTGAATCGCACGGCACCCGGCACGACTTCGCACATGCAGCAGGCGGCTCCGAGATAGGCGTCATAGGTGCCGACCGAGCAGGTCGGAACGACGCACCCGAATCGCTCATCGAACGCGCCGGCGTACATCGTTTGATTGCCGCCGCCACTGGCTCCGGTGATGCCGATGTGCTTGCCGTCGACTTCCGGCCGAGTCTGCAAGTAATCGACCGCTCGCATGTTTTCATAAACCTGCAAGCCGGACAGCGGCAGGCCGATCGGGAACAGCGTCGCGCCGGTCATCTCGCCGTGATACTCGCCGAGTTTCTCGTTGATGCCCCGCTCGCCGGCCCCGAAGGCATCGACGACCAGCACGAAGAAGCCATGCTTCACCGAGCCGATGCAGCGCGACTGCACGACCCGATCTTGCTTTGCTCCGGCCCAATGCCCGTGGACGTGCAGAATTGCCGGCACCTTCTCGGTCTTGGCTTTGTCCGGGACGTAAGCGTTCGCCGTCATCCACAGGCCGGGCCGCGTTTGAAAGATCAGTTTTTCAACGCGGTATCCGTCCCGCTGAATCTCGCCGAGCTTTCGCGGCACCAGTTCGCACGGTGTCTCCGGGAATCCGCCCCAGGCTTTGAGCAAGTTGTCGCGAAGTTTCGCCTGTCGCTGCTGCCACTCGTTCGCATCGGTGGGAGGATGATCGTTGGCTCGCAACGCGGCGGCTTGTGATTTGATGAAAGCCAGAAACTGCTGCTCCGGCTTCGGTGCGTCTTGCGCCTTTGCTTCAATGCGAACTCCGATGATGAAACCGATCACGACAAGCCACGATTGCCAGCGCATGAGGTTGCTCCTTCCAAGGACAGATTGAAATTCCGGCTTCTTGTATCTGTCTCATTCGTGGACGCCAACCAGAACACAAAGGGTGTCGGAGCGATCCGGCAATCGTTCCCATTTTCCGCCGTTCATTTTCCGCCAGCTCTTTTGAGGTTTGATCCTGCGGCTGGCGAAACATGAAGGGCGGAAGATTTGGCGAAACTCGCTTCCTCCCATTTTGGGACGGGTGACACAATCATGCCGATGTGTCATAGGTCAGAGAGTCAAAAGAAGGAACCGTTGATGTCATCCGAAGTTTGTTGCAGCGAATTGAACGTCGAGTCCGCCGTGCGTGAGCGATACAGCGCGGCAGCCAATCAATCCGAAGCCGCGCTCTGTTGTCCGGTCAGCTACGACCGGAAGTTTTTAGAAATCATCCCGCCGGAGATTCTCGAACGCGACTACGGCTGCGGCGATCCCTCGAAGCATGTGCGAGCTGGCGAGACGGTGCTCGATCTCGGTTCTGGTGGCGGGAAGATTTGTTACATCGCGGCCCAAGTCGTTGGCTCGACCGGCCGAGTTATCGGCGTGGACTGCAATGACGAGATGCTGAATCTGGCTCGCGAGTATCAAACGGTGGTCGGCGATCGGCTCGGCTTTCACAACGTCGAGTTTCGCAAAGGGAAGATTCAAGACCTGCGACTCGACCTGGAACGCTTCGAGAAGTTCCTGACCGCGAATCCCGTTCGATCCAGCAGCGATTGGCTGCGAGCGGAAGAGCAGGCGAACTCGTTGCGAGTTTCGGCTCCGCTGATCGCCGACAGTTCGGTCGATGTCGTGGTCTCGAACTGCGTGCTGAATCTGGTGCGGAGCGAAGATCGGCGACAGCTCTTCGCCGAAATCTTCCGCGTTCTCAAGCCGGGTGGCCGAGCGGTCATCAGCGACATTGTCAGCAGCGATGACGTGCCGGTCGAACTGCAAGCGGATGCGAAGCTCTGGAGCGGCTGCATCAGCGGAGCGTTTCGCGAGGACCGGTTTCTCGAAGCGTTCGAGTCGGCGGGGTTTCACGGCGTCGAGATTCTCGAACGACAAACGGAACCTTGGACGACGGTCGGGCCGCTCGAATTTCGCAGCCTGACGGTGCGCGCCTTCAAGCCTTTGCTGGCGACGTCCAGCGATTTCCGTCACGCGGTCATCTATCGCGGGCCGTGGAAAAGCGTGACGACTGACTTCCGACAGGAGTTCGCTCGCGGTGAGCGTGTCGATGTCCGCGAGGCGGAGTTCGCGATGCTGGCACAGACTCCGTATCGCGATCAACTGGTGCTGTTGCCGAACGCGAATGTGGAAATCGGCGCGGCTCCGAGCGGTTCGATGTTCGTGTCGCTCGATCTGGCTAAGGATGTCGGCGAATGTTGCTCGCCCGGATCGAAGTGCTGCTGAAGCTGCTCTTGGCGAAACTGGCTGGCTGCACTACATCGCCGCCCCCACTTCTCTCGGGAGGGTGTCGATCGACTCTCTCCTGCCCGTCTTTGATCACTCTTCCCTCCGAGCTTCTCATGGCCACGCAGGACTCTCGCGCCACGGATGGGCGACCGGCACCGCTCTCGGTGCGGAGTAATTTCGTTTGGTCGCTGGCGGGGAATGTGCTGTATGCCTTCTGTCAGTTCGGCGTGCTGTTTGTGCTGGCAAAGTTATGCTCGGCGGAGACCGTGGGGTTGTATGTGCTCGGCATCGCGGTGACCTCGCCGATCTTTCTGTTCGCGGGACTGCAACTGCGACGCTTGCAAGCGACCGACACCAACGAAGAGTTTCAGTTTGGCCATTACTTCACGCTGCAACTCTTGGCCTGTGGACTTGCAATGTTGGCCTGTGCGGTGGCTGGCTGGAGTTCTGGATATCGCAACGCCGCGCTGGCGGTGATCTTGCTGGTCGGATTCAGCAAAGCGATCGAAACTTTGTCGAACACGTTCTACGGCTTCCTTCAGCAGCACGAACGACTCGATCGCATCTCGAAGTCGATGGCGCTGCAAAGCCTGTTGTCGGCGGTAGGACTGTGCGGCGGAGTCGTGCTGACGGGAGACATCGTGTGGGCCTGCGCGTGGTCGGCGGGGCTGCGACTGCTGGCGGTGTTTCTCTACGACGTTCCGAGTCTGTTGTGGGTCGCGGGCCAGGATCAACGGCTGTCGGCTCGGCGACTGCTCTGGGAACGTGGACCGCTCTGGCAACTGGCGGTGATGGGCGTGCCGCTGGGCGTGACGAGCATGTTGGTGTCGCTCAACACGAATTTCCCGCGCTACTTTGTGGAGTCTTATCGCAGCACGGCGGAGTTAGGCATCTTCGGAATGCTCTGCGCGCCGTTATATGTCATGCACACACTCACAAAAGCGTTGGAGTCATCGGCGAGCGCCCGTTTGGCGAGGCTTCATACCAGCGGTGACGTGCGTGGTTTTCGGCGACTGTTCTGGCAATTGCTAGGAACACACACGGGGTTCGCGTTAGCGGGAGTCGCAGTCGCGTGGCTGTTCGGCCGGCCGCTGCTGACGTTGCTCTTCAAAGCCGAATATGCCGAGCACGTCGATGTGTTCGTGACGATCATGTGGGCGACACTGGTGGCGACTTCGGCGGGTGTGATGATGACCGCTCTGATCGCCGCGCGGTTCATTCAGATTCAATTGCCGCTGATGGCCGTGACCTCGGTGGCCGCGCTGGCCGCCTGCTGGTGGCTGGTGCCGAGCTTCGGGATGACCGGAGCGGCCTGGTCACTGGCGATCAGCAAGCTGCCGTATCTGGTGGTCGGGTTATGGTTGATCGCGCGAATGTCGGAAAGTCGTAGGCACATTCCATGTGCCGTCAGCCCGGAAACTGCGGACAGCATACGGAATGTGCCTGCTCCCAAAATGGCGGACGGCACATGGAATGTGCCTGCTACTGAGCCTGCTCGCCAGGATCAGTTGCGGAAAGGAGCGGCTTGATGTGTGGGATCGCGGGATTGGTGTGGAAACATCCGGCTCCGGGAGCGGGGCCGTTCGTGGCCGACATGACCGACGCGATTGCGCATCGCGGGCCGGACTCGGACGGGCATCTGGCGAGTCCCGATCAGCGCGTCTGGTTGGGCTTTCGCCGATTAGCAATCCGTGATCTCGATCCGCGCGCGAATCAGCCGATGGTCAGCGCCAGCGGTCGCACAGCGGTCATCTTCAACGGCGAGATTTACAACACCGCCGAACTCGCCGCGAAGTATTGCCGCGACCTCACACTGCGGACAACTGGCGATACCGAAGTCTTCTTGGAAGCATTTGAGCGCAGCGGTTCGGCGATCTTCGAGCAGGCCAACGGCATGTTCGCCGCCGCGTTTCTCGATTTGCCCTCTGGTGAAGTCACGCTCGTGCGCGATCGAATGGGCAAGAAGCCGCTGTTCCTCCACGAGACGCAGGACGGACTCGCGTTTGGTTCTGAGCTGCGAGTGTTTCGCGGCTTCGGCCTGCAACCTGATCCGTCGTCGCTGCCGTTCTATTTGCACTTCGGCTACTTCCCGTCGCCGCACACGTTCTTTCGTGACACGACCCAAGTCTGTCCTGGCGAGTTCGTCGTGTTGCATCGCGGAGAGATTCGCCGCCGACAGAAATACTTCGACGTGACTCAGTGGGCTTGGGGAGGGGCGAACACGACTCCGCACCTTGGTAGCCGCGTTCGCCAGAACGCGGGCTTGAGCACCCCGCG
>JBJXEX010000451.1:0-8932 GCA_046156195.1 Planctomycetaceae bacterium | reverse complement strand
TTCCCAATCGGAACCCGCCAATGTTTTGATTGCGGCTCCGAAAGTGCGCAGTCGGACTAAAAACGGTATTACGGCTGTCGGCATTCGGCGAACGGCATTCGGCCGGACAAAGTTCGGGCGAATGCCGCTGGCTGACTGCCGTGATTCTGTTTTTCGCCGATCCCGCAACCGTGTCGTGCATCATGCCCTGTGCAACTCCCTGGAGCCGATCTTCGAGCGTCGCGTCATTCACGACCGCGATGCCGGTCGGCGCGGCAAGGGGACGCACGCCGCCGTCGATCGCTTTCAACCCTTCGCACGCCAGAACCGCGATGTGCTGGCGTGGTCATCTCTGCCATGCCGACGGTGCCAAGTTGCTGTTCCACATGATGACCGCCAGACTCCGCACCCGATCGGCTCCCATCCCATGAGCGGAGCCGATCGGGACGCGAAGGCTGGTAGCTTTGTCGAACGTCCTCGCGCGGCTTTTCCGTTTTCTCGTTGTCTCGTTCCGCGTGGGAACGATTGTGTTGAACAGTGGTCGGATTCGTCGTCTCCTTTCGGTCGTCGGGCTTTTTTTGAAATCAAGAAATAGGCGGGACATGAATCTCAATCTGCAAGACCAAGTGATTCTCGTCAGTGGCGGCGCGAAGGGGATTGGCGAGGGAGTCGTTCGCGTGCTCGCGGCGGAGGGGGCGATTCCCGTTGTGATCGGTCGCAACGAGGCCGACAACGAGGCGCTCGTGCAAGCGATCTCAGTCAGCGGCGGCCGTGCGTTTGGAGTGCGAGCGGAATTGTCTCTGACGGACGACTGTCGCCGAGCCGTTGAGCTGACGATCGCGAAGTTCGGCCGCATCGACGGACTGGTCAACAACGCGGGAGTCAACGACGGCGTGAATCTCGAACATGGCGACACCGATCGCTTCCTCGCCTCGCTGCGAAAGAATCTGATTCATTATTACGAACTCGCTCACTTCGCGTTGCCGGAGCTGAAGAGGTCACGCGGAGCGATCGTCAACATCGGCTCGAAGGTGGCCGAGACGGGGCAGGGGGGCACGTCCGCCTATGCGGCGGCGAACGGAGGTCGCAACGCGCTGACTCGCGAATGGGCCGTCGAGCTGGCCAAGTACCACATCCGCGTCAACGCCGTGATCGTCGCCGAGTGCTGGACTCCGATGTATGCCTCGTGGCTATCAACCGTGCCAAACCCGGACGAGACTCGGCAACAGATCGAATCGCGAATTCCGCTCGGCCACCGCATGACGACCGGCGAGGAGATCGCCAACATGGTCGCGTTCCTGCTGTCACCGCGATCGAGCCACACGACCGGCCAACTGATCCACGTCGATGGCGGCTATGTGCATCTCGACCGAGCGGTCACATGACACGACCGCGGCTACGCCACTGAGCCGCAAGGCGCTAGCTGCGGGGTCTTCCGCATTTCCAAGCCTTCGCCAAATACCGTGGCAAGTCCGAAGCGATCAGACCGGGTTGCGATAACTCCGCCGCCGCGAGATCGCCCGCCAGTCCGTGCAAATGCGCTCCGAGTTGTGCCGCCTCGAACGGCTCCATCCCCTGAGCCAACAGCGCGGCAATCAGGCCCGTCAGAACATCGCCGGAGCCACCGGTCGCCATGCCGGAGTTGCCGGTGCGATTGATGGCCACTTGGTCGCCGTCGGTGATGACGGTGCCATGTCCTTTGAGCACCACAATCACGCCATGATCTTTCGCGAACTTGGCCGCGAACTCGGCACGATGACTTTCGACGGTCGCGATGTCGCTGCCGATCAGCTTCGCGAACTCGCCAGGATGTGGCGTGAAAATTCGCGGCCCGACGGTCTCAGAAAGCATGAGTTCTCGGTCGCGGCCGGGTGGGGCCACCGCGAGTGCGTTCAGGGCATCCGCATCGACCACCATCGGCTGCTCGACGCCGATGTACAGCTTCTTGACGATCCCCACGACTCCACGCCCCGAGCCAAGACCGGGACCAAGGGCGATCGCGTCTTTCCCCTGGCATGCTCCCCACAGGCCGCTGAGTCCATCGAACGAAAGTCCGCCATGCTCTTCGTCGGTCGCCAGCGGGATCGTCAAATACGACGGCTCGATCGCAGCGACGATCGGCAGAATCTCGCTCGGCACGGCGACGTAGACCAAGCCCGCTCCGCCGCGCAGTGCTCCCAGTCCCGCCAAGCTCGGAGCACCCGACATACCCCGGCTGCCCCCAATCACGAGCACTCGCCCGAAGGTTCCCTTATGACCCGCCGCTGGCCGAGACGGTGGCGACGGAAGTGTGTCGATCAAACGCATGGAGTCGCCTTTCGCTTCGCAATCAGTCCCGCGACATAGCCCGCTTTGAATCCGGCGTCGATGTTTACGACGGTCACGTTGGCCGCGCAGCTATTCAACATCCCCAACAGTGCGGCGAGGCCGCCGAAGGTTGCGCCGTAGCCGACGCTCGTCGGCACCGCGATCACCGGACAGGCAACATGTCCACCGACGACCGAGGGCAATGCGCCTTCCATGCCCGCCACCACGACCACCGCGTCGCAGTCTTGAAGCTGAGGCACGACGGCCAACAGGCGCTGTGGCCCGGCGACTCCGACGTCTTCAATCCGCTCGACGGCGCAGCCCATCCAACGCAAGGTTTCCAGAGCTTCCTCAGCCACCGGCCGGTCGGATGTGCCTGCGGTCACGACGGCGACTTTGCCGATAGGCGAACGCTCGGACGCCAAAGCCACGCGGATGGTCCGGGCGATCGTGTTGTGCCGCGCGTTAGGAAACAGACGCAAGATCGCCGCCGCTTGATCCGCCGAGGCACGCGTGCCGAACGCATCCTGACCGGCAGCTACCAGTGCCGCGAAAATCTGCTCGACCGCTTCCACGGTTTTGCCCTCGCAGTACACGACCTCGGGAAACCCACAGCGGCGCTGTCGATCTAAGTCCACTCGCGCGGAGTCGGTGATGGCGGTGTCGGAAGTCGTCATGTTGTGGATACCTAACTGAGATAGTGCTCGCGGCGATGAGTGAGATGTTTAACCGCCACGCCATCGGCGTGCGCGCGAGCGTCGTTATTTCTCGTCGCGCCCACGCCCACGCCGATGGCGTTGGGGTTAAACAATAGATTTGCCAGTCCCGTTTGGTTTTGATTATCCGCGAATCGGCTTCGGGTGCTTGGCCAAAATCGAAGCGACCCATTCCGCCTCCTCGGCGGCCAGCGGTGGTTCGAGCGGTTCGGAGTAATCGATGTCTTCGTCGTATCGGCCGTTGTCGTAAATCTGGTCGATCAGCGGCTGCAATTCGAGCAAGACATCCCGATCCGATGGGCGCAGGGGGATCGGGATCGCGGGCAAGCGTTGAGTCAGCGGCAATCGAAACGCCCAGCCATGCACCGTGTCGTCCCCTCGGCTGATCCACGCCTGATATGTCGTGCGATCGGGGCGACTCAGCCTCCTGATCGGCATGATGAGCGACCGATCTCCCGCGCGCGTCAGGTCGATCTCGACCAGATTCACTCCCGCAGAGCGGCACTCGTTCTGCTTTTGGCAATACATGGTCAAGCCATCGCCGGGGCGTTTGTTCGTGGGGCTGACAAACTCGATCACCGTCACAACACGGCCGCCCGAACGCGCATCGCGGATCTCCAGGTAACGCTGCTTGATTTTCGGTTTCTTCATCACAACGCAGACGGAGTCGGCGACGGCAACCGAAGAATCATTGGAGTCCCACGACGGCTCGGCGAGTCCTCGTTCAAAGATCGACACGTCCGGGTTGATTTCGCGCTCATCGCGATCATCCACCGCGACGATCGCACGCTCTTCCGATCGCGCCAGCAATCCGGGTGGCAGCCGTTGATTGAGCACGTCGCTCGACTTGGTATTGAGGTGCGAATGCACGTCCAACCAACGGGACTCCAAATACGGGTCCATGCCTGGGAAGGGACTTTTCATGACTGTGCTCCACGAACAAACAAACTGTCGCAATCAGTGTAACTGACGCGGCCCCTCGTGGTGCCAGCTTCGCCGAACGGCGGATGAAGACTAGGTCGCGTCGTCCGTCTTCGTGGCGTCCGAGTTGGGAGGTGGCTGGTCTTGGCCGAGTTCCGGTTTGCCGATGAACTGCGCGATCGCTCGCCGCGTGATCTGTGTCACCGTCAGTTGATGCTGGTGCGAGTAAATCACCAACGCGTCGTAGAGCGGATGCGTGATCGCATGGCGGAAGCCGACGAACTGAAAGAAGTCGTACTCGTCGGGATGAGAGAACGGGACCGGGCCACCGGCGGCAGTGGCCTCACCCTTCATGTGATACAGCGGATCGTCTTCCTCATTGACGGGAATCGTGGTCGTTGCCGGTTCGGATTCCTCGACGGGAAGGGGAGTTGGTTCGGGCTTCGCTTCTTGGACCGGCAGCAGTCCCTTCCAGCGGTCGGCGGGAATCCACTTTCCGTCACTCCCCGAACGGACCAGCGTGTCGGGCTGAATCTGTCCGATCTGGACTTTCTCTTTCAGCTCGGCCGGAGTGAGCGGGCCGATCTCCGCGCCCATCATTTGGTAGTACCACGGCTTGGCCATTTGAGTCTCCATGAGTGCCGGGGACAGGTGGTTTGAAATCCTCAGGCACACGTTTGCTCTTGGAATCAAAGGAATCTGGTCAGAGGAATGAAGACAATCTGAGAAATTGACAAAGCGATGTGGAGACAAGTTCAAATCTCGTCACTTCAAAATGCGTCAGCGAGGGCCGCCCTCGCCGACGCTTCGGGTTAGTTGCGGCTTCGCCGCGTTAGAAGTCCCCGACCGCTTCTTTGCCGTCGCGAGTGATCAGTGCCTTGAAGGTTTCGACGTTGATCTTGCCGGAGATCAAGCGGACGGAGCCGTCGCACATCATGGCCAGGAAGCTGCCGTTGCGGGCGTCCTTCAGGGACTTCAGCGGATCCTTGAAGTCGATGAGGATGTCGTCGGGCTTCGTCCAAATCACGGCTGCGTCCGCGTGGACTTCGACAGCCATGATCGTGTTGCTGGTGCCGTCGCGGATGTCGCGGAACTTCGTCCCCTCTTTCACGCCGAGGCAGGCTTCGGCGTTGGCCGGAGTGACGTAGCGGGTCTTGCCTTGCTTCGCCAACGCTTGGTCGCCGACGGCGGTGAAAGTGACCGGCATCTGGTCGATCAGCGTCTTGTTGTGATCGCTGTCCCACGGTTCGTCGAGGTGGAACTGCTGGTACAAGTCGTTGGCTTCGAGGAACGGCAGCAAGTGGACGCGCCAGCTCAGGAGAGCTTTGCCCTCTTTGTCGGTGACGGCTCGCTGTGGGAAATGCCCGAAAGTGTCCGCGTAGTTGTGCATCGCCAGAGCGACCTGCTTGAGGTTGTTCTTGGGGTCTCCCGGCCGAGCGACAACTCGTCGACGAACCGGAGCATCAATCGCATCGAAGTTGACGGCCTGGCCGTCGCTGATCGTGAACAACAACTTGAGCGTGTTGGCGTTGATGTTGTCGCTGACGAACCGCACCGAACCGTCGGCCAACAGGACATGGAATCCCCCCGTCAGCGCGGACTTCAAATTCTTCAACGGGTTCTTGAGATCGACGGCCAGATCATCCGGCTTGGTCCAGATGACGGCCGCGTCTCGATGCGCTTCGACCGCCAGAATTGTGTTACTCGTCCCGTCCGTGAACTTGACCATTGGCCGTCCCTCGTTCCCGTCGAACGCGGTCCCTTCGCCGGTCGGAACGAGATAGACCGTCTTCCCCTCCTTCGCGAGGTCGGCGTGAGTCGGCTGCACATAGACCGGTGGAATCTGTTTGATGAACTGCTTGTTGTGCTCGCTGTCCCACGGTTCGTCGAGATGGAACTGTTGGTAGAGAGCGATCTGATCCACGAACGGCAGGATGTGGACTCGCCAGCTCAGCAGTTTCTTGTCCTTCTTATCGACGTTGGCGGCGGGCGGAAACGCGCGATGCGTGTCGTGGTAGTTGTGCATCGCAAGGCCGATCATCTTCAGATTGTTCTTGGCCTGCGCGCGTCTCGCCGCCTCGCGAGCCTGTTGTACGGCGGGGAGCAGCAGCGCCGCGCCGACGGCGATGCCAGCCGGCCCGATTTCGACGCCACTGGGGATGACGCCGTGACTCTCGGTCTTCCAACCGTTCGACGTGCGGCCGAACGTGGTGACGTTCGGTAGCAGGTGCTGTTCGATGTCACCGAATGGCGGCAGCGGCGGCAGATTGAAATTGATCCCTTCCTGAGCCATTTGTTGGATCAGCATCGGGCTGAAGGAATTCACCAGCGTGTAGACCGATTGCAGCCCCGGCTTGGGGTCGGAGTAGCTGACGACCAGCGGCTTCGGGTTCCATTGGAACGCCGCTTTGAGCTGGGCATTGTCCGCCATCGAGCCTTTCGCCGTCCCCGCGAGATGGCTGCTGACCAACTGCGGCGACAGGCCGATCACGAGTTGATCCTTCGTCAGCACCCAGGTCGGCTGAACGGGGATCGGCAAGTTGTTGAAGACGATGCGATAGCCGATCTCGCCGCGAGCTTTGAAGTCTTGAATCGAGAACGGAGCTTGCGGGCCGGCGTTGCCGAGCGCGGCTTTCGCGGCCATCACAACGGTGTTGAGTCCCTTCGCGACTCCCTCGTGTTTGCGAATGCTGGCCGTAATGACGAAGCCGGGGACGAACGAAACTCCCGCTTCCGAGGCCGAGGTATAAAACGACCAAGTGTCCCCCAATCCTTCGAGCACATCTCCCTTGATCGAGAAGCCGAGTTGCGGCTCGACACTCTCGATCGCCTGTTCGATCTGAGCGTGGGCCGCGAGGTCGAAGTCGGCGAGGCCCTTCATCACTTTGCCGTAGAGGTACGCCAAGTCGAAGCGAGCCACCGTCGCGCTGGAGGCGTTGGCCGGGATGTTTTTGAAGTCGCTCAAGCTGATCGGCTTGTCCGGCATGAGGTCGAACAATCCGGTCGGCGTCCCATCGGTCGTGATCATCGAGACGCTGTGCATCCCGGTCTTATCCAATCCCGACACGGCGGTGAACGTCTTCAGCTTATTGATGCCCAGAGCCTCCAAGACTTTCGCCGCATTCGGATCGCTGGTGAACTCCGGCAAGGTGCTCAAGATGCCGATCAACTTGTGAGCGTCGAGGAACATCAGCATCGACGGCTTCTCGACCGCGAGGTCTTGAGCGACCTTCGTCACCCATGCGGCGGGCTTGCCGGGCTTCTGCAACTTGGCGACCAACTCTTTCGGAGTCGCCTTTCCCAACGTGATCAGCAATTGCGTGGTGCGATAGCCGAATCGGAATTCGGGTTCGTGCTGGCGATACTCTTTCGGACGCAGGAACGTCGTGTCGCCGATCTTTTCTTCGATCGGAATCTGCGGTCCCTCTTGGGGAGTCAGCGTCAACAACTTCTTGAGCGCGGCGATCGCGGCCGGTCCCTCTTGTTCGGCATCGACGACGATTGCCATTTCGATTTCGGGATCGTCGGCCGCTTTGAAGCTCTTCACATAGATCGCGCCGGGATGTGACAGCAGGATCTTTGCCAAGACCGGTCCCACCTCGGCGGCGAGCTTGATCCCTTCGTCCCCATGATCCGCCGCGGCGGCGCTGAGCTGCTTGGTGATTTCCTCCAGCAGTTGCTTGCCGAAGTCTTGCACGGACTCTTCGGCGAAGAGTTGCTCGGTGCGGTTGGTGGTCTTGGGATCGGATTTCGTGCAGCCGTTCCAAGTGAAGAACAACAGGCACTCCTCCGGCGCGACGTAAGACAGCTTGAGCTTGTCGGGGGACTGAGCCTGAGCGGGCGTCGTCAGCCAGACGCTGCAAACCGTCAACACGACGGCCAGGAACTTGCGGAATCGAGAGCGGAACATGGGGAAGGTCTCCTTGAGGGGGGGGCAGAAAAATCTGGTTGACGTTTTCGTAGTGTAGGCGGCCCGCCTGCGACCGCGTCCACTGACCCGACTCAGGCGGGCCGCCTGAGCTACGGGCTGCGACTCAGGCGAGCCGATCCGCTTCGGCCCCCAACTGCTGAAAGAAATCTTGCACCGACTCCTCGGCCAGCAATCGCTCCGTGCGATTCGTGCTCTTGGGATCACCGACAGCCGGGCCGTTCCAAGTCGCGAAGAAGAGGCACTTATCGGGAGCGAGGTGAGCCAACGACAACTTGTTCAACGACTGGGCCGGCGCGGGTGTGACGCGACCGACGAAGGCCAGAGACACCAGACACAAGCACCAGCGCAATCCATGAGTTCGCATGATTCCCCTCTATTCATTTTCGAATCAAGACGTTTTCGGCGATCGCAATGTAGCGGCGGTTTTTGAATTTCGAGAGTCCCTACTCCAATGGAATGGAGGGGGGGGACGGCACGTTGCATCCGGTAGCCACGCTCGGCAGCGATTTCGGTAACGGGCGAGGAGTTCGTCGAGGTGCGGGGCGATCGGTTGGCTCAAGGGCAGGAACCAGATCGCGGATTTGTTTTGCTCGCGATACTGCCGGTCGAGCGTCTTGAAGACTTCCTGCGTCGTTTTCGCCGGGCCGAGCATTTGGTCGAGCAGGGGCACCGCCGACTGATTCAAGGGGAGCGTGGCTGTGGTTTATGGTTGCGGTTTATCCCGGAGGGATTGCAGCCATTAGCCGGGGGTTGAGCGCAGCGATACCCCATACGCATCAAGTTAAGGAGGGATTGATCTTGCCAAGAAAAGGGAAGTCCTTCATCCATCGTCGGTTTTGTCACGAATCGACGGTTTGGAAGAAGGAGCTTCCCAATGAGCAAGGTAACAGGGATTGTGACCGCATTGCAGGGTGTGTTGGGAGATTTGGCGGAGTTGGCGGCGGCGGAGACGGGAGTGATTCAGCGAGTTCGTA
Source organism: Planctomycetaceae bacterium (assembly GCA_046156195.1). Classification (GTDB taxonomy): domain Bacteria; phylum Planctomycetota; class Planctomycetia; order Planctomycetales; family Planctomycetaceae; genus SXKJ01. Next base: position 104 of record JBJXEX010000451.1, on the reverse strand, counting down.
AGTTCACGGCGCGGACGTTGGCACGCACGATGGTTTGCGGATTCCTTCAGAATCCGCGAGCCACGGATGAGCAGTTGGCTCAAGTGGCTGCTCAGTGCGGAGTC
>JBJXEX010000441.1:0-35969 GCA_046156195.1 Planctomycetaceae bacterium | reverse complement strand
CCGCCGGCGCTAGCCACGGGCGTCAAACACAAAAAAAGTCCGAGAAACAAAGGCCCGAGGCTAGCGCCGACGGCTCACGGCGACACTAACCGAACGGTATTGCGGTTAAACGACATCCCGGAAGTCTTGCCTCTGACTCTCAGTAAAGAATTCTTCGCGACCTTTGCGACCTTCTGTAAAAAAGGAATTCACACCATGTTCTCGCTGCGTCTGATAGCCGTGACCGCGTTTGCTTTTGGACTGAGTTCTTCAACGGTGAGCGCTCAACTCCTGCCGGAGCGGCTGGTCCCTCCGCAGCAGTTTTCGATTCCGCCTCTGCCCACGACCGAGCAACCGGCGACTCGTCGCCTGTCCGGAGCGGACAAGATCCCCGCTCATCTCTGGTCGCTGCCTGTGGGAGCCTTCCCCGGTGCGCCGACTGCGCTGTCGGCAGAGCGATTGCCTGCCGATTGGAAACGGCCGGTGATTGATGTCCCGCTGCTCGCTTCGGAGGCCGACCCTGCCCGTCCTATCGCGCCTCGCCAGCCTGTCACCGGGAACGCATTTCTCGTGGCCGCCGATCCTTGGAAAGCGCATTCGCTCGATCGCTTCCCACGGTTCAACGAACCACTCGTGCGAGTCACCGACGATCCATCCGCGATGAGCGCGCACTTGCTGATCACTGTCGCGGTGCCTCTGGCCGCGCCGAATACCGCACCGCTGCTGCGTCTGGGAGTCGCCGATCCGTTCGAGCATTTGCGAGCGATCCGCCTCGCCGTCCCGCAGGCCGACGCCGACGCGCCCGATGCCGCTCGCGAGTCTCCGCCACGTCCGCAACTCGCAGTCATCGCACCAGCGAAGTAGCCTGACTTCTCGACATACGCCCGACGCTAGCGCGTTCGGCTCACGGCTTTTCGCGTTACCACGGCGCGAAGCGCAGTCCGAACGCGGCCAGTTGCTGAAGGACGAGCAACGCCAAACCGACTAGCGCGATCGGGCGAAAGTATTCCAGCCACTGCGTCTGAGCGGACACCAGTTTCGCTCGCTGCAACTGGTCGATTTGACGGAACACTTCGCGAAAGGCCACCGAGTCCCCGGCCTCAAACATTTGGCCCCCCGTGATCTGGCTGACGCGCTTCATTCCCTCCAACGGAGCCTGCGTCCGCACCGAGATCGAATGCACGAGGATCTTCTTCGACTTCAGCGTCTGACCGACTTGCGTTGCGAGATCCCCTTCCAAGTCGGAGCTTTCGCCGTCGCTCAGGACAATCAACATCCGCTCGCCTTCATGGCGTTGTTCGAGCAGCTCGGCACAGGCCAGCATCGCGTTGCCGACCTTGGTCCCATCCCACCAGCGCAGAGGAAACACGCCCGGCCGCACGAAAGGCGTGGCCATTCGGATGGCAGCTAAGTCCTTCGTCACCGGCACCCAATGAATCACCTTGGACGTGAAGATCGAGAAGCCCATCGCATCGCCCGGCCGATCGGTGGTGAATTCCGAGATCGCTTCCATCGCCGCGTCGAACCGCGTGAACTGCTTGCCATCGGGTTTGGTCCGATCGCCGAATGGCTCATTCATGCTGCCCGACGTGTCCAACGCAATTTGGATGTTCGTGACCTGTGCGGGATACGTCGGCGGACCTTCGATCAACGGCCCGGTCCACAACAGGATCGCGCAGACCAACAGGCCGGCCGGCAAAAGGCTCGGCACTCGCACGAGCACGTCGAGCACCGGGCGACGCCGAAGCTGCGTGAAGTCCATCGGCAGCGCGAGCGGCTGACCGCGCGCGAACCACTGCCAGAACGCCAGCAACACTGGCACGCACAACAGCGGCAGCAATTCGGGTCGGGAGAAGATCATTCTTCGCTCCGCTAATGACGAATGACGAAGTACCCAATGACGAAGCACCCAACGAGGCTCTGCCTCAGACCAATGCGATGGACGAGTTCATCATAACTTGGGAAGTGAAAGTGCCCGACGAATGAAGGGAGACGACGAATGTGGGCAACTGTCGCGGCATTCGTCGTCTCCCTTTATTCGTCGGGCCTCTTTTCACGGAAGTCATTTTTGCAAAACCAAAACTTGACTCATCTGCAACAACTTTCGGAATCAAAGGAGTCCGATGACGAACACGGCAACTCGGTGATGTACGAGGGAAGCATCTCACACGCGGCTAATTCGTGCTTCGTCATACTTTCGTCATTGGGTATTTCGTCATTCGTCATTTGTTGTTCCATCCCAAGCTCGCCAGCAACTCGCGAGCAACGCTGTCATTGCCTTGCGCACTGCGACTGTGCAGCCACTGCTCAACGCGGCTGACGTGTGCTCCGGCGGCAGGATGCTTGCGTAGCTCGTCGAGCGTCTCGGAGAGTCGCTCACGCGGCAATTGCAGTCGGTCGGCCCAGAAGGCCAACAATAATTTTTCGATGTCCGTCTGTTGCTCGACGGTCAGCTCCGAGTGGGCCGCCTGTTCCAGCAGTGTCCGCAGACGTTCGGGAATCGTTGGAGGCGGCGACACGACGACTCGCGAGCGTGGCTTGCGTCCGTAGAAAAACAACGGCAGCAACAACAGCCCCCAGAGACACCACAGCAGCCCCATGCCCCAGCGATAATTCGTGCGCAGATCAATCGGCGTCGGAGGCGTCTCCATCAATTGGCCGCTCTCGTCTTTGGCCAACAACGCCGCGACGGACACAGTCATCTCAGGCAAACCGGAAACCGGTTGTTGCCGCTCGTCCACGAGGTATCCGCGCAGGTCGTGTCGTCCCGGACCATAGGCCATGTAACGCAGGTCGTATCGAAAACCGTTGGGGATCGACTCAACTCCGGCGATGCGCACGGCCAGCGCGTCGCCGTGCGTGTAGGGAATCGCCGACAGCCGAGGTCCGGGGATCGTCACGACCTGACGTCCCTCGACGCCGATCGTGACGCGGTCGCGAGTTCCCAACCACAGACTGATGCCGAACAACAGCAACGCCAAACCCGCGGCGCTGAGCAGGGCCAACGAATGGCGGCGGCGGAGTCGGTGTGCGTTCATAATTCCCTTCAGGCAATCGACCCCATCCGGCATTGGGTCGGTTGATTGAATAAATGGACTCACGCTCTTGCAAGCAACGCTTCGGTCTGACGCGGAGCATCGTTAGCATCCCGCGAGTCTCGTTTCGTGAATCGCGACGACCCTCGGTTTGACTGACACGAAGGAAAGAATCCAATTCTCCGTTGTCCGCGTTGGTTGGATTGCGATGACGAATGTGGCCACACTCAATGTCTCCGCGCGAGGTTTCCATGACCACCCGCCACGTTTCTTTTGCGGTTGCCGTGCTGGCCGCCTTCGTCGTTCAAGCGTTCGCCGCCGATGATCCGAACCCAGAGGCGACTCGCCAGTACGCCGTTGCTTACGGCTTCCAGTCGAAAAAGCTGTTCGCGCAGGCGATCCCGCGTTGGACCGAATTCTTGAAAGCGTTCCCACAGGACACGCGAGTCGCGAACGCGCATTACCAACTCGGTGTCTGCCAGTTGAACGAGAGGAAACTGCCCGAAGCGACCGCGACCTTCAAGCTCATCCTCGCGACCTATCCGCAGTTCAAACATCTCGACGGAGCACAATTCAATCTGGGACTCACGCTGTTTCAGACGGCGCAGGCTTCAAAGCAACCGAACGACTTCAAGACCGCTGCCGCCGAGTTCGCCAACCTTCCCGCCAAGTTCGCGCAGAGTCCATTGGCCGCCGACGCGGTCTACTACCAAGCCGAGAGTCTGTTTCTCGCCGCCGACAAACCGAACGCCATCGTCGCCTATCAGAAGGTGATTGCCACCTATCCCAACGCGACGATCCTGCCGGAAGCGTTCTACGGACTCGGCACCACGCAGGCCGATCTCGACCAGCACGTCGAAGCGGTCACGACCTTCACGACGCTGCTGCAAAAGTTCCCGCAGAGTCCGCTCGTGCCGGAAGCCAAACTGCGACTCGGCACATCGCTCGTCGCACAGAAGAAGCACGCCGAAGCCGAGCCGCATTTCGTGCAAGCCGCCGCCGTCGCGGGATTCGCTCTGGCCGACGTCGCGACGTTGAAGCAAGGCCAAGCACTGTTCGATCAAAACAAGTTCCCCGAAGCGGCCACTGTGCTCGATACGCTGCCGACGAAGTTCCCCAAGAGCGAACAGCTCGGCCCGGCTTTGACCGCTGCCGGTAAAGCACGGTTCAAAGCGGGGCAATTCCCCCAGGCCCAAACCGCACTGGCCGTGGTCGTCAACCAAAAGCTACCGACCGCTCCCGAAGCCGCTTATTGGCTCGGTCGAACGCTCATCGCGCTCAAGCAACCGGCAACCGTCATCGCGACCGTCGATCCCGTCATTGCCGCCAATCCTCAAAGTGAATTCATCCCCGCATTGCAATTGGTTCGCATCGATTCGATCTATGAAATCCCCGAACGCCGCAAAGAGACGGTCCCGCTCTACGCTCAATTCGCGGGGCAATTCGCCGCCAATGAACTCGCTCCCGAAGCCAAGTATCGAGCCGCCCTCGCCGCATTGCAGACCGGCGACTTCCCGAACGCGCAGGCACAAGCGGAGCAATTCTTCGCGACCGCTCCATTCGCGAAACATGCACTCGTGCCCGAAGTCTTCTTCGTCGCGGGTGAGGCGTACTTACTCAATCAACCCGAAGCGAACCTCGCGAAGGCCGAGCCGCTCTTCCGCCGACTCGTCACCGAATTCCCCACGAACCCGCACGCTCCGCAGTGCCAAGTCCGCATCGGCCTGTGCCTGTATTCGGCCGGCATCGCCGCCAATCAGCCACTGAAATTCGAGGAGTGCCTCGCCTATCTCAATCAGATCGTCGGGACGCTGAAAGATCCCGCGCTGATCGCCGAAGCTCGTTACCTCATCGGCCGAGCTCACGGCGAAATGAAACGTCACCCCGACGCCGTCACCTCTTTCCGAGCCGCTCAGCAAGCCAAGCCCGATTGGGAACGCCTCGACGAAGTCCTGCTCGCGCTCGGCGTCAGTCTGCGAGCCGTCAACGATCCCCCGAACGCTGCAGTCGAACTGACGAAGCTCAACCAAATCGCCGCCAGCAAACTGCGCGACCGAGCGTTGTTCCATCTCGGCGAGATCGACCGCGGACTCAAGAAGCCCGACACGGCCGTCGCGTTCTATCAGCAAGTCGTCACCGCATTCCCAATGAGCGACCTTGTCCCCGCCGCTCTGTACGGCAGCGGAGCCGCCCTCTTCGAGAAGCCCGACTTCCCGAATGCCACAACGCATCTGACGAAACTCATCGCCGAGAAACCGCAAAGCGAACTCGTCCCCGCCGCACTCTTCCTGCGAGGTCTCTGCCAGCACCGCCAAAAACAATTCGACCCCGCGCTCAAAGACCTCACACAATTCATCGCCACCGGCAAGGCGGTTGAGAAAGACGCACTCGATGCCAAGTTCGCGATGGCACTCTGCCAAGTGGGACTCAAACAATTCGATCCCGCGATCGTCACGCTGACTCAACTGCTCGCCGCCAAGCCCGATTACCCGGACGCCGACAAGTGCTACTACGAGATCGCCTTCGCCAACCTCGAACTCAAGAAAGAGAAGGAAGCCACGGACGCGTTCCGCTCACTCGCGACGAAGCTGCCCAACAGTCCGCTCGCCGCCGAATCCTGGTTCCGAGTTGGTGAATTCCACGAGACCAACAAGCAACCGGCCGAAGCCATCACGGCGTTCACCGCCGGCCTCACCACCGCGAAGACTCCCGAACTGCGCGAGCGACTGCACTACAAACTCGGTTGGATTCAGCACGAACAGAAACAATTCCCCGCCGCACTGACGACCTTCCAAAGCCAGATCAAAGAGTTCCCGCAAGGAACGCTCACGGCAGACGCCAACTTCCTCGCCGGCGAATGCCAATTCCGCCAAGACAAATTCGCCGAGGCACTTCCCTTCTACGCTGCCGTCATCACCGCCAAAAGCGAACGCTTCCACGCCAAGGCTCTGTACCGCAGCGGCACCTGTGCCACGCAACTCAAACAATGGCCACAAGCTCAACAACACTTCACTGTGCTGATCCAAGCCTTCCCAAAATTTGAGCAACTCCACGAAGCCCGCTTCGGCCTCGGCTTCGCGCAACAGAACCAAAACCAATTCGACGCCGCGAAAGCCAGCTACCTGCAAGTCACGAAAGAGACCCGCACCGAAACCGCCGCGAAGGCTCGTTTCATGATGGGCCAATGCGCCCTCGCTGCTAAGAACAACGCCGAGGCCACCGAACACTTCCTCGAAGCGGCCTTCGGATACCCGTATGAAGAATGGCAATGCCAATCACATTTCGAGGCCGCCAAATGTTTCATCGAACTGAAAGACGTCGACAAGGCCCGCGAGTCACTCGAGACGGTTGCGAAGCGTTTCCCAAATCACGCGCGAGCGAAAGAAGCGACAACATTGCTTGCCGGACTGAAGTAATCCATTCGCACAAATCTCAGCCGTCTGCAAACTGGCAAACTTGCGACCTGTTCTGGCGTGACTATACTCCCACGCCTCTCGCGGCCGACGACGATCGAAGGATTGGACTCGGCCGCAAATCACTGCCGGGCAAGTGGCGGAATTGGCAGACGCGCTAGGTTGAGGGCCTAGTGGGGCTTAAACCCCGTGCAGGTTCGATTCCTGTCTTGCTCACTGTTTGGGAAAAGGACGCAAGGTCAATGGCCTTGCGTCCTTGCTCAAAAGCCGAATCGGTATCGCTCGCATCCCCAGTGACACCCCTCACAAGCCGACCGGACAACCGCGAGTCGCGACGTCTACTCGGGGAAGTACGGCTCCATTGAGTCGCGGCAGATGTCCGGCGAACTCATCGCGATGCGGGCGTCAGGCGTAGACCTCGACCCTGGCAAGCTCAAGTCCGGCACCACGGTTGATTCAGCACAACTCTCGGTCAACGATTTCGGCGGCTGTGTTTGATCTCTGAGAATGACTGTGGTGATTGAATGAATGCCGTCGAAATCGAAGAAGCTGTTTCCAGGCTCGCGGAAGCGCCCTTCGAGCCGGAGAGTTTCCCTTATGCCTTTCTCGGAGCCTTCGGCAACAAGGAGACCACTCTCAAACGGCTCAAGAGTGGAAACACGAACCAGTCGGATCTGGCCGGCGCGGTCCTTCAGCGCAACAACATCCATCTCAAGGTCTGCCCGGAAGGGGAAGTGACGGCGATCCTCGCCGCGCTTCGGCAAAGCCCAGCCACCACTCGCCAGAAGGCCAAGTTCATCCTGGCCACCGACGGCAAAAGTTTCGAGGCGGAAAACCTCGTCGATGGCGAGACGGTTGCCTGCGATTACGCCGACTTTGAAAACCACTTCGGCTTCTTCCTGCGGCTGGCGGGCATCACCACGGTCAAGCAGATTCGCGAAAACGCTTTTGACATCAAGGCTACGGTGCGGCTCAACCGGCTCTACATTGAGTTGCTGAAGGTCAACCCGGACTGGGACACCGCAGCGCGCCGGGAGGAACTCAACCATTTTTTCGCCCGGTTGATTTTCTGCTTCTTCGCCGAGGATACCAACATCTTTCACAGCGGCCGGCTCTTCAGCGCCACGGTCGAGCAGATGACCGACAGGGATGCGTCGAACACGCTGACGCACAGTTGGACACCAGCCGCCGGAATCCCGGAGCATAGACTTCCGCCAGTCGGTAGGGTTCACGAACGCCCTGCGAGACGAGCCAATTCAAAGCCTCGGCTTCCAGCGATTCGCCGGTTTGCTTATCCGTAAGCTGCCCAAGTCGCAGCTTGGCCATGTTGAGATGCAGTTGCATCTCACACGCGGTGAATCGTTCGAAGGCCGACTGAAGACAGCGGATCGCGGTCGGTTGATCGCCAACGGTCGCAGCAATTCCACTATCTATCAGAAATGTGCAGGCGTTCGCCCACTCGAACCGCTCGCGTTGGAGTTTTCGAGACATTCCTCGCGCATAGATCAGAGCTTGGCGGTCGGTGGTCTCTTCGTGGAATGAAACGGCCACACGGGCTGTCATAAACGCCCCAAAAATTCGGACGACGTGGATATTGTCCAACAGCGCCTGCTTGACGAGCCGAAGCCCCTCACGACAAGTCTTCCAGGCTTCTTGCGATCGGTTCAGGTAGTGCAGTAGCTCAGTGCGCCCTTCGAATAGCATCATGTGTTGGACGTGCATGCCGTTCGTGGTCCAACCATGACTGAGGTCGTCGATTTCGCGAAGCCCGACATCCGGTTGCCCAGCGGTGAGATTGAGCAGGCATCCTCCAAAGCTCCGGTGATTCGTCAGCGCGCGGCACGCTGTCTGGGTCGCACCATTGCAAATCATCTAAGCAGAGAATCAAACACCGTCGCGAAGCCAATCGAGCCAGCAATTCACGCAGAGCGATGAACGCCCGCTGACGCAGTTCCTGGACATCGGGGATCGCTCGCCCCTTCTGCGAGGCTGCGGCGATCTGGGCCACCTCGCGAAGCACCGGAAACACGCGCGACAAGGCCGCCACATCCACCGGTAACACCGCCGCCAGAGTTTCGGGAGTCAGTCGGCTCAGTTCGCGAGTGAGCTGATCGATCAGCGGATCGAACGCTTTGAACGGAATCGACTCGCGTTCGTAACAACGCCCCGACAGCACGAGACTGCGACGCTCCGAGCGAACGTCTTCGTGCTGGAGGAACTGGCTGATGAGCCGCGACTTGCCAAACCCGGAGCGGCCGCGCATCCAAACCAGTGACAGAGAACCTTCTTTGACATGTCGCAGCGCCTGTCGCAGTTCATTGAGTTCGGAGCCCATCACCGCGCGATTCCGGATCGTGTTGCAAGAGCGACACGCAAAGCTGATTGAGCGGTTCGGGAATCGCCGGGTTCAGCTCGCACGGCGGCTGTGCGGGAGTTGTCTCCTTCCGTTGGAGGATTTCCAGCAACCGACCCTCGAAAGGGAGTCGGTCAGTCAGGGCCTGATAAATCATCACTCCCACGCTGTACCAATCCGCTGCAGCGGTGAGGGACCGTGCGGAACTTTGCTCCGGAGCCATGTAGGCCGGCGTTCCCACGAGGCGACTGTGAGACGCTTCGTGGATGCCCTCGGCATCCAACTCCGCGGCTAATCCGAAATCCAAAACCACAACGCGACCGCTCTGGCTGACCATCACGTTGGAAGGCTTCAAATCGCGGTGCAGCCGTCCCGAACGATGCATCACCTCAAGGGCCTCCACCAACGGCGGCAGTGTCTCGCGGAGTCGCCGAATCCGTCCCGCCAGGTCTTCTTCACCACGAATCGCCTCCAGAAACGACACCCCCTCGATCAGCTCCATCGTAAAGAACCACAGGGGGCCGTCGCTGAATAGCTCATAAAGCTGGGCCACGTTCGGATGGCTAATCCCCGCGAGAGCACGAAACTCATTCTTGAAGTACAGCAACGAAGACCGCCGCGACCTAACTCCTCCGAAATCTGGAAGGGGCCGAATCGGGAGGACTGATCGGAGACCGGCTCATCACGAGTTTCCTGAGATGGAGACGCCTCGGCCGCGAGGGCACTTTTCCTGGATGGCACCTCTGACTTGGTGAGTACACCTTCCTTGCCAGTGGAGTCCCACGTCGATGCTTCCTGACGCGTGCGCACTGCGGACTGACCTGCGTCCCACAACTTTTGAAGCTGGTCCGACAGTTCCGGAAACCGTCGCGCATAGTCCTCGACGGCAAACGGCAGGTTCGCCGAATTGCGCCGTTCCCAATCCATGACGATCAATTCCGTGGCCGCCGTCAGCCGCAACGAGTCCGGCACAGAACTTAGAAAGTCTTCGACGAGCGGCGGATTCATCGCCTCCCAGGATCGCGCAAAACGGTCGTAGAGTTTTGTGAGCAGCTCCGCTTCCTGAACATCGACGTTTCCGTTCATGCCCGGCCCCAACTCCAAGGACTCATCGCTCTTGCCCGTGAGCACGCTCTGACTGCCGTTGCTCGCAGAAGTCGCGCTCCACCGACCGAGACCATCCTGTGTTTTCTGCATGGCTTTTGGGAAATCTGCGACCGCTGTCGCAAAGCTGTAGATCGCCTGATTAACCGTTGGACGCGTCTGCTGTATGCTGGCCGCGGCTTGCACATCGACTCAGCGGCAAACGCTATCACGACCATTGGCTTCACAACTTACCCGTGTCTGGCTTCCTCTTGGGCGTCAGGCAATCTGCAAATGGAATTCGTTAGAGTCAGAAAGTTGTAAAGTGGGAAAGCTCCGTCAGGCCGGAGCACTTGGAAATTATGACCAAATCCTGGCAAATCAACGTGTTTGGTGTCCGGCATCTTTCGCCGACGGGGGCGTGGCATTTGAGGAGGTATCTGGATCAGGTCCGTCCCGATCTGGTGCTGATCGAGGGATTGGCGGATGCGAAGGAATTGATTGCCGACATCACTCGCAAGGCGACCAAGCCGCCGATTGCGATCTTGGCTTACACCGATTCGCTACCGGTGCGGACGTTGGTTTATCCGCTCGCGAGATACAGCCCGGAGTACCAAGCGATGAAGTGGGCCGATGAGCATGACGTTCCGGTCGAGTTCATCGACTTGCCTTCCGACATCTTTCTGGCGCTGCAAGACATTGAAGAGGAACTGCTCAGCAAGCAGCGCGAGAAATCCGCCGAGACTCCTGACGCGAGTGATACCGATGACGCGAGTGATACCGAGCACGGCGCGCCGCCCCCTCCCGAACGTGAGTTGTCGATTCACGACCAATACGCACAGCGAGCCGGTGAGGCGGACTACGAGACCTATTGGGAGCGGCACTTCGAGCACAATCTGAGCGACGACGCCTATCGGCTGGCGGCGTTTGAATTCGGTCAATCGCTGCGTGAACTCGAACGGGACTCGACGCGGTGGCGAGCGGAGAATCTGGTTCGAGAGGCGTACATGCGACGGCGGATCGAAGCGGCGATCACAGCCGGGTATGAGCCGGAGAAGATCGTCGCGGTCGTTGGAGCTTTTCATGCCTCGGTACTCAACGGTGACTCGCCGGCGATGACCGACGACGAACTCGCTTCGCTGCGCCGCCGAGCCAGCAAGCTAACTTTGATGCCGTATTCGTATTTCAAGCTCTCGTCGCAATCGGGATACGGAGCGGGGAATCACGCGCCGGCGTATTTTGAACTGCTCTGGGAATTGCTCGAACGGGGCGACTTGTCCGAACTGCCGTCGAAATACTTGTCGCTGGTCGTGCGGCATCTGCGCGAGTCGGGCACGCATCGCTCGACGGCGGAGGTCATCGAAGCGGTGCGGTTGGCGACGACGTTGTCGGCGATGAAGGACGGACTGGCCCCGACGTTGGCGGACCTGCGCGACTCGGCGGTCACGTTGGTCGGTCACGGCGAACTCTCGACGGTCAAAGACGCGCTCGCGCGAGTCGAAGTCGGCACGGCCATCGGCGAGCTTCCGAAAGGAGTCAGCCGCACGTCGATTCAAGCTGACTTCGAGCGTGAGATCGCGCGGCTCAAGCTCGATAAATTCAAGACGACGGTGAAGCAAGAATTGACGCTCGACCTGCGCGAGAATCGACAGGCCAAATCGGCCGAAGCGGCGTTTCTCGACCTGCATCGTTCGTCGTTCTGTCATCGGTTGCGAGTGCTGGGCGTGGGTTTTGTCACCTCGCAAAAGTCGTCGCAGCAATCGACGACTTGGGCCGAGAAGTGGCTGTTGCAATGGACTCCCGAAAGCGAGATCCAATTGATCGAAGCGGTGCTGCTCGGCGAAACGGTCGAGCTGGCGGTCGGCTACAAATTCAAGACGACGTTGGAAGCCTGCACGTCGATCGCAGCCGCCGCCGACCTCGTGCGAGATGCGTGTCAGTGCGGCTTGATGAAGTCGATGGAGGCCGCTCGCCAACGTCTGCAAGAGCTGTCGGCCGAGACATCCGAGCTGACCGCGATCGCTCACGCGGCGCACTCGCTGGGGCAGATCGTCCGTTACGGTGATGTCCGCAAGTTCGATCCGACGCCGCTGCTACCGTTGGTCGAGGAACTCTTCGTGCAAGGTTCGCTCGCGCTGCATTCCGCCGCCGTCTGCGATGACGAAGCGGCCGTGAAGATGTTGATCGCGATCGACGAGATGAACCGAGTCGCGTTGGAGTTTTCCGATCGCGTCGATGAAGCCTTGTGGATCGAAAAGCTGCAGGGCCTCTCGGACGCGGACGATCGCAATCCGCTGCTTTCCGGCTATGCCTGCGCGATCTTGCTGGAGCGTGGCCTGCTCTCGAATGACGTGCTGATTCGCGAAGTCTCGCGGCGGTTGTCCCCCGGCATCCCAGCGGACCTGGGAGCCGGTTGGTTCGAGGGGCTATCCAAACGGAATCGGTACGCGCTGTTGGCTCGGCAGCCGCTGTGGGTGCAATTGGCGGAATACGTTTCGTCGCTGGAGGAGGATCACTTCCGTCGCGCTCTGGTGTTTCTGCGTCGCGCGTTCGGCAGTTTCAGCCCGCGTGAGAAACGTCAGATCGCCGAGAACCTCGGCGAACATTGGGGCGTCTCCGCCGACGCCGCCAGCGAAGTGATCGAGCAAGACCTGAGTGAGGCCGAAGAGAAGGCCCTGTCCGACGTGAACGATTTCAGTTTCGATGAGTTTTCGTAGCTCATCTCAGCAATTCGAAGCGTTCGTTTTGAAGTTGCGCTCTTTCGAACAAATTCGACCACGACGCCGAGAATCAGGCCCGAATTCATTCGCTTCATTCCTTTGACCAGATTCCTTTGATTGAAATCCTCAGTCACCGGTTAGCCCCTGAAATCAAAGGAATCTGGTCAAAGGAATGAAGACAAACTGAGAAATTGTCAGAACGATTTAGAGCCAAGTTCAAATCGCGCAACTTCAAAGAGCGTTAGCGAGGGCCGACGCTCCCAACGAAGACGAGTGGGAACATTTAGGAGCGTTCGCCCTCGCTGACGCTTCGGGTTACTTTCGGCGCGGCCTCGCCGCGTTACGAGATTTGTTCGAGGAATCCATCATGGCAATCGATCCCCAAGACCTGGCTCGTTGGCGACTCATTCTCGGCAAGACGGCGGAGGAACCGTTGCAAGAAATCGGGAATTGCTCCGGGCAAGCGATCTTGGGGGGCGAACAATGCGAATTGGATGAGGCTCTCGAAGCGATTTACTCCAGCGACGAGATCGACCAGAGCGAATGGGCCGCTCCGACGGAGGGACGCACTCACGGCTCAGTCAAAGGCCGAACCTTTCCACGAGTCGCGCGTTGGCTCGATCAGATTCGGAACTTCTTTCCGACCGATGTCGTGGTGCTGTTGCAGAAGGACGCCATCGAACGTCGCGGCCTGAAGGAGCTGCTCTTCGAACCGGAACTCATGGCGAAGGTCGAGCCATCGCTGGATTTGGCGAGCACCGTGCTGGCGATGAAAAACATGGTGCCGGAGAAAGCCAAATCGGCCGCTCGTGATTTGGTGAGGCGCGTCGTCGAAGACGTGCGCAAGCGGCTGGAATCGCAGTTCGTGCAAGCGATTCGTGGCTCGCTGCAACGCAATCGGCATAGTCCGTTTCGTAGTCTGCCGAATCTCGACTGGCCCCGGACGATCCGTCGCAATCTCAAGAACTACAACCTCGAATTGAAGACGATCATCCCGGAGCACATTTCTTTCTTTGCTCGGCAGCAGCGGCAGAATCAATGGAACATCATCATCGCGATGGACCAATCCGGCTCGATGGCCACGTCGCTGATTTACGGCGGCATCATGGGAGCCATCCTCGCCAGCATCGGCTCGGTCGAAACGCACGTCGTCGCGTTCAATCATCAGGACATCGTCGATCTGACCGAGCACTGTTCCGATCCGGTCGATCTGCTGTTCGGCGTGCAACTGGGGGGAGCCGAGGATTACTGGAAGGCGACGTGCTACTGCGAGCAATTCATGCACACGCCCGCCAAGACGCTCTACATCCTGGTGGCCGATTTGTTCGACACCAGTCCCAACGAGAATCGCTTCGTCAAGAAGATGGAGTTCCTGTTAGAGAGCGGCGTAAAAGCAGTGGGCCTGCTGGCGATCTCGGATCAAGGCCAGCCATCGTTTAACGAGCACCTCGCCGAAAAGCTGGCCAAGCTGGGGATGCCCTGCTTCGGTTGCACACCGGATCGCTTGCCCGAATTGCTGGCGACGGCGCTGAAGGGGAACGACCTTCGCAAGTTCGCCGAACAGGCGCGGCTGAGTTAAGCATTCGGTCGCCTGCCGCACCGTCCGCTTGAAGCCAAATATGCGAATCGCTCATCGACGCAGAATGATCGGCCTAAGAATCCGCTGACTCCCTGGCATTTCAATGCAATCGTCAGAGGAAATGGTGTGACGGAGGAATCTCCCGAAGTGCATTCGGTCGATGAGATGCCTGTGGATCTGCGCTGGGCGGACGCATTTGGCTGCTGCTGGCGACCAACTCCGAATGCACCAAGGAACAGTCAATGAATTTCAAATCCTGGGAAGTCTTCATTCAACAGATGATCGAAGAATCAAATCGAGAGACCAAGGAACCGGGCAAGCAGCGAGTCTTGACCGAATGGCGCAGGACGCTGACCAAAGCTCCGCACCTCTTGCAGCCGTTTCAAATTGATGAAATCGTGCGTGAAGTCCGCAGAAGACTCACCACAGCCCCACAGCACTCCAGCAACAGCACTTCTCAGTCGCAGCTCGTTGGGGCGACTTCCACGATCACCGTCGGATGAGCGTACCCACTTTCGCGCCGCTCCTGTGAATTCTTGGAGCCGCGACATGCTCGGCGAGGAGCCAACCGGAACGCTGGTGACACTCAAATCCTGATTCGACCGATGAGGCCGCCGATGAGAATCCTTGCCCTGTGGGTAATCGCGTTGGCGAATTGCGTGGCGCTTGCTGACGAGCCGGGCTACCAGAAGGAAGTCACGGTTCGCGAGCCGACTCGATTGGATTGGGTCTTCGCGGTCTCCAATCAAAGCGTGACCAATCCGCCGGCCGAGTGGCTGAAAGGCTACGACTCGACCAAGCAGCGGTATGAATTGTTTGTGCCAGCCGCGGCCCAACCGGCGGCTCCCCAAACAAAGATCAAATCCAAAGCGAAGAATGCCGAGAAAGCCGAGGCGGGTTTGCCATTGGTGCTGTTCATCTCGGCCGGAGACCAGCCGGCCGGATGGAGCCAGCTTCAAACCGTCTGCCAGCAAAAGGGGATCGCCTTCCTGAGTCCCTACGGAGCGGGCAACAACACGCCGATGCCGCGACGCATTCGGATCGTGTTGGACGCGCTGGATGATCTGCGGCGGAAGACTCGCATCGACCCGGATCGAACCTATCTCGCCGGATTCTCAGGGGGCGGCCGAGTCGCCTGCGGGATCGCGTTCGCCTTGCCCGAACTCTTTGGTGGAGTGATCCCGGTCTGTGCCGGAGGCGATCTGCGCGACGAGCCGTGGTTGAAGCATCGGGTCATCGACCGCTTGAGCCTCGCGATGATCACCGGCACCGGCGACTTCAATCGTGGGGAAGTCGAACGCTTCCGTGGCCCGATGCTGACCGACATGGGAGTCCGCACGAAGGTCACGACCGTCGAGAAGCTCGGTCACGGTATCCCCGATGCGAAGACCTTCGCGGACGTTTGCGAGTGGCTCGACGCGGGTGCGGCAGATCGTCGAAAGCTGGCCGCGAAGCATCCCGCCAGCCGCATCGGGCCGGAGGCGGCACCAACTCGCGAAGAGTGGGGGAAGTCGCTGCTCGCCGAGGGACAGTTGCGGCTCAAAGAACCCAAGACGTTGTACTCCGGCTTGATGCAGTTGCAGGGAGTCATGCAGCGCTGGCCAGACCTCAAAGCGGCCGACGAGGCCAAGCGGATCTTGTTGGACTACGAAGCTCGGCAGGAAAAGCCGTGGGAGGAAGACGACATCGACGAGCAGCGCCGCTTCTTGATCGCTCGCGCGCGGGCGCTGGATGCGTATGCCTCCGGCGAGCTTCCGCCGCAATACGCCAACCAACGGAAGGAGATGCTGGAGGCGGCAATCAATCTGTGGATGCTGGTGATCCAAGACGGCCAGGATGACAAAGCGGTCGATGACGGTCAGCGGCGGTTGCCGAAGTTGAAGGGGCAGTTGGCGGAGTAGGTTCGTTCTCGTTCCCGCTTGGCTCGGGCTACGCCCGCAACTCAACCGACGCCGTGATCGGGCTGTCGTGCGAGTTATTGATGACTTCGGGATTCCCATCTTCCCCCAGCCGCGACAGTGCCGAGTACGACGTCCCCAAATCAATTCCAACCGTTTGACCTTCAACAAAACTGACAGGCGAATCGCTCATGGCTGTGTTGATTCCTGGGCATGGATCGGGCCGAACTGAACTCAAGTTCGATACGTACCGCCATCCGTGGCGATTGCTCAACGAAGTCCGAACGGCGTCCATCGGGATAATGAAAATCATTCGTGACGTCAGCCTGTCGTCTGCACCACATATTCGGGTCCGGTGCCACGTGCATGCTGACACGTTTCTGGTTTGACTCGTACCTCCGTCGAATGGGGAGGGGGAGTTTGTTCGCAACAAGTTGATTCTCCGCGTCGTGTTTTCGGAGCAGAGAAGCGAAGACCTTGGTCCGGGCGAAGCCCGCAACCCAACCGAGACACCGATCGTCACGCGAATTCACGACCGCTGCTTCTCGATTTGTTTGTTCCTGATTTTATTGCCAGGTCCGCATTTGAAACGGCTGGCAAAAAGATGTGGGGCAAAAAGATTCTAGCAATGCCTCTTCCATTCGCAGTTCGGCTTTGCCATCAGCGGGCAGTCTTGCTCCGAGGATGGGCTGTATTCCTTAATTGCGTTATCACCGGTTTCAGATCACGAGATGCCGAGCAAATCGTCGCGCGTAACTGCTGATCGATGCCATTCAGGTTTGCAAGGGGCGGACGATGTGCCCCAAGGCGGGAGGCCGGCCGACAATCAAGCCAAAGACGGTCGAGGAAGGAATGTTGCGATTGCAGCGGCTGTCGGAGAAATGGTCTGCGTTGTATCTACCCCCTAAGAAATCAGATTCCGCAGAGACGTCCTCGACTTCATTATCAGCGCAAGTGGCTCCGCCCGCCTTGAAGCAAGAAATCAAGAATTTCTTTTTGCAGTTGAAGGTCTCGCGAAATCCGCGTCACCAGCTCTGAAGGCACAAGTCGTGGGCTTCCTGAAGGCCCTCAAGGACCAGGTCAAGGAGGTCGGCGAGGTTGTCGCAGCCATCGAAGAATGGAAGAAGAGATCGGACAAGAAGCCGAGTGCCAAGCTCAAGCGGTCGCCGGCCGTGACTCGGCGTCGATGATGGTCCACCACGCGAGCAAATTGGACGGCCTCCGAGTACCGCTACGGGCTCAACGCAGCGACCAGAATCTTTGCACTCTGGTGGCCATTGCTAGGGCCATCGGAATCTTGGAATGCCGCGCGGTTCAGGCGGGGCTGGAAACTATCCTGCGTGTGCTCGTGGAACGCACTCTCTGGTCGCGAGGCATGCTGGCGGCAGGCCGATGCACCACGGCAGGCATCCCTCCCGAAGCCTTTTGCCGCTAGGCGACATGTCTCGGTCACCTTCCGGATCGAAGCCGCTCAAGCAGTCGTCGGACAGCGATGACGGCGAATTGTGCAATCAAGATGAACGGGCTAGCGTGAATGTGGCATCCGACATCCGGTCGAAACTTGTTGAATCAATTTTCCTGTTCGAGCCGCCCTTTATTCGAGACTTCTCGTAATTGGAAAGCTGTGTTCCGCGATGAATTTCATTCTGCAACCTTGGCAATTGTTGGTCGTCATTCTGGCGAATTGGGTCAATCGGCAGCAGCAACAGGTCATCGAGTATCTCCGAACCGAGAACCAGATCCTTCGCGAGAAGGCTGGCAAGAAGCGCATTCTGTTGAATGATGACCAACGGCGGCGGCTGGCGGTCAAAGGGAAGGCACTTGGACACAAACTCCTCAAGGAGTTCGCGACCCTCGTGAAGCCCGATACGATTCTGCGTTGGCATCGTGAACTCGTCGTCCGAAAGTCGGATGTTCTCGGTCAACGAAATGCAGTTGGTCGGCCCAGAATCTCGCCAGAGATCGTCGATCTCACACTCAAGCTGGCCCGCGAGAATCCAACGTGGGGCTGCGACCGAATTCAAGGAGCGCTCGCCAATCTTGGTCACACGATTTCAGACACCTCGGTCAGCAAGCTGCTCAAATCACACGGCGTTGAGCCGGCTCCGGATCGGCAACGCCAGACGACTTGGGAGACGTTCTTGAAAGCTCATTGGGATTCGCTGTTTGCGATCGACTTCACCACGACCGAAGTCTGGACGCTGCGCGGATTGGTCACGATGTCAGTGCTCGTTGTGATGAGACTGAAGACACGCCACATCGAAATCGCCGGCGTCACCACCAATCCCGATAGCGCTTGGGTCACTCAAGTGGCGCGCAAGCTGACTGATCCGAAGGAGGGGTTCCTGCGAAATGCCTCGCATGTGCTGATGGACCGCGACACCAAGTTCTCGCCACTTCGCAAATACCTGGAGGCGAGCACCACAACCAAAGCCACCTTGCTGCCTCCGCGAAGCCCAAATCTCAACGCCCACCTCGAACGCTTGATGCGAAGCCTCCATGAAGAGTGCCTCGACCGAATGATCTTCTTTGGAGAAAAGCCGCTGGGACACGCGCTGTCTGAGTTCCAGACGCATTATCACTCCGAACGCAATCACCAGGGACTCGACAATCAGTTGATCGACCCTGATCAAGAAGTTGGCCAATCGAGCGGCATCATCGACTGCCGCGAACGGCTCGGGGGATTGCTGCGCTACTATCACCGCCGCGCCGCATGAACTTTGCCACCAACGTCGCCTTCAATTTCGTACGCCATGCGAACGAAACAGACAGAGACAGTGCGCACTCACGTCCCAAACTTGCCCGAATTCCGCCGGGCTTTTCTCGAAAATCAACCGGCTCCAACGAGCGGTCGCTCGATTTTCGGCGCTGCCAAGTTATTCAACAGCCAATCGCCAAACTGTTTCTCGCTCGGCGGAATTTGTTGACATTACGCCTCGTGGACGCCGAACGGATCAAGTCCGTCCCGCAACAGTTCGCGACGAACCTCGTAGCGATTGGGAGTCAGGCCGAGCCGATGAGCCTCCTGTGTGAGGTTCTGAAAACGCTCGTTGACGATTGCCGATTACGGTTGAGTGAGCACATCCGCCCAACGGCGGGGAAGTGCGGCGAAGGCTCGGTCGTAAGTGGGTTGCAACGGGACCGACACATAGCCGTCCGTCGCCACATACAGTGGCATTTCCGGGAGCGAATCGCCGACCGCGATTGGTTCGATGTAAGCCGTCACTCCAGCGATCACGTTGGATTCGTATCCCACGAGGGTCAGCGGCTTGTCTTCCGGTTGGCGGTATTCGTCTTCATTGATGCTGCCCCAAATGGCTCCGTGAATTCCGTTCGGGGCGCGACGAGTCGGAAGATGAAGATCCAAAACCAGCAGATGAATTCCCTGATGCAGCAGTGAGCAGGCTTTGCGGACGAAGGCGTCTAAGCGTTGTCGGCTCGACTTATTTCCGGGGGACACGACTTCGACCACGGCCACGATCTGGTCGTCGCTGGCATGACGCACGACGACGGATTTTTGCCGGCGCGTGTAAAAGTCCCGCGACCCTTGGGCCGTGATTTTCACCTTCGGCGGAGCGACCAGCAGACCGGTCCCGCCACCTTCAATGTCTGGCCCGTCCGTCCTTCCCGGAGCTTGCAACGCCAACACGTCAGGGCCGAACTCCGACGCCTGTTGTTCAGCCAGCGCGTACAGCCAAGGAGGTAACAGCCCGCCATTCAAGGCGCGTTGAATCTCCTCAATCCAAGAATGATGAAAGTGGTGAAAAGTCCCGTCATCCACTCGGCTCCAATCGTGAATTCGCATCGCGGGGTCTCCATCCAGAAAACGCGACCTCGTTGGTTCGCGGAGAGTTCGCGATGAGTATAGCCACGACTTCTGACCGCGTGAGAGAAAGTATTCGCCGACACTCCGCGTTCTGGCGAACGCCGCGACGGAGGTGTGCTGTCGTGTTAAGACTTGCTAACAAAGCAGACTGGTTGTGTTACGAAAGCTCAACGGATTTCGGGGAGCCGGGCAGGCGGGTCGCGACAGTCTTGAAGAAAATCACAGACTCGCGGGATTGTCGTTGAAGTCAGGTCGCGACGACGCCAGCATGTCGCCCCATGCTCACCATCGCTCAACAACTGCTGCCGAACAATACTCTCAGTTATCTCGCTTTTCGGATCGCGTGCCTCGACACGCTTGAACGGATTGTGCTGGCCAGGCAATTTGGCCCCGAAGCGGCGGAAGGGTTCGGCTTCCTGACCGACGTTCCGTTTTTGCGAGCGGTTCCGCCACAGGTGCAGCTCGACTTGCTGTCGGGGACGTGGCAGAAGCACACGCATCGCGAACGGCTGGATGGCGACTTAGTGGACGAGTCGGTGCTCTATGCCGTCTGCGAGACGGCCGCTCGTATCGCCGAGCAAGAGCCGCAGCAATTCGCGGGTTGGTCGAAGCAAGGTCCGCGACGGTTGTCGATGCCGTCGGCGAACGGGCTTCCGGCCAAGCTCCGACAGGTGCATCTCGCTCTGCCGAACGAGGGGGATTTCCTGCTGATCAGTCAGTTCGAGGACTTGCCGCCGTTTGAAGCGCTGTCGCTGAAAGCCGAGTTTGGCCTAGAGCCGAGCAAGTGCGACGCGCTGTTCGAGGTGCTTGGTCGATGGCACGTTTCGCCGGGATTCGCGGGGCGTCTGAGCGGATTACTGACCGATCGCGAAATCGCTCAAGCGGTCCTGGTCGTGCAGAGCGCCGTGGGAGTCGGGCTTCCGGCCATCAGAAAAGCCTGAGTCGATGCGTGTTCGATTACCAACCGCAGTCGTTTGACACTTCAAAAAGCGGCCGATTACAAGGTTCCCGGTTTTCCTGTTTTCATCCTGTTTGTGTACGCCGAGATTAGGCACCACGGAGATTCTCATGGCTCGTCCCGTTACGTTGTTTACTGGTCAGTGGGCGGATTTGAAGCTCGAAGAGCTATGCAAAAAGGCGAAGGACTTCGGCTATGACGGCCTGGAGCTGGCCTGCTGGGGCGACCACTTTGAAGTTGATAAAGCGCTCTCCGACGACACCTACTGTGCTCGCAAACGCGACCTGTTGGAGAAGCACGACCTGAAGCTCTTCGCGATCTCGAATCACCTTGTCGGGCAAGCGGTGCTGGATGTGATCGACTCGCGGCACAAGGCGATCCTGCCGCCCTATGTTTGGGGCGACGGCAACCCGGCCAAGGTTCAAGAGCGAGCCATCGAAGAGATGAAGAACACCGCGCGAGCTGCTCAGAAGCTGGGAGTCGGCGTCGTCAATGGGTTCACCGGTTCGAGCATTTGGCCCTACATCTACGACTTCCCGCCGACGCCGCGCGAGACCATCGAAGCTGGCTTCCAGTTGCTGGCCGATCGCTGGAATCCGATCCTCGACGTGTTTGATGACTGCGGCGTGAAGTTCGCGCTCGAAGTCCATCCGACCGAGATCGCGTTCGATATCTACTCCGCCGAGTGGGCACTGAAGGTTCTCGATCGTCGCGAGGCGTTCGGGTTCAACTTCGATCCTAGCCATTTGATTTG
This sequence comes from Planctomycetaceae bacterium, assembly GCA_046156195.1. GTDB lineage: Bacteria > Planctomycetota > Planctomycetia > Planctomycetales > Planctomycetaceae > SXKJ01. Next base: position 14,371 of record JBJXEX010000441.1, on the reverse strand, counting down.
GCAAGGGATCGATCCGGCCGAGTTCATTCGGTACTTCCCGGATCGGATCTATCACGTCCACATGAAGGACGCCGCGACGACGCTGAATGGTCGCACCGGCATCAATAGCAGCCACCTGTCGTTTGGCGATCCGCGACGCGGTTGGGATTTCCGCTCGGTCGGCCGCGGAGCCGTTCGCTTCGAGGAAATCATCCGCGCGCTCAACGCGGTGGGCTACAACGGCCCGCTCTCCGTGGAATGGGAAGACTGCGGCATGGAGCGCGAACAAGGTGCTCGTGAAGCGGCTCAGTTCTGCAAGAACGTGGACTTCACGCCCTCCAACCGCCGCTTCGATTCGGCGTTTGAGAAGTAAGCTCTGATGCAAACCAACAGCCCGTGCGCGAGGGATCGCCACGGGCTGTTTTGCTTTCTGGAGTTCCGTGATGACGTTGAGGGAACTCATTCAACGCGTCGTGTTGAGAGAGGCCGCTGAGAAACTCGTCCGGGACTTTGGTCTGAGGCGCAGGCTCGTTGGACTCTACGAATGCCATCCGGATGCGGCTGATCGGTTCAAGGCTTGCGCGGTATGTCCCCGACCTTGAGCCGCGACGTCGGCGGGTGAGCCTTGCGCGACGATGCGTCCGCCTCGTGAGCCGCCGTCGGGGCCGAGGTCGATCAGCCAATCGGCTTGGGCGATCACGTCGAGGTGATGTTCGATGACGACCACGGTGTGGCCGGACTCCACGAGTCGTCGCAGCAGAGCGATCAACCGTTCGACGTCGAGTGGATGCAGGCCGGTCGTCGGTTCGTCGAGCACAAAGAGTGTTGCTGCCGTCGTCTCGCGACTGAGTTCGGTGGCGAGCTTCACGCGCTGCGCTTCTCCGCCCGACAACGTCGTCGCCGATTGGCCGAGCCGCAGATAGCCCAGGCCGACTTCGCGAAAGGTCTTGAGAACGCCGGCGACTCGCGAGATGTTTGCGAACGTCTCCGCCGCTTCGTCGATGCGCAGCCGCAGAACATCCGCCGCAGTGAGTCCATGAAAGCGAACTTGCAAAGTCGCGGCATTGAATCGTTCGCCGCGACAAGTCGGACAAGTCACGAACACATCGGGCAAGAGTTGCAGTCGTACTCGCTGTGCGCCGCGCCCGCGACACGCTTCGCAACGACCGGCTGGCGAGTTGAATCGAAAGCGGCTCGCGCGGAAGCCGCGCAGCTTGGCTTCACGCGTCTGCGCGAACAGATGGCAGATGTCATCCCACACGCCGGAATACGTCGCCGGATTCGAGGTAGCGGTGCGGCCCAGCGGCGACTGCGTGACCTCGACCAATCGCGTGACGCCGATGGTCTCTTCACTAACCCGAAGCGTGAGCGAGGGAGTGCTGCGCTGATCCGGCTTCGATCCCTCGCTGACGCTTCGGGTTACTGGCGGCGATCCCTCGCTGACGCTTCGGGTTACTGGTTCCGATCCCTCGCTTACGCTTCGGGTTACTGGCGGCGATCCCTCGCTTACGCTTCGGGTTATTTGTTGACGCACCTGCGGCACCAGTGCGTGATGCACGAGCGACGTCTTGCCCGATCCGCTGACGCCTGTGATCGCCGTCAAAGCGCCGAGCGGAATTCGCACCGAGACGTCGCGCAGGTTATGGACGGAGATGTCCGACAGTGTCAGCCAATCTTTGAGCGGCATGGCGCTAGTCGCCGGTCGCGTGGTGTCGATTGTCACCGCGAGACCGGCGGCTAGCGCCGTGCCGCTCAGTAAGCGCGCGGGGCTGACGCCCCCCGCTCGCCTGTTGCATTGCAGGAACGGTCCCGTCACCGATTGCGCGTTGTTGGCCACATCGCTGGGCGAGCCACAAGCGATGACTTGTCCTCCATCCGCGCCGGCACCGGGGCCGAGGTCGATCAGGTAATCCGCGCTGCGCATCACATCGGGATCGTGTTCGACAATCAGTACGGTGTTCCCTTGATCGCGTAGCTCGTGCAGCGTGCCGATCATCGCGGCGGTGTCTTTGGGATGGAGTCCGACCGTCGGTTCATCGAGCACATAGCACGCGCCGACCAATCCCGATCCCAAGCAAGCCGCGAGTCGTGCTCGCTGAAACTCGCCGCCGGACAGCGTGCGGGCCGGTCGGTCGAGCGAGAGATAATCGGCTCCCACTCGGATCAAGAAGACGAGCCGTTGCCGAATGGCGGGCAACGTCCGTTCGAGGATGCGGATGAGTGCCGTTGAGGAGCTGACGCTCAATGGTCCTGTCTCGTCTGAGCGGCAAGGCGCTAGCCGCCGGTTCTGAGCGTCTATCGCTCCGAGGTTAACGCCTTGCTGTATCGACCCGCGGCTAGCGCCTTGCGGCTCACCGATTGTGTTTTCCCACGCGGCGATGATCTCGGCCGTTTCGCTCACCGTCTTTCCGAGCAACTCTGGCAGCGTCAGTTCTCGAAAGCGAACGCCGCGCGCGAATGGGTTCAGCCGCGATCCGTGGCAATCGGGACACAGCTCGTGCCGCTCGCTTTGTTGCGCGGAGATCGCGTCGAAATCCGTCTCGTCCGTAACGACCACGCCCAAGCCTCGGCAACTTAGGCAGGCACCGTGCGGGCTGTTGAAGCTGAAGGTGCGCGGCTCCAGTTCGGCAAAGCTGACGCCGCAATCCGCACAGGCGAAGCGGCTGCAATAAGCGTGATCTTCCCAGCCGTCAGCGGTTTGCTGGCTAAGCACGACCGTCCCGTCACCATGTTTCAGAGCCAGCTCGACTGACTCGCGCAGCCGAGCTTGCAAGCCTGCCTTCACGACGATGCGGTCCACGATGGCTTCGATCGTGTGCGATTTCGTTTTCGCCAACTTCGGTGGTTGAGACGCTTCGATCAGTTCGCCATTCACACGAGCTCGGACGAATCCGGCTTTGGCGATGATCTCGAACGCTTCGTGATGTGTCCCACGTTTGCCGCGCACCAGCGGGGCGAGAATCATCACCTTGCGTCCCTCTTCCAGCGCGAGAATCTGTTCGACGATTTCTTGCGGGCTGCGCGCCGCGAGCGGGCGATCGCACTGCGGGCAATGAGCCTCGCCGCAGCGAGCAAACAGCAATCGCAGGTAATCGAGAATCTCGGTGGTCGTCGCCAAGGTGCTGCGCAACGAGGCGGATCGTGCCGACTGACCGACGCTGATCGTCGGCGGCAGTCCGTCGATGACATCGACATCCGGCCGCTGCCACGCACCGACACGGGCACGAGTCTCGGCCGAGAGACTTTCGAGGTATCGTCGCTGACTCTCGGCATGAATTACGTCGAACGCCAGAGAACTCTTACCGCTGCCGCTGACGCCGGTGATCACCGTCAGCCGTTGCCGAGGAATGTCCACATCCACGCCGCGCAGATTATGCACGCGAGCACCGCGCACTCGGATGTCGCCGGCGGGTGGTTTCGATGATGGTGCAGAGTCGGACATAGCGACTCGAATCTGTAGTCGATCCTCAGCGGTCGCGATACTCTCTCGCCCCGCTAGAGTGGCACGACGCTCCGCGTCGTGAGTTGCGACGCGGAGCGTCGCACCACACTGCGTGCCGACCAGAAATCGCTGCCCATGCCTCAAGTTGTTCCACATTCGTTTCTCTTCCGCTTCGCGCTGCCCGTGCGACGCTGCGACGATCTGCCGAAGCGCGGCGAGTCCGCCTTTGGCGGACTCGATCTCTCCGCCGAGTTCGCGTTGCCCGATCTCAGCGAGCTGCGCGGCGTGCGTTCGCTGGGGGAAGTGCGTGCCGCTTGGAATGACGATGGTTTGGGATTCAGCGTTCTCTTGCGAGGAAAAAAACATCCTCCGATCGCTGAAGAGCGGTCGCCGACGATGCCCGATGGCGTCCAGTTGTGGATCGACACGCGGAACACTCAGTCGATTCACCGAGCGAGCCGCTACTGCCATCACTTTTGTTTCGCTCCGGTCGGCGGCGGGAGTAACGGCGAACAACCATTCGGGACGCAGTTGCAAATCGCACAAGCTCGCGAGCCAGCGACTCTAGCTGCGAAAGGGAGTCTGTTGGTCAGTGCCGACCTGTTGGCCGACGGCTACCGCTTGGAGATGTGGCTGCCACGCGAGCAACTACAAGGCTTCGATCCCGCCGCCGATCGCGAGGCCGGGACGCCGAGCAAGCTGGGATTCTTTTACTTGATTCGCGACAGCGAACTCGGCAATCAAACGCTGACAGTCGATGCCAGCTTTCCATTCGCCCACGACCCCAGTTTGTGGAGCACGCTGGAGTTGCAATAGTCGTCGGACCAAGACTTCGGTTCGTGATGGGCTGTGTGTGGTCAAGTTGCTTGGTCCGTTGGATCGGCCTAGCATGGGACTGTGCCGCGAGACTTCGGCCGCAGTTGGCAACATCGCGACCGAGATTCACGTCTTTGCTGAGCAACTCTTCCGCGTGCTTTCTTTCCGGGGATGATTGTGTCGGATTCCGAAAACGCTCCCACTTCGATGCCCGTGCCCGAGGCGACTCTCCCCGTGAGTGCGCCGTTACCGACCGACACGGCTCCGCCAACGGTCACGGCTCCACCAACCGAGGGACTGCCGGAGTGGGAACCGCTCACGCCGGAGTTGGTGGAAGATGAAGCGATCCGCGGCGACTTTATGTTGCGTTGGGCAGTGGTGTTATTGGCACTTTTGATCGGCTGCCGGCAGATTGTCGAGACGACCACGCTGGTGCATGTGAAGACGGGTCAGTACTTGGCCTCTCATGGTTTTTGGCCTCCCGCGCACGATGTCTTCTCATCGACGGCGAGCGAGCATCGTTGGGTGAATCTCTCGTGGATGTGGGATTTGATCGCCAGTGGGTTGTTCGCGATCGGTCAGGGAACAGGGCTATCGCTCGCGACGGCATTGTTGGTCGCGTTGACGTGGTGGCTGTTGGGGAAGACCAGCCGCTGGAATGTCTCGAATTGGTGGGGTTCGATCCTGGGAGCGTTGGCGTTGCTGGCGAGTCATCCGCGGTTCTCAGGTCAGCCGGAGACCGTGACGTTGCTCGGATTGGCGGCCTCGTTGTGGTGCTGGCAGTCATGGCGATCATCGTCTGACATTCCGGCCACCGCGAGTGCCGCAGTCTTGATGGGACGGCCCGTGTCGCTGTGGTGGTTGGTGCCGGGCTTCGCGTTGTGGAGCAATCTCGACCCGCGGATGTTTCTGGGTCTGCTGTGTCTGTTGTTGTGGGGGCTGGGCGATTTGATTGGGAACGCGTTGGGGCGTGCCTCGCTGTCGGGCTCGCAGCGAAAACTGTTTTGGAAGGTGCTGGGATCGTGCGTGGTGGCGAGCTGTCTGAATCCGTTCGGCGTGCAGTCGCTGTGGTCGCCGGTGGTGTTGTATGCGACGGAAAATCCGGCGTGGCAGAATTATTCCGTGACCACGAGTGGCCTGGAAAATAGTGGTGCGCTGGCTCTGTGGCATCCGGCTTTGTGGAGTCCCGGACTCGGCCGTCTGCCATTGATTGCGGGCCTGCTGGTGCTGACGTCGGCGTTGGTGTCGTTGATATTGAATGCTCGGCGGACCAGCCTCGGTGATGTGCTGGTCTTTGTCGGATTCACCGCGTTGGCGTGTGTGTCGTCGCAGGAGCTGGCGGCGGCGAGCATCGTGGCGTGCGTCCTCGGAACGCTGAACGCTCAGCAGTGGTATCAGTCGAAGTTTCGGCAGACGTACTCGATCGCGACCAGCGAGCTGCTGTTCACTCGCGGCGGCCGAGCGGTGACGGTGCTGGCCTTCTTCGTGCTGGCGGTGTTGTCGGTGAATCAAATGCTCTTCGGCGTGGATGGGAAGCGCGTCGGATTGGGCTTGTCGAACCGACTGCAAGCGTTGATCGAGGCGTATCGCTCGGCCTCCGAGAACTCGTTCGACAACCGTCCGTTCAACTTCGTGCCTCAGCAAGGAGACCTCTTGTTGTGGGTCGATCAGAAGCCGTTCGTGGACAGCCGGCTGGCGGTGTTTTCGGGGCGTGGAGCGGCGGACTTGCTGATTCTGCACGAACAAGCGCGACGAGCGTTGGCGGGACTGCCGGCACAGAAGACGACGGCGGTCGAGGGGGAACCGAATCCCACTCCGTCGGAGGATGACCTCACGAGTTGGCGGCCGATCTTCGACCGCTTCCAGATCACCCATGCGATGCCGCGATTGTCGGGGGGCCGGCCGGTCGCGTATCTCCGAATGCTGTTCTCGCCGGACTGGCGGTTGACGCATCTGGGTGGCAACTGCGCGGTGCTGTATCGCGGGGACACCGGTACGAGGGAGCTCAAAGAATTTCTCGATCAGCATCGCCTGAGTTTCGTGGCGTCGGCCTTTCAAACGGAGTCGAAAACATTCGATCCCCCAGACTGGCCGCGTGCGAGCACCTCGTTTCAAAAATACTTGTCACCGCCGGAGGCTCGTGTCTCGAACAAAGTGCTTGAGGCGGACAACCTGCGGATGCACTTGCACCTGATGGCCAGCCGGCAAATTTCGATCGAACAGCCGACCGCGGTCGCGATGGCGATGCTCGCCATTCGCAAAGCGAACGAGGCGCTCGCGGATTCGGCCGATCAGGCGGCGGCCTATCAAGTTCTCGGAGATGCGTATTCCTTCTTGCTCAACATGGAAACCGCGATCCAGCAAAGCGGAGGCGTCTCATTTTCCAACCAATTGCGGTTCTATCAGGCGCTGGGAGCCTATCATCAAGCGGTGCTGTTGGAGCCGGACTCACTGGACCTGCGCGGCCGGTTGATCGACCTGTTGCAGCGGCACAACCGCGTGGACTTGATGCTTCGCGAGCTGCAAGCGATGGATCGGCTGATCCCCAAGACGCTGGCGGATGGCGACGAGGCCGATGCGTCGTCACTCGGCCGATTGCAGTTGCAAGAACAATGTCAGAGCCGACTCGACGCGCTGCGTGACGAACTGGAAAAAATTCCAGACACGGGGCCAAGTCCTCTGGAGTTGGCTCAGCACGTCTACGCCGCGGGGTTTGTGCTGGAGGCGCTCAAGCTCTTGGATCGTGACCCAGTCGCGGTGCAGCGATCGCCGGAAGGGCAGGTTTTCCAAGGCTTGCTGCGGTACGAGGCGGGAGAGATTGAAGAGGCCTATCACCAATTCACCTTTGAGCCGAGTTCTAGCCCCGTCGCGTGGCGCGAACCGGCCGCGTGGACACGCTTGGCTCATCGCGAATACGAGCCAGCTCTCAAACTGTGGAAAGAGCAACTGGAAATCAACGGGCACACATCCTTGTTCACGATCGTGACGACGATGCCGCTGTTGCAATCGCCGTTTCAAATGTTGGGGCAACCGCTCGTCTGGCCCACGCAGCATTGTCTGTCCGTCGCCGATGCCCAGTTTCGTGTGGCGGACGAAGCGGCGACCCTGTTGTGGTACACGGCGATGAGTCAGTTGGAATCGGGGCAACCGAAGTTGGCCGGGAAGACGCTCAGCGGATTGCTCGAAATCTATCCGGAAACGGCGCTCCGTCCGCTGTGCCGGTTTTACTTGTTCGTCATCACGGAAGAACTGATCGATGCCGAACCTCCCTCAGAATGGATACCCATCGACGGCCAGACCTTCATGCCGGACGAGGCGAGCGACGAGAAAACAAACTGACACGCGCGAATCCCATTTGAGATTTAACGAGTGTGTAGAGCGAGTACCGGCCTCGTCCCCGCCGCCCCTGCGTCATTCGGCTCGCCGGAAGTCAGCAGAATGATCGGTGGGTAGAATGATGTGAGATTGTTTGGCGTCTTCCCAATCGGAACTCACAAATGTTTTGGTTGAGGCTCCGTCGGACCAAGTCCTATCGCCTCTCTGTGGTCTCCTGCCCCACTTCTGACTGGTTGCGGATCTTCAAACTGTTGGCCACCAGGCGGCCAGTCGTTCTTTGCAATGCTCGTAGCCGATCCGAGAGGCGGCATCCACCTTGCTGAAGTCGGCGACGAAGATCTCTTCGACGGGGGGTTGCAGATAGATGTCCGCCACTCGGCTCTCGATCAGTTTATGCCGACCGTAAACGCTGCCGAGTTCGGCGGCGCGCTGCATAATCGAGACGATGTTCGGAAGCTCGACCTTAGCGCCAAATCGCGTGAGCTTTTTCCATAACAGCCACCATCCCGACGGACTCTGGACTTCGGTGACATCCACCTTCAAGTCGTGCGGCGGGACCACATCGACGGCGATCACTTTCGATGTCCCCATGCGTTCTCGCATCACGTCCATCGGCAGGTTGTCGAGCAGACAGCCATCGAACAACAGGCAGCCGTCGCGAATCATCGGAGCGGTCAGGCCGGGCAACGTGCCGCTGGCTCGCACCGCCCACCACAGAGCCTCGGTGTCGAAGATCTCGATGCTGGCTTTGGTCAGATTGCTGGCCACGCAGAAGTACGGAACCCACAGGTCTTCGATGCGCACGTCACCGAACCAGCTCTGCAAGCGTTGATCGAAACGGCGGCCTCGTGCGAAAGAGACGACCGGTGGAGTCAGATCGAACAGGACTCCTTTCAACTGCGACTTGATGGTTCGAATCGTGTCGTCGAAACAGTCCGGGTTGAAGGCATAAGCAGCCGACACCAGGCTCCCCATGCTGACGCCGCCGATCATGTCGATCGGAATGTTCAATTCGCGCAGGGCGTGAATGCAGCCGACGTGAGCAAAGCCACGAGCACCTCCGCCGCTCAAGACCAAGCCGACTTCTCGCCCCGACACATACCGCGCGATCCGTTGATAGTCGCTCACTCTGCCGCGGCGCAGGTGAAAGTGCCGTGCGCCGGATTGGCGATCCGCGCCGCTCGTCTTCAGATGCAGCGCCGTCAGCCAGCGTTGGGTGTTCGACGGCCGCACCGTGTCATCGTGATGCAAAAGCATCAACGCGCGGCGACGCCGAGTCTGATGGAGCAACTCTTGTTCTTGAATCTCCTGCGCGACGACCGTGCCGGGCGAGGCATGATCAGGCTCCGCCACATAGAGGATCTCGTCCGTGTTTCGGATGCAGCGTTTCGTCCATTCCGTCACGGTCGGATCGGCTTGAAAGAGGATGACTTTGTAATGCTGCTCTTTCTGGCTCAGCCAAGATCGAAGTCGCAAGTCATTCGGTTCGTTCTCGGCCGCTTGAGCAATCCCCGGAATGCTCATTAACCCATCCACTTCCCGGCTGGTGAGCAGCAGGCACGGCTCCGGGCCGGATTCCGCGGTGGAGTGCATTTCGCAGAGTGCCACCAGCAACCGCTGAGCGAACTCATCGACCGGAGCACCGTGGCTCGCCGGAGCAATCAAGATGTTGGCGCTCAAGCTCATCGTCTTGATGCCGCGGTAAATTCGATTCAGACGCTGGATCAACAGCCGCGTGAGATGCCGCATGAGTTCCGGATAGCGGGTCGTGAAATCGTCGAAGTCCGCTTTTGAGAATCGCACCAGCTCCGTATCCCGCGACGCGATTACCGTGGCCGAGCGTGGCTCGCCGGTGAACACGCCCATCTCGCCCACCGATTCCCCTTGCGAGACTTCCCCAATCTGACGCGACTTTCCCGACGCATCCTTTATCAAAACTTGCAGCCGTCCGCAGATCACGATGTAGAAGCTGTCGGACGGTTCGCTCTGATAACACAGCACATGTCCGCGAGGCAGACGCGACCACTTCATTCTCGATTCGAGATCGTGCAGCATCGCTTCATTGAGTTCTCCAAACAGCTTCGGCAACACGCCCACCAGTTGGTCGCGAAACAATCGCGGCATGATCGTCTTCGAAAGTTCGTCGACGATGTTTTGGTTCTGAGTCAGCAGCCGATCGAACGCCTGCTTCGGGAATTTGACGAGACCGCTAGGGACCGCCGCCGTGATCGTCGCGGATCGCGTCCCTCCCGTGAGGATGTGCATTTCCCCAATCATCGCCGGCGGACCAATCACCGCGAGAACCAACCGATCGTTGGTCGGATCGCCGTCCAGATTCTCTTGCACCTTCGACGCTTCGAGCCCCCCTTCGGCGATGATATAGAGAGCGTCGATCACGTCCCCCTCACGAAACAGCACCTCGCCCGATGCCAGCGTCACCCACTCCAGTTGGTCCCGCAGTCCCTCCAAATGCGTCCGGTTGATCTCGCGAAATAGAGATGTCTCGGCCACCAAGCGAATCAGCTCATCGGGCGAACGGTGCGGCAGGAGACGGTCCATCGGCGAATAACTTTCAGAGGGATTCGCGAAGAATTGTCGGAGGAAATTGACGGTCCTTGTGGTTCTTCATCCGCACATTCCGGTTGAACTCGTTCCGACTTTCTCCGCAACGCTGAACGTGTCTTGTTCGCGAACCGTGTTGGACACGATCAGCTCCGCGAGCAATCCCAGCGACAAGCTCTGCCCCCCCAGCAACGTCGCCGCCACCGAGTACGCTAAGAGCGGTCTCGATCCAATCGGCGAGATGGCGATTAGCGGTGTGCCGCCCCACAACGGAGGCAGATTCATCAGCAGCCACAGCACCGCGAGATATCCCAACCCCAAACCGCCAAGTCCCAGAAACATCAACCCGATCGCACCCAGCATGTGCTGAGGTCGCTGTCCAAAGCCGGTCAGAAACTTCACCGTCAGCAGATCGAGGAACCCGCGTAGAAAGCGCCGCACTCCGTACTTCGACTGACCGAATTGCCTCTCGCGATGATGCACCGCTATCTCGGTCACGCGAAAGCCGCGAGCATGAGCCAGCACCGGAATGAACCGATGCAGTTCGCCATACAGCGTGATCTCGCGGGCGACCTCCGCGCGGAACAGTTTGAGTCCGCAGTTGTGATCGTGCAGTGTCAAACCGGTCAGCCAGCCGATCATCCCGTTGAAGACGCGGCTGGGATAAACCTTGTGCCAGGGATCGAGTCGCCGCTGCTTCCAGCCGTTGACGACATCAAAGCCCTCGTTGAGCTTGGCGAGGAAATTCGGAATCTCCGCCGGATCGTCCTGCAAGTCGGCATCCATCATCATCACGAGTTCGCCGCGTGCCGCACGCATCCCCGCCGTCAGCGCCGCCGCCTTGCCGAAGTTCCGCCGAAAGCGAATCCCCGACACGCGCGAGTTTCCCGACGCCAGGTCGCGAATCGTGTCCCAACCGCCGTCGCGCGAGCCGTCATCGACGAAGATCACTTCGCACTCGATGCCGTGCCGTTCGCTGACTTGCACAATCTCCGCCAACAACTGCGGCAAACTCTCACGCTCATTCAATACCGGCACAATGATCGACAACATGCGCGCGTCCTATTCTATGTTATGCGGTTGAGACATGGCAGATGGAAGATGGAAGATGACAGATGGAAGATGGAAGATGGAAGATGGAAGATGGAAGATGGAAGATGGAAGATGGAAGATGGAAGATGGAAGATCAAAAAGTGCAGAGCGGTCTTTCTTGTCGTCTCGCCATCCGCCATTTTCAATTTTCCCTCTGCCCTCTGCCCTCTGCCCTCTGCAATTTGCAATTTGCAATTTGCAGATTTGAAATCTGCAGATCTGCAGATCTGCAATCTGCAATCTGCAATCTGCAATCGTCTATCGTCTATCTGCTATTTTCTATTTGCTATCTGCTATCTTCTATCTGCGATCTGCTATCTGCTTCTCCGCCGCGTCACCCACCCCAACGCCAACGTCGCCACGATTTCAGCCACCAGCCAAACTCCTCGCAACAGCACCGCCGCCGCGACCGCTTGCGACGAACTGATTCCCGGCTGAACTTTCAACAATTCGATCAACGCCGCTTCACGAACTCCCAAGCCTCCGGGTGTAAACACGGCCAAGAATCCCACGAACGACGCCGACCAAATATCGCCGGTCCAAGTCAGCCAATCCGACAGCGAAACCTCGGCTCCCACCGCCAGCAGCGTGCAGCCCAAGCTCAATCCATGAGCCAGCCAGGCCGTCACGAACACAAAGCACCAGCCGAGCAGGAAGCTCGCGCGAATCTCGATCTCTGGAACGGCCTGAGCTGTCGCGGCTGCATCGCCTGAGACCACTGGTGGCGTCAGCCGGCGAGCGATCAGCCCCAGCAGTTTCGCAACGACCGGCACCAGCGCGACACAGACCACGACCACCGCCACTCCGAAGGCCAGGGGATGCTCAATCGCCGGACGAAACACGTTCGGCACGTCACTCACCAAGTGCCGCCAGACCACGGGGGCCAATGTCACACCGACCGCTAAGCCAACTCCCATATATGTCAATGTCTCATAGGTTGAGGTGAGCGCCGCCACTCCCGGCCGACAACCACGCTCCGCCAACAGGCCCGAGCGAATCAATAACACCGCTGCCTTACCCGGTATGTATTTTCCCAGATGCCCCGCGAAGTAGGCCTGAGCAACATCCCATCCCCCCGTTGTCCCACCGAAGAGATGAATCAGCCGATGCCAATAAAAAACAGACGGCAACCACCCGATGAAGTAAGTCACCAGCGCGGCCAATAGCCAGGGCCAATGAATCGTCACCGAACCGATATCGCCATCGCGCCAAAGCTGCCACGCACGTCGCCCGACAAACCCAATCACCAGCGCGAACATCACCCACTTCAACACCGGCCAAATTCGGCGGAAGTGAGCGGAGGAATGTCGCTGTCTCGATTGGTCTGCGTTCGTCATGCCGACTCGATTACGTCTCTGATGTTTCGCCCCACATTTTTCGCCAGCCGCTTCCGTCCGTCGGACAAGAATCAGGCTGGCGAAAAATGGAGGGCGGAAAATGAAGACCCAACGACACTCAATACCGTTCTCTGGCGTCTCACTGGGATTTCAAGACCTCGACTCCTACCTCTCTCAACGCCGTCAGGAGTTCGTCGAGGTCATTTGCCGTCGTCAGCGGATTAATGATCGTGACTCGCAGCGCGCCCACGCCGCCCGATTTCGTCTGCACGATGTAGAACTTGCCCGACTCGATCAATCGCCGCCGCAGCTCGAACTGAAACGCGCCCAGCACTTCCGGCGGAGCCGACTTCAGCGCCGCCGGCACATAGCGAAACGCGACGATGTTGCACTCCGGTTCGTGCAGCGGAACGAAGTCCTCGGCGACCAACAGCTTCTCGTAGAACACGCGGCCGAGATCGAAGGTCACGTCCACCAAGTCCTCAAACAGCGTCGGCCCGAACAACGACCACGTTCCCCACAAGCCGAACGCCGCCGCACGCTTCGTGCATTCCAACGTCAGCATCCCGCTGTCGTACTCGGCCATGCCGGGGGCCGAAGGGTCGAACAAATACGGAGCCTCCTGACGAAACGTCTCAAACCGATGCCGCTTGTCTCGGTACAACACGAACGCGCACAGAGCCGGCATGAACATCATCTTGTGAGCGTCCCACACAAGACTGTCGGCCTGATCGACTCCGTCCAGCAAATGCCGATACCTCCGGCTGAACAACGCCGCTCCGCCATGAGCCGCATCGACGTGCAGCCAAACTCCGTGCTTGCGGCAGACGGTGGCGATGTCTCGCAACGGATCGAAGGCACCGATCGGCGTCGCACACGCGCACGAGGAAACTGCCACGACTCGGTGCCCCTTGGCGATCAGTTCGGTCAACTGCTCATCGAGCTTCTGCGGATCGAGCTTTCGTCGCGCATCGAGCACTCCGCGCATGACGTTCCGCGTCCCCAGTCCGATGATCCCAGCCGCTCGCGCCAGGGAGTAATGAGCATCGGCCTGCACGATGATCACCGGACGAGCCGTTCGGCGCGGGTCTCCTGACCCGGCCAGTCCTTCTTCCCAAGCATCCCCCAGCGTCACGTTGCGAGCGGTCAGCAATCCGGTGAGGTTCCCCAGCGAGCCGCCATGTGTCACCAGTCCGGCGAACGCATCACGTTGCCAACCGACTTGCTCACCCAGCCGATTGACCAGAGCGCGTTCGACAGCCGTTGCCCACGGACCCATTTCATAGATCGCCATGACTTGGTTGGTGACGGCTCCCACCGCATCGAACAGTCCGGCGATCGGCACCGGAGCCGGAACCTGATGGCCGATGTAGCGCGGATGATGCAGATTGTGCCCGCGATCCAGCATCTGCTGCACGATCTCGCCGAACCCGGAAGCCGAGCGATCCAGCCAGCGTTCGGCCTCGGCGACGTTGACCTCCGGCTCCGCCCAGTTGAGCACTCGCGGCTCGCGAGCCATGACCTTCGTCATGTGCGCCGACAACAGATCAGTCCATTCCTGAGCGGCCGCGCGAAAGCATTGCGGATCATAAACCGCCCGCAACCGAGCTTGAGCGACCGTCAATGCGTCACCATCCACCATCGAGCAACCTGTCTTGGAAAAAACGTAGCCGAACTCGTCACTGCCTGTCGAAAAAGTCGGAATCATGTAACCCGAAGCGTCAGCGAGGGTCGGAATCTTCGAGAAATCACAATCCAAACTCCCTCGCTGACGCTTCGGGTTACATTTTTCGACACACTCGCCAGA
>JBJXEX010000433.1:0-6489 GCA_046156195.1 Planctomycetaceae bacterium | reverse complement strand
CTTCCCGCTGATCCAAAGCCGGGAAGCTCATCCGAGCTTGGTTTGGCGTGCTGCCGTCAGCCGCAACGGGCTTGAGTGGGTCAGCCCCGATCAGCTCCAAGGAACACGAAATGGCCGAACGGAAATGATCGTCATTCAGACCGATGCTCTTCTGCGATGACTCCAGCAAACCCCGCAAGGAATCAATCTGCTGCTTGAGAGCCTGCTGTCGTTCGCGCGATGTTTCGAGTTCTTCCAGTATGGCCTGCCGCCGATCCGCGTCGAGGTCGGCGGAGTCGATCTCGCGTTCCAATTCATCAACGGCATCGCGCCGGATTCCATGCTTGAGCGAGTCCGTCAAACGCGAGTCGATCACCTGCGAGAGACTGCCAAGCTCCTTCTTGATGGTCTCGGTCTTTCTGACGAGAGCCTGCAACACACGGTCTTCAGGTCGTTGCTGGTAGATGAAGTAATGGCAGAACACCTGCGGGCTGGGTTGAAGCTTGCGGTCAATGCGACCGTTGCGCTGTTCCATCCGGCTGGGATTCCACGGCACGTCGAAATGGAACAGGTTCCAACAATGAGCTTGCAGGTTCAGACCTTCGCGGGCGGCATCGGTCGCAATCAAAATGCGAACGGGATGCTTGTCGGGGTCGCCGTTGAAGGCTTGCTTGATGGCTTCACGATCCACCTGCGGTGTGGGGCCGTGATAAATCTTGATCCGTTCATTGGCTCGGTCGGTCTCGGCAATGACTCCCGACAATTGATTGAGCAAGTATCGCTTGGTGTCGTCGTACTCGGTGAAGATGAGGACTCGCGTCTTGTTCCACTGAGGCAGCTCTGTGGGCGGCGGCTCTGTGGTTGCGGCTCCCGAAAGGGAAAGGTTCGGGCATTGGGTTTTCCGAATCCACGCGATCAACTCGCGAACGCGACCATCGGGAAGGAATCGACTGGCCTCGGCAATGGTGGTCATCTCGTCGAGCAACTTCTGCTCGCGGGCGAAGAGTTCCTTGGCGTGAGCGTCTTTCAACGGGCCGATGGTCGCCTCGGAAGCGGCGGCCATCTGCGCGTCCTCTTCGACCTGCAAGTCTTCTTCACTGAGAGTCGCTCGGTCGTCGTCGCTGCCAACGCCGCCGGTCAACAAGTCGAACGATGACAATGACGGTTTCGATTCACGACCGTCGGCCTGAGCCTCGTCCCACTGCCGTTGCACCGTCTTGCGATGAACTCGCAACGTGCGGGCGAAGGCGTCGATGGACGAGAGCAATCGCTGCTGCAAGCCAGTGATGAGCAAACCGGCTGCGGCCTGCTTGCGTTTCGACTCGCCACTGAGTCGCTGCTCGCGAAGCTGACGGTATTCGTTGAGCAACGATGCCAGTCGCAACTCCGGGGCATCGACGGGCAGATTCTTGACGGTGATTTGCACGACTTCACGCTTGGGAAAGCCGCCTTGAATCTCGCGGATGTCGTCCTTCAGACGCCGAACCATCACGTCATCGAGCATCTTCTTTTGGACGGGCACGCCGCGACAGAACCGTTGAGGGTCAAGTAATTCCAGCAACCGCGAGAAGCTGTTGGAGTGTCCGTTGTGCGGGGTCGCCGACAGAAACAAGCGGTGCTCGAATCGGTGAGCCAAGCCCTCGACGGCTTTCGTGATTTGCGAGTCGATGGCATACCGCTGTCCGCTGGCGGGTGCGGCATGGTGGGCTTCATCAAGGATCAGCATCGTGCCAGATCGAAAGTCTCCCAGCCAATCCCGCATCGGCCCGGCGTAATTCTCGTCAATCAACAGCCGATGCGAAATCAGAAACCGCGAGTGCGTACTCCACGGATTCACTCCGAAGCCACGCTCACGACGCACACTCTTCACATAGTCCTTGTCGAGAATCTCGAAGGTCAGTCCGAAGCGGCTCTCCAGTTCGTCCTGCCACTGAAGCAACATGGAAGGGGGACACGCGACGACAATCTCGCGAACCTTCTTCCGCAGCAACAACTCGCGAGCAATCAACCCCGCTTCAATCGTCTTGCCCAAGCCCACGTCATCGGCGATGAAGAGATTCACGCGAGGCAATCGCAACGCCTTGCGCAGCGGCTCCAACTGGTAGGCATCCAACTTGATGCCCGCCCGAAACGGCGACTGAAACAACTTCGGGTCAGTGGCCGTCACACAGTTCCACTTCAGCGTGTTGAGGTAGGCCGCAAACACGCGAGACTGATCAAAGCCACGTTTCGCAATCGCGTCCCACGCCTCACCGCGAAGAATTTCCGTGTCGATCTCACGATCCCAAAGCACCTCCAACGGTTGCCCCTGAGCGTCGTCATCAACACACGACAGCCGAACCAACCGACTATCCCCCACACGCGGCGGCTCGACGACCGACTCAACCAAGTAGAGCCGTTGGCGAACTCGTGCGATCTGACCGGGATGAGGGGCCGCCGTTGTCGTTGCTTTGCTTTCATTCAAGTCAGTCAACGCTGGCCTCCTGCGAACTCGTGGCCTCTACGGGAAAGAAGCCAAATCGGCCCAGATCAAGATTGCCAGAGAAGCTGTAGTAGTTGATCCGGTCTCTCAATTCGTCTGGCGGTTCTTCATTTTCAAGAATGATCACCTGATCGCCGCTCTTGTCGTCAGCAAGGTAATTGTAGAACGCGACCTTCACTTCGTTCGTCAGCTTGTCATCCGCTGATGCCGACTTCGGACCTTTGAACGGGTTCAGTGGAGTGTCGAGAACCACAAAGCCGGGATGCGGAATGCCTTTGCTGCGACAATACTTCATCAGCCCAATTGTAAACGCAGCGTAAGTGACGGCTCGATAGCCCTTGCCCTTGTTGGCACGGTCTTGCCCCCCGATGACGAGATCGCATTTGTCACTGTCCAGCGCCACCGTTCCGAGACGTGGGTACTTCCATGCGGCGAGCAAGTCTTCAACAACCTTGCAGAATTCGGATGCGGCACTGGTCGATGCCCGGTTGTCGAAAGTCAGCTTTGGAGTTTTTGCTTGCCGCAGGTTCGTAATTCCCTGCAATCGCTGCTCAAGACTTTCAACTGTTGACTTCATCGACTCTGCTTGGGCGAGCGCGGTTCGTTTCTGAATGACTGTTTGGAGTTCGACTTGAGCAGTTCGCACTGACGGCAACAGCGTCCGTTCAAATTGGGAGTCGATGCCCCGTAAGCGACTTGTCACACCTTCCATTCTGCGTCTGGCTTCGGCTTCTTCCGCCTCAAAGTCAGCGACGGCCTTCCCAAGGTCACTCCTCAACACGGCGATCTTGTTGGTCTCTTGTTCGCAGGCGGTTTCAAAATTGAGATGGTGCGTTGAGTTGTCTTCGTTCACGGCTGGAATCCGCTGGTTACAAAGCGGGCAGACACCTTCAGGGAGTTCATGGAACACTCGACTCGCTTCCAACACCGCCTGAAGGCGTTGCAGATCAGTGCGATAGTAGTCATCTAAGAGCCGAAGCCGTTTCAATTGCTCGCCAACGAAATTGATTCGAGATGCAAGTTCTGTACGCTCCTCGAAGCGACTTCTTCGCTCAACTTCAAGCGTTGCGATCTCATCCTGCGTGGTAACGATTGAAGTGGTGAGTTCCTTGATTGTTACTTCCAGCCGTCTGGTTTGGTCTGCAAGTTCAGAATGACTGCTCACGAGGGAGTTTAGACTCGCTCGCCGCTCCTCAAGAATTGCCTCGACGACGTTGGCCTCTGCATCAAGTCTCGCATTCCGCTTCTGCTTGTTCTCTTGCGCGATAATCTGGCTGTCGTCCTGCCCGGACAGGAAGAAAGCGAATAGGTTTTCTTCCCTCGTCCCTTCGGTGTACTGACCTGAGAGAATGGGCGACCCTTGATGAATGATGCGTTCCTCGCTGATGAGCGTCAGGTCAGAAACATGCCGAAAGGTTAGTGCCACCTTTTCGCCGCGATCATTCTTCCGAATCTGTCGGCCACCGAGGTCAATTTGATTGAGCAAGTAAGCGGAGAGCGAACGGTCTGAACCTGTTGTGTGCTTGGCGGAAAGTTCGAGTGTTTCCGTCGGTGCTTGGTCTCTTCCGTTCGCGAATTCCAGTATCTCAACGTCACCGCCGTCAAAGCCACGGCGAACAGTGAACGCAGCATTGTTGCTGGGGTCAACTTCAAGAAAAACACGGTCGTAGCCAATGGACTCCGGGATACGCCGAAGCGGGTCTCCCGCTCCGAGCATGAAATCCAGTGCCTCGAATATGAACGTCTTGCCGGTATCGCTCGCACCCACGATCACGTTCAAACCGGGTGCGAACGCAACTTCGGCTGGGGGCCGTCCGTCACCAATCACACGCAGACCCCGAATTGTCAGTCGCTTGGCCGTCATTCTTCTGTCATCTCCAGAAGGGACTCGCGAACAAACTCCGCTCCCCAATGTGACCATCGCTCTTGCATGTATGCGGCCAAATCTTCGTCACTCATCTGCTGGAACTGTTGAACAACCCAGTCAGCTCGTTGCCGAAGTTGGACGATGTACTGGGCTTTTACCGCATCAAGAAACACCGCAGCATATTCACCAGCCGAGTACATGAAGCCGTGAGTTGAGAATGATCTCTCGACGACACGCCTCTCAACCATGAACTCAAGCCCCTGTTCAACCAGAGAACGCCGAACGAGTAACTCACCGGAACGATTCGGGGTTGCTGGATGAATGCTTGGAGGTCCACCTTCGACATCGCCAGAATGCACGACGAGGTAGTCATACTGCACGAGGCGCTGCAAGTCGCAGGATTCGGGAAATGCAGCAAGCAAGAGGCAAGCTGATCGCAGTCCACACTCCAAAGGCGTATTGAAGACAGACATTGTTGGAGCTGACTGTTCACTCATGGCCACACCATTTCATGGCCCCATCATTTGCCAAATGGTGACAAAGGCCCTTCTTGTCGGCTGGTGATACATGCGGAGCGATGTCGGATGCTGGCAATTGCAGAGTTGCGGCGGTCTTGGTGACTTCGATCACGCATTCAAACCCGTTCGCGTGATTTGCAAATGTCACGTCGATCACTCCGTCGTAAACGTGCCGCTTGATGCCGTCAAAAGCATGAATGCCAAAATGGTCTCGCGAAAAGCGAGCCAGCGCATCCGCCAAATAGAAGCAGTAGCGAGAGTTCTTGAAATGCTTTTCCAGCTTCGGGGTTTCCGACAATTCCTCAACTGAAGCAATCCGCGTTTTCTTTTTATCAGAGTATGCTTCAAGTAGGCACTGGATGTATCCAAGTTCGGCTGGTTTGACATCAACGGGTGGATCAGTCACCTCTGGTCGAGATGGCGGCTCTACTTTGAAACGACGATACCAATACTTCGTACGCTCGTGCTGTTCTAGGATTTCAGTATGTGTCAGAAACCAGACGATTGTGAAATCAAAATCGTCAATGTATTTCCGCAATGCGTCATCGAGTGGTACTTCAGCCGTTTGGATTCCGTGGCGGCAGTATTTGTCCCAGTTGGCAAGCAAATCAGCACGCAGTACCGCAGGCTTCTTCAACATGTCGTGCAACTTGGTTCCAACACCAAGTGGTGAGACAAAACGATACCTTCGCGGTATCGAATAGTCGCCGCGTTGCGTGTAGTAACAGAGCTTGCCCAATTCCAAGTAAATGTCGGTCGGTGTAAGTGGGCTTCGATAGTGCTTGCACTGGTAGCTGTCCCATGCCGAGGCCGGATCGGTTGGCTCTCCAATGTACGCGACAATATCCCGTCCTTTGTCTCCGGCCCCACCCAATGGAACAATTTGCTGATAGGGCGGATCAAATCCCTCTGCCCATTCGGCAATGAATTGCTCCCAAGTCTTGTCGTCGTACGACTGAATGATTTTCCAAGGGGTCATTCCAGTGTTTTCAACACCAACGAACGACTGCTCAAATTCTCCCGTCGCCTCTTTTGGTGTTCCCATGCGTTTAAGCCCCAACAAAGTCTCCAGCCTCGCATCATGCGATTCGCCGCTCGGCAACGACGATAGCACACGCTTGCGCACGATCAAAAGCCACGAACTGGATTGATTCGTGTCAACCATTGTTGAACAGGAAGAAATCATCCAAGTGGTTGCCAGTCAAATCGAAATCCGTTCGACGATGTTTCGCGTGATACGACGTTGGCGGCGGTCGTAGAGGCGGGTGGTTCTTGGGTCGGCGTGACCGGCCAAGTACTGGACATCCTCCAGCGGAACGCCTTGCGCCAAGAGGTCGGTGATGGTGGCCACTCGGAATGAGTGCGGGGAAAGGCGTGTCGGCAAGCCTGCCTGCTTCATGCGGCGTTTGACCATGCGGCTGATGTCGGTCGCGGTCAGTCGGTGGCTCGTCAGTTGGCCGGTGCGGCGGATGGCGGAGCGGAACAGTGGAGTCCCTTTCTCTGCCGTCTCGATTCCGGCGGCGGTGATGTAGGCAAACAGGAAACCTTCCAAGTCGTGGCGGACGGGAATCTCGCGGGACTTGCCCCCTTTCTCGTGGAACCGCAGACAGTATTGATCTCCGGTGTCGTAGATGTCGGCTCGC
>JBJXEX010000427.1:0-4818 GCA_046156195.1 Planctomycetaceae bacterium | reverse complement strand
ATCCAGCGACATCCACGCCGGCAGCGACAAGCCCATCAACCCCGCCGACCCCGCTTGCAGAAAACTCCGCCGCGTCGGTCCATGACCAGAGCACATGGGGACTTTTTCGTGGCCGATATGAAACATGCTTGTCTCCAAGAAATAGAACCAATGGGCAGGGGAACCAGCGAGCGACGATCAACTCGTCGGCAGAAAGTTCATTTGAAATCTGTCAGAGCCTCGATCAATTTGGCAAGAAGAACTTCGCCTTAGAAACTCGGCGGCTCAAGAGTTTTCTAGAACCTTCCTCAGGCTCCACGAAGATCACAGCCTTAAAGACCTTCCCGGCTTCGAGTGTTTCGCCGTTTCTAACAAAATCGGCGAAGACGTCAAATTTTGTCACGAGTTCGTCATTTCCAGCCACAACTTCATAGAACTTTATCGTGGGTCTCTCCTTTCCAAACGGCGTCATGGCCCCGAAATCTCCAATAACCTTCTTTGGGGTCTTCAGGTGCAACACGATCACATCACTATCCACGAGATTATTTGTTACCGACCATCGAAACTCCCCAGGTGGATAGAACTTCGTTTCAACGACCTCGAATTGTTTGGTCAGCATTGAGGCATCGCATTCAATCTTCTCAAGCGGCCCAGGAAGCTTGAACTTGCCAATGTCGGGTTTGGGACTCGCGCTACCTTCCAATTTGGCAATGCGATCTTCAATTCGTTTTAGGTCCGCACGAAGCTGGTCGCGCTTGGCTTTCAGTTCGTCGAGTTGCTTTTGCGCCTCAGCGCCTTGCGGAATTGGCTTGCTATCGTCGGTCAACCTGTCGATTTCAGTTAGAAGTTTAAGGCCAGTTGCGGTGGCACTAATAAGGGCCTGTACCACTTTTTGATTATCTTCTTTCAGCTTTACGTTTTCCGCTACTAGCTCTCGGAGCTTCGCTTCCGTCTTCTCGTCGGGCGCTTCTGCCCGCAAGGAAAATGCGACGCATGCGAAGGTGAGGACTAACATCGCAATAAATCTGGTATTCATCTGCGTTGCTCCTTGAAACAGTTTTTTCCGAAGACGGTGGGCAGGTATCTAATCGCTGCTTTTTTCAGACCGTGTAGCTGACCTTATTGGAGACCTCGACGAGCTTGCTCTTCGTAAAATTTCCGGCGGGGTCTTTGGTGTAGCCTTCAACTCGAAATCACCCCCGAACCGACACTCGATTTCGCTGCGATGACCCCCATCTTGGTCCCAGGACTCGACGATTTTCCGTCTGCTGGCGTCCGACTTGGCAGACGAATGACTCGGCGGCCCGATGTCGCTTGACGGCGACGTGTCTCGGCACCGATGCGGAACACATCGTTCTCGAACTGAGCCGCCAAGCGATGACGAATCTCGCGGATTTCCTCAGTGATCGGATTCGGAACCATCATCATTCCCCATCAATTCTTCGGGAGTACAAATCACAGGCGGATCAAAACCGGCCTCGCGGCAGACTTGTTCGATTCGCTCACGCAGGGACGCATTCGCAATGTGCTTGAAGTTCCAAGTCAGCAGGTAGTTTATTCCATTGACCGCAGAAATCGCGATGTGAAACGCATCTCGCGGCTCCGACGCCGGAACTGCGTTTCCCGCAATCAAGGCTGCGGCCAAAGCATCCACTTCGTCGGAGACCTCGATCAGGTCAAGATTCTTCACCACTTCCAGTCGTTCAACCGCCGCCTCAGGGTCTCCATCAGAACATTCATCGAGAACAAGTTGGGAAATCAAAACGGTGTACTTGGAGGCTTCGTCACGCCACCAATCTCGCGTTGCTTGCTGGCGAGCCGCAATGAGCGGGTTGAGGTGAATGCGTCCTACCAGATGTCGGACGATCGTAGTTTCGAGGTAGATGGTCTCCATCGTTCGTCACCCGACCGTGTCACTGACCTTATTGGAGACCTC
Organism: Planctomycetaceae bacterium; assembly: GCA_046156195.1. Taxonomy (GTDB): domain Bacteria; phylum Planctomycetota; class Planctomycetia; order Planctomycetales; family Planctomycetaceae; genus SXKJ01. The sequence goes on along the minus strand of JBJXEX010000427.1, from coordinate 2,903 downwards.
GACGAGCTTGCTCTTCGTGAAATTTCCGGCGGGGTCTTTGGCGTAGCCTTCGTACTTGAACATTTGCAGGACGACTTCGTACTGGCCGGGAATCGTGTCGGCGTGTTCGTGGCTGTTGTTCGCGCGAGCCGGCACGGTCGCGACGACTCACGACCGATTCGCCAACTTGGCTTTCAACTCCGCTTCGATGCGCAGCAATTCGTCCGGGGTTTCCGATTTGAACTGAGCAATCGGCGATGGGCCAATCCGAGCAGCGATTCGAGCATTTGAATGCGTCCCTGAATGACTCCTTTCGAGAGTCCCTCTTCAAGCCCTTCCTCGCGGCGGGATTGCTCGTCGAGCAAGTATTTGCGACGTGATAGGTAAAGTTCATGGTCGGCTTCGTTGACGCTGATCATGTGCAACTCATCAATCGCTTTGTGGATCGTCGGCAAGGTCAAGTATGGCGGGACATGCTCGGAATCCATTCCCAGAGCATTGCGGAGAAAGAATAACCATTGATCCAAAGGAGTCACCACCGCATTGCGGCCGGCGGGAAATTTGGGCAATTCAAGGACACTTCTCGCTGATCCCGACAGCGTTTTCAGAGCCATGTGCGATTTGAGGTTACGGGAAAAGTAAAAACCTGCGTTCCTAACGTGATGTTTGCTTCACGAACACTCACGAACGGGCGCAGGCATGGAAGCCAAGACGCGGCGAGCCAAAGTTTCTTGTTGTGCCAAGACTTATCCTTGCCCGACGTGCGGGACGCTGGGGCGTCGGAAAGCAATCCTCACGCGCGACGTGCGGTCGATCGCGTTTCGCGAGATCGTCATCCTGGAAGTAGAGGCATCTCTATCAAGCGCGATTCAAGTCGTTTCCGGTGGAGACTGACGACGACAAATTTTGGAAGAACGCGGGAAGAAATCTCGCGGATGTTCGTTCTCCATCGCGTGAAGCATGATTGAACCCATTGGGTGCGAGTGTTCAAATCTCAAATGGCAAATCTCAAATGGCAAATCTCAAATGGCAAATGGCAGATTTGAAATCTGCCATCTGCCATCTGAAATTCCTCACTGCCGAAGCCGCCAAACTTGGAACTTGGAGTAGAACATGATGCGAAACCGTCGTCTCTTGCCGTGTTGGATGGCTCTGTTGGCTTGCGTCGTGTCCGGTGCCAAGGCGGATGAGCCGGAGAAGTACGCGTTGATCGCCGGTGTCACCAAGTACCAGCACGCGGACATGAACAAGGCGCAGCTCGAATTCCCGGAGGTCGATGCCAAGTCGTTGGCCGAGGTGCTGCGGAGTTCGGGGTACACGGTCGATCTGCTGCTGGGGAAGCAGGCGACTCAGAAGGCCATTCGCGAGAAGCTCGATGCGTTCAATCGCCGAGCCAACAGTGATGGAGTCGCGTTGATCGCGTTGTTCGGGCATGGGACCGAGCCGGTGAATACGAACACGGCTTACTTTTGCCCGTATGACACGACGCTACGAGTCGTGCGAGACAAGCAAGGCCGGGCGTTGTTTGGCAAGGATGCCAAAGAGCTGCTGCAAGAAGACCCGGACAGTCTGGTGGCGATGTCCGAGTTGCTGCTGGCGCTCAAGGTCTCTCCGGCGGGGAATCGAGTGTTGCTGGCGGACTGTTGCCGGAACGATCCGAACCGTCCGCGTGGGCGCGCGTTCGGAGCACAGCTCAAGGCCAGTGACATCCCGGAGAACACGGCCGCGTTCTTCGCCTGTTCCGCCGGCGAGCAAGCGTTCGAGCATCGCGACTGGGGGCATGGAGCGTTTACCAAATGCCTGCTGGAAGAGATGGAAGCGTTGGCGGCTGTCGGTCCCGTGCGGATGGCGGCTCTGTCGGATCGCGTGACCGATCGCGTCGAAAAACTGGTGGCTGGCCAAGGGAACGGCCGCGATCGACAAACGCCCTTTCCGTTCGTCAACGGCCGAGTCGATCTGCAATTGAAACGTGTCGACACTAAAGACATGAGGAACTCAGTGGGAATGGATTTGGTGCTGGTCCCCGCCGGTGATTTCGAGATGGGTTCCACGAAGGGTGACGTCGACAAGCTGCTGCGGGACTACTCGACTGAAGGCTTCAAGCGAGAGTTCGCGGATAACGAACAGCCGCAGCATCGCGTACGGATCAGCCAGCCGTTTTACCTGGGGAAGTTTGAAGTCACGAAGGGACAGTTTGCGAAGTTCGTGTTGGATGATGGCTACAAGACTGATGCCGAGAAAGATGGTGAAGGTGGTTACGGCTACGACGCGGCGGAGAAGAAGTTCGAGGGGCGCAAGCCGAAGTACACCTGGCGATCGACCGGGTTTGCGTATGAAGACAATCATCCGGTGGTCAACGTCTCGTGGAATGACGCCAAGGCGTTCTGTGCGTGGCTCAGCCGCAAGGAAGGAAAGACGTATCGGCTGCCGACGGAAGCGGAGTGGGAATACGCCTGCCGCGCCGGGACGACAACGCGGCATCCGAATGGGGATGACGAGTCGAGCTTGGCCCGGATCGCGAATATTGGGGATCAGAGCCTGAAAAAAATTCCGGGAGCGGAGTCATTCACACTTGCCTCGTTCGACGATCGGTTCCCGTTCACGGCCCCGGTCGGCTCATTCACGGCGAACAAGTTTGGGCTGCACGACATGATCGGCAACGCGTTCGAGTGGTGCGAGGACACTTATGACGAGAAGCTGTATGCACGGCGTAATGGGGTCACGACGGACCCGCTGCCGACGAGCGGCTCGGAATATCGTGTTTTGCGTGGGGGCTCCTGGAACTATCGTCCGGGGCTCACCCGCTCGGCCGATCGCGTCGGGGACTCTCCCGACCTCCGGAACGGCTACTCAGGCTTCCGCGTTGTCTGTGTTTCGCGGCCCAGGACATAACAACCTAGCAGCCTTACCGCTTTACCAGGGGT
>JBJXEX010000425.1:0-3064 GCA_046156195.1 Planctomycetaceae bacterium | reverse complement strand
ATGGCGAGCCTGCCGGAAGTGATCATCGCAGGTGATGCAGCGAAGGATGAGGATGCTGACGGTTGGGTCCGCGCGGAATTGGATTTCGGGCTGTCGTTGCTCAGCGGAGTCATCGTCGATCAGACGTTCGCATCGCGAGCGGGTCGGTTGGAACGCTTGACTGATTTGCTTCGCAACGGCCCGCGACTCGATCGACTGCGACGTCAGCCGGGAGTCGAACGTCGCACGATTGGTTTGGGGGTCGAGGCCCACACGGTTCTGATCTTGTCCGGCAACAGCATCAGAGCGATCGGTGAGGGACGCGGCCACATATTTCTCAAGAGCAACGGCGACCGCACGATCACTTGGCGAACGCTCGAAGCGGGTGACGAGCCGCTCGTCGTGCAGCCCCGTTCCGCGTTGTTTAACCCCAACGCCATCGGCGTGGGCGCGCACGCCGATGGCGTTGCGGTTAAACATCTCATTCGTGACCCAGCGGCGCTCAACCCGTTGGGAATGCCCGACCCGTCTGATCCGTCCCGCGTGGGAACCGTCATTTTGCATGGCGGCGGTGACACCGACGAAATCGTGGACGCGATTCCGAAACTCGCAGGCACGGCGAAGCCTCGGATGGTGCATTGCCCTGCGGCTCGGCAAAGCTGCCGTCCGTCCGAGAACCTCAGCCCTCAAAAGCTGGCCGAACATCTGGAGAAAACTTTCTTCGAGTGGCGACTGCTGCAAACCGAGGGACGGCTGAAGTCGCTCACGTTCGCGACGACGAGCGATCCCGCCGACGCCGACCGCGACGAATTCGTCCGCCCCTTGAAGCAAGCGGATGCTCTGTGGTTCTGCGGCGGCAATCAGCGTCCGCTGGCTCAGCTATTCGTAGATCATCAGCGACCGACATCGTTTCAACGCGAGGCTCTCAACATCGTTCGCCGAGGTGGCGTGGTCGGTGGCTCATCCGCCGGTTTGGCGATCATGGCCGACGTGATGATCGAAGGAGACGACTCCGAAAACGGCGGCCCCGCTGAAGCCACGTTGTCGCGCGGGCTGGGAGTCATGAAGCACGTTCTCGCCGAGCAACATTTCGACGCGCGGAGCGGCCGCATCGAACGGCTCACGGGACTGCTCCGCGACCACAAACGCCTGGCCAACTTCGCTCCCACTTGCGAACCGAAAAAGATGATCGGCCTGGCGGTCGAAGAAGACACCGCGCTGATCGCGCAGGCCAATCGCTTGCGAGTCTCAGGCAAGAAGCTGGCACACGTCTTCCTGCAAGCGACCGACCCGCGAGTCGTCACTTGGCACGCCCTGCAACCCGGCGACGCCGCCATCCTGCGTCAAGGAGACAGCGGCTACATCCTGGTACTCGAAGACTGGGAGTTTGAATGACCCCCACGTTTGATAGGGGTAGGGAGAACTGATTGAGTTCAGTTCCCCCTCCCTCCGAACCGGACGGGCGGATTTCCCGCATCCGGCTCTCTGGTTAATGGTGTTACCTCGGAGAGGATTGGACGGCCAAGACATGGGCGGATACCAAACTGAACAGCCCCTGTTCGGCAAAGAAGGCATTCGGCCAGCGCTGATGATCGGCACCGCGGCCGCGGCCACGCAGGCCCGCTCGTTTGCGCAGAATGGATCGCAGTCGCCCGCGAAGCCATTTGTCCAACGACGGGAAGGTGGTGCGGTAGCTGTGCTGGAAGTACACGAACCAACCTCGCAGGGTTTGGTTCACGTCGGTCACGATGAACGGCAAGCTCTGACCAGAGGTTCGCTTCGTCTTCGCGCGGAGCGTGTCCTTCAGCTTCTTCAGGCTCTTCTCGCGAGGCCAGTGTTTGGTCCCCGTGAAGTGGTAGCCCAGGAAGTCGAACCCGTCCGTGCGAACGTCCACGATTTTCGTTTTCGTCGGGTGCAGTTTCAGACCGTTCTCGGTCGTCCAGTGCTTGACGATCTCCAGCGCTTGGGCGGCTTCTTCCGCCGTGCGGCACAGGATCACGAAGTCGTCGGCGTAGCGCACCATCTCGAAACCCTTTTCCGCCAGCAGGTGGTCCAGAGGATCCAGATAGATGTTGCTCAACAGCGGCGAGAGCACCGCGCCTTGCGGAGCCCCCTCCTCCGGTGTCCACTGCTCCGACTCGTCCAAGATGTTCGCCTTCAGAAACGATTCGATCAGCGACAGCAGCGAGCCGTCGGCGATCTTCGTCTGCAAGCGAGCCATCAACCGGTCGTGCGGGATCGTGTCGAAGTAGCTCTTCAGGTCCGCATCCACGATGTGGACGTCGCCCTGCTTCACCAACTGATCGACGCGACGCAGTGCATCCTTGCAGCCTCGTCCCGGTCGGAAGCCGTAGCTGTGTTCCGCGAAGTCACGCTCGAAGATCGGCTGGATCACGTTCACGATCGCGGCCTGCACGACTCGATCACGCACCGTCGGGATGCCCAACGGACGAGTCTCTGTCGTTCCAGGTTTCGGGATGTGAACGCGACGAATGGCCTGAGGCTGAAACGTGCCATTCTTCAGCGAATCCGAGAGCTCCCAAATCGAATCGGGAAGTTGCCGCTCGAACTGCTGCGTCGTGACATGATCGACCCCCGCCGCACCTTTCTTCCGCGCGACTTGTTGAAACGCCGCGAACAGGTTCCGCTCGGAAAAGACCTTATCAAACAGTCTGAACCATTTATCTCCTTTCACTCCCGTTTCGAGAGCCGCCAACATGCGGACGGTCCAAGCGCACGGTTCGACCCACCGCCATCGCGAGAGAATCTCGACGTCGGCGGAGACCGCTCCAGCTTGTTGAGCCAGCGGCACTGTCGCTGGTGTGTGTTCCGTGATCTTGGTCATTCCACATCCATCTTCCTGCGTTCCCTTCGCTCCCCCGGAGTTACCCGGCTTCAACGCTACTACGGACGCTCTGACTCCTGCCGAACGATGTTTGGTCTCCGGCAGGTCTCCTTGCTTCATGGTTTGAGTCTTCCGACCATTCTGTCTCCAACCACCTGTTGCCGTCCTGGGAACTCCGGCAGGTTTTGGTCCCAGGTCTACCGCGTGACACCAAGTCTCCTCGGTCCACACCCCGCAGGG
>JBJXEX010000419.1:0-2638 GCA_046156195.1 Planctomycetaceae bacterium | reverse complement strand
AACCGAGCCACAGAATTACCACCCGGCCCACAACCCCTCTGGATCGGACTTCGCAGAATGACCGACTTCGCCACCGCCTGGCTCGCCTTCGGTCCGAAAGACTGATCAAGTTGTGTATAAACGACAGATCCCTAACCCTGACGAGGACTTTCACCCCGCTCACTCGGCGCGTTCGACCACGACTTCCCCAGTTGAGCCACCGGCGGGTCATTCCGCACGGCATCTACGACCTGGCCCGCAACAGTGAACGTCATCCGCCGGCTCTACGAAACCGGTCGCCAAGTCGCCGTCGACTTCAAAGCCAAATTGATGTGCCGATCCCAAGTTGCAAGAAATGGTTCGCATGGTGGCCCAGTTGGGTGGCGACATCAACCGGCCTCGCGCCGATGAAACCCGACCGGGAAACCAGCGAAAAGTTTTGTGGAACAGCGAGGGCTGCGCCCTGGGCTATCGAGTTGCGACCCTTTGGGCCGCAATGCAAAAAAAGAGGGGCGTCGCGGTATGCAATCCAGGAGGTCATCGGCTGGCATCTTGCTCGCCTCGCTCCCGATATCCGATCCGTCATGGTCGGAAGTTCTGAACATGGTCATCGGCCAGCATCCTGCTCGCCGAGCGACCGACCGCGATCCAACGTCCTTGTTTCGCCCCCTGTTCTGCTGGTTTCGAATTCCGTATCCACCGTGACCACGCCGCAATCGTCGACTCCGACCATCATGCTCGTGGCCCTCTCACGCCGAGTCACACACAACAACCAAACGGCCAACTGGTGAGACAGCGCCGCACTGCCGTGGTGTTGCCAGTACAACGAGACCGCTTGATCCATCGCGTCTTCGTAATCCTCATAGGCCAGCGAATGGCCGAAGAGTCGTAGATGTGTCTTGGGGAATTCTCGAACAACGTCCGTTTCGTTCGGCCGATTCATCATGATTGGTTGCCCCCGCGAGGTTGAAAGGGTGAGCTTCCCGCGCGCCGTGAAGTCTTTGGCTGCAGCTCGCGGAGGAGTGTTCCGGCACAACCACGACGGCGATATCCGGCAAACCCTCAATCATCGCCTCGATTTCCCTGAGTCGCGCAGGGCTTGGGACTCCGACCCGCCTGCCGAACGTGTTCCGGATCGTTCAACGATGCCGATTCTGCCGGGATCGCGTCCCCGACGGCGTCGCGGCGTGCCGCGATGTAACCCGAAGCGTTAGCGAGGGCGAACTGTGACGACGCCCTCGCTGACGCTTCGGGTTACATCTGGCCATCGACCCGCGGCTAGCGCCTTGCGGCTCACAGATTCGTTTTCAACACGAATGGCGGAGAGCCTGGGTTCGTTCATGCCTCCGACGAGATCATCCCAATGCGGATGGCGTAGCGGACCAAACCGGGGGTGTCGTGAATCTCCAATCGGTCCATCAGCATCGTGCGGTGAGTTTCCACCGTCTTCACGCTGAGATTCAACCTCTGAGCAATCTGCTTGAGCGCATGCCCCTCGGCGATGAGTTGCAGGATCTCGCGTTGGCGTGGAGTCAGGACATCGGAGACGGTCAGCGAGGTGTCTCCGCCCTTCAGGTAGTTCTCGATGCACTTTTTCGAAACCGCTGGCGTCAGATAGGTCATTCCGCCGACGACCGTTTTGATGGCGAAGTCCAGCTCCGAGGCTTCCGCATCTTTCAGCAAGTAGCCTTTCGCTCCGGCCTTCAGTGCTTGAAAGACGTATTCGTTGGAGTTGTGCATCGAGAGGATAATCACGCGCACGTTGGGAAATGCGCTGACGATTCGAGCCGTGGTTTCCAGGCCGTTCATCTCCGGCATCGTGATGTCGCACAGCAGCACCTGGGGTTGCTGCTCCTCGACAAGTACGAGCGCCTCGCGGCCGTTGCTGGCTTGGCCAACAAGTTCCACCTCGCTCAGCGATTCGAGCATTGAGCGGATCCCCTCGCGGACAACGGCATGATCATCGGCCAGAACGACTTTGATGGTCGGCATGAGGACAAACTCCAATTGCGGTGATTCTTGTGAGCGGCAAAAACAAGACCGGTGATTAGTGCCACAAGTTGGAATGACTGTCATTCCAAGTTTGGCGGGATGAGTTCCGTCTTTACTCCGAAGGAGTTTCGTCTCACAGCCCAGGGTTGCTCGCGAAGCGAGCTACCCTGGGAACGAAACCCGAACCTAACCTGTACCCCGAAGGGGTTCCGTCACCGGGAACTCCCGCAGGCCACAACCCCTTCGGGGTAGAAATCACAATGTGATTCGATCCCAGGGTAGCCGCGATGCGCGGCAACCCTGGGCTGTGAGACGAAACTCCTTCGGAGTAAACGCAAATGCAAAAAGTCAGTCTTGGCACGACTGAATTGAAGAGCTCACGCAGCGATCCCAATCAGCTACTGCCGGACTCTAGCGGAATCCGAGCGTGAATAGTCGTGCCTTGTGACGGAATCGACTCGATCTCGAAGTGGCCGCCGAGGAGTTGCGTCCGTTCGGACATGCCCAGCAGGCCGATGCTCGCGCCCTGAGTGGCTCGGAGTGGCCTGTCAAAAAGATCGTGAGATTCGGCAGTTTGTGTTGATTGAAAGGCGAAAATCTGTTGCGCTCCGTGGAGTGTGATTGTCGGATGGAAACGACGACCCAAGAAGCGAAGGAGCGCAACAGT
>JBJXEX010000210.1:0-6886 GCA_046156195.1 Planctomycetaceae bacterium | reverse complement strand
GCTTTGCCATCCGCGGGCAGTCTTCCGAGACGGACTGCCCACGGATGGCAAAGCCGAACCGCGGATGGAAGACGCATTGCCAGACGTTTCAAATGCGGAGCTGGCAACAAAATGTCTTGAGTCGCCGTCATCCGTGTGTGATGCCATCCGTGTGCGCCGCTTTTGGCTTGAAGCAACTGTCTGCGCACACGGATGGCTTCACACACGGATGAAGACAGAACACGAAGCGGCATTGATGGGCCGCAGTCGTCGCCAATTCTTTCACAGACTCGGAGAGTCAGACTACCCGGAGTTCCCCCAATGATTGACCGCCTGTTGTCGCTCGAATTGCAGAACTTTCGCGGCTATCGCGATGTGGTCTCGGTGCCGTTGGACGCGGACATCGTGTTGATTCATGGCTCCAACGGATCCGGCAAGAGCAGTCTGCTGCAAGCTCTCGAACTGGCGGTGACGGGTGACGTGTCCGACCTGAGCCGCTTCGAGGACAGCTATCCGCGCTGCTTGCAGAACCTCGCCGCGAAGAGTCCGCCACGAGTCACACTGCGATACCGCTCGGACAGCCAAACCGAGGTCACGCACACGATCAGCAAACCCGGAGTCATCACGGGGCAGTCGCTGACCAAGAAAGAAATCGCCTTCTTTCGCGATCGGTGTTACCTCTCGCAGGCTCGACTGAGCCGCCTGTTGGAGCTGTATCAGGCGGTCGATAAGGATCACCCGGAAGCTCAACTCGTCACCTTCATCCGCGAGCTGTTGGGACTGGATTACTTGGAGCACCTCACGGCCGGCTTGGAGGAGATTGGCCTCATCACTCGCGTCCGCAAAAATCTTCCGGCGCTGCAACAACTGGAAGACGCTCAAGCAAGATCTGAACAAGACATCCGACGGCTGCGCGAGAACATTCAGACGCGAGCCGCAACGCTCGCGGAAGAAATCGCGGAATGCCGGACGCTCGCGCTGGAAGACTGTGGCGATCCTCTGCCGCAGGCTCCGTGGACCGTCGCCGGAATTCAGCAGCGACTCGACACGCTGCGATCCTCGTCATCGAGCCAAACGGCGATCGCGCAGCGCGAGCAACTCCAGCAAGATCAAGCGCGGCTCGCCATGATCGCGGAGTTCGTCAACGGCTGCTCCGCGCCGGGTGGCGTCTCACTGACTGAATTGAAATCACGCGAAGCCGCCGCGCGGCTCAATCTGCAAGCTCTGGAAACTCGGCTCGTGGCCGAGGGACAGGCCGTTCGCCAAGTCCTGCAAGAGTTGGATGTCGTCACGAACGAACTGACAACATCTTCTGGACTCGAAGTCTGGTTGGAGCAATTGGACGCGCTCGTCGCCAGAGAGCTGGCTCGCCAACAGGAGTCTCTCGCGGAGGCTGACGCGCGCAGCCGCGAGCTTGAGTTGCTCAGCGAGCAGCTCGATTCAACCGCCGCTGAGTTGCAAGCGTTGGCACCATCGGCCAGCTCACACGACGACGATTCGACATTGGCTTTGATCGCCGCGCTGAAGACGGTGCTCAATCATGTCCACGACGATCAATGCCCCGTCTGCGGCCGAGATTATTCCGAACTAAATCTGGGAGAGCTGCGTTCGCGATTGGACGCGGAGATTCGGCATCGCGAGGCACTCGCCGGTGCAGACTCGGTCGCTCTGCAACAGCGAGCCGAACTGGAACGGCGAGTGGCGGACGTGACTCGGCAGCTTGACCATCTGCGTTCCGTGGCCGCTCCCTACTTGGCTAAAGGGGACGCCGCGCGAATCAACTTGGCACGCCTGCAACCGCTGGTCGAGCAACTGCTGCGAACTCGTCCCGATCGCGAACTGTGGCAGCAGACGCTCACGGAGATCAGCCTCATCGACGCTCAACTCCGAAACTTGGAAGTCGCTCAAGAACAGCAATCGAAGTATCGCCTGCAGCTTGAGGAACTCGCCGACCGCTGGAAGTTGCCGGAGATCCCGACCGAGTTGATTGCACTCGCTCAGAAGTTATCGGAGTTGCTCCAAGCCAAGCTCACCGCGTCACAACAGCAAGCGACGTTGAATCAACGATTGCAAACGGCGCTGGACCGAGTCGTCCGGCTGGCGTTTGAACAAGAGCACGAGTCGCAAGCATTGAACCGCGCGACCGCCAGCCAAGCACTTCGCAATCAAGCTCGACAACGAGTCGATGAACGCATCCAAACCGCGCGCGAGTTACGCAAAGACGTGCTCACCGTGAAAGGGGAGATTCTGAATCAGGTCTTCAATGGGACGCTGAATCGGCTCTGGCGGGAGCTGTTCGATCGACTGGTCAAAGTCGAACCGTTCCGTCCGTGGCTCTCCGAACCGGAAAGCGTTCGGGGCCGGCTGTACGCTCGGATTCAAGGAGTCGCCGGCAACGCACCCCCCTTCGCGGACTTGGCGGCCGTCTTGAGCTGCGGCAACCTCAACACCGCCGCGCTGAGCCTGTTCCTTGCACTGCACTTGATCGAACAACCCAAACACCGAGTCTTAGTCTTCGATGATCCCGTGCAGAACATGGACGACGTGAAGGCCATCCAGTTTGCCGGCTTGCTGCGAGCCATCGTGCTGCAAGCGAATCGGCAACTCGTGATCGCCGTCCACGAGCGGCAGCTCTTCGAGTATCTGTGCTTGGAACTCGGCCCGACTCGCCCGGAGGAAAGTCTGATCTCCATCGACCTGTCGCGCGATCCGCAAAACTTATCCGCGCGAATTCAACACACGCGGCACATCTGGAAACCCGACCGCATTCAATTCACGGAGAGGTAGCCGCGTTCGCTTTCGCTTGCCGTTAGACGATTTGTGGTTCATCCCGCGACAGCGTGCGCGCGGTTGAACTCATGGATTTTGCGAGGCATGACTCCGATGTCCCAGTGTTGAATGTCTGGCCCTGGCCGGGTTCTCTCGGCTAGGGCTTCCCTTTCTTCCTTCCGTGCATTCGCCGACTCCTTTCATTCGTTGGACTCATTCTTGACCGACATCCTCCCGCTCTTCGGTTGCAGCCTGCATCCGCTTTGGCTGTACTGCTCCGACTTTTGACCCCCGCCTCCAGCCAGAAATGAATTCGACATGCACGGTCTCGAAGACTTCAAGAGCAATCCGAACGCTGATGCTGGCCTGGGGCCGTGGTACAAGGAACTCAATCGCTATCACTGGTTCGTGTTGTTCGTGTCGGTGTTGGGTTGGTTGTTCGACACGATGGACCAGCAGTTGTTCAACCTCGCGCGAGGCCCGGCGATCGCGGAGTTGCACGGGCCGCAGGAGGCTCAGTGGTACGGCGGCTTGGCGACGACGATCTTCATGCTCGGCTGGGCGACGGGGGGGATCATCTTCGGCATCATGGGAGACCGCGTGGGCCGAGCGAAAACGATGGTCATTACGATCTTGCTGTATTCGCTCTTCACGGGGCTGAGTGCGGCGTCGGTCGGATATTGGGATTTCGTGTTCTATCGGTTTCTGACGGGACTGGGTGTCGGCGGCGAGTTCGCGGTCGGCGTGGCGTTGGTGGCGGAGGTCATGCCGGATCGAGCGCGGCCTCATGCGTTGGGTTGGCTGCAAGCCTGCTCGGCGATTGGCAACATCTCGGCGGCGTTCGTCAGCATGGGACTGGCACCGTTGGAAGCGGCGGGGGCGCTCGGCGAATGGAAACCGTGGCGATACATGTTCCTGGTCGGAGCCTTGCCGGCCCTGTTGGCATTGTTCGTTCGCCGCCGCTTGCAAGAGCCGGAAAAATGGAAAGCTCTTCGCGCGGACAAGACACAAAAGCTCGGTTCGATTCCCGAATTGCTGGGTGTCCCATTTCTGCGCCGTCGCGCGATCATCGGATTGATCTTGGCGACTTCGGGAGTCGTCGGCCTGTGGGGCATCGGCTTCTTCAGCTTTGAGTTGGTGCGGACGGTCTTCCGGCAGACGTTTGATAGCGAAGCTCGCGCGAAGGGAGAGGACAAAGTCGATCAAGATTTCATTCGCGCGGTCCTGCAAGATGCCAAGCTGATGGAAACGGCCACCGGGAAACTCGCCTCTGCCAACGCGATGGTGACTCCCGAAGCGAAGGCTCTCTACGGAGCCGTGCTCAAGCTGAGCAAAGCGAAGAAACCCGTGTCGTTGGAGTCGGCGTTGAAGCTGCTCGATGACGACCCCAAGCGACCTCAGTCGGCTGCCGACCGACTGAGCCGAGAAAAGTTTGTCGGCGAGCCGTTGTCCGACATCCCTGACTCGGTGCCGCACTTGGACGACATCGCGAAGCGCAACAAAGCGATGGAAGGGCGGCTGACGTGGTGGGCCGGTGTGAACGGTTTGCTGTTCAACATCGGCGCGTTCTTCGGCATTTACAGCTTCGCCAAGATCACGCATCGCATCGGCCGCAAGCCGGCATTCGCGATCACGTTCGTGCTGGCTCTGTTGGCAACGGCGTTCGCGTTCTCATCGTTGAAAGAGTTTTCGCACGTCTATTGGATGGTGCCGCTGATGGGCTTCTGCCAGATCGCATTGTTCGGCGGCTACGCGATCTATTTCCCCGAATTGTTCCCGACTCGGCTGCGCAGCACGGGCGTGTCATTCTGCTACAACGTCGGCCGCTATCTGGCGGCTCCCGGTCCGCTGCTGTTGGGCTATCTGGCCGACATGGTCTACGGCCACCACGGCGACGTCTTGGCCATGCGCTACGCTGGCGTGACGATGTGCTCATTCTTCGTGCTGGGAATGCTGGCGCTGCCGTTTGCTCCAGAGACGAAGGGCCAACCGCTGCCAGAGTAAGCCCTGTGGACCGCGATTGTCGTTTTACCTCGACACCGCGCGTTGAAGCCGCGTTCGCCAGAACGCGGGCTTGGACACCCCGCGTTCTGGCGAACGCGGCTACGAAAGTGCGCAGTCGTGTCACTTGGTGGTGCGTCGCTTGGCTTGTTCTTTCGCGTGTCGTTCGAGCTGATTCAGCACGGACACGATCTTGCGGTGCGTTCGCTGGTTGTGGTTGATCACGACGAAGTCCGTTCCGAGAACCAGCGATCCGGGACCGTCTTTTTCGGACCAATCTTTCGGCTTCGTCACGGCCATGATGATCGACGACACCGTCTTCGGCTCGACATTCGGAATCCGCGAGAGATCGTAGACGAGCGCTTCCGTGGTCGCTGCGGCCTTCTTGACCGTCGTAATCATCAAGACTTCATCGGTGATGACATAATCCAAGAGAACCGGGGAGAGGATGATGTTGAGCGCGCTTTCGAGCTTCGTACCGGTCAGCGTTCGAGTGACCGGAAGATCGGGCTGGACTCCCTCTTCGATCAGCGCTTCGTTGTCGATCACGATCGGGATGTTGTGATAGTCGGACAGAAACTGCACGACATCGGTCAACGGTGTATCGGTGAAGGCGATCTCGGTCTGCTTTTTCAATGCGTCTTCAATGCTCTGAACGACCTTGCTGCGTTCGTGGAAATCCCAGGCGCGTCGTTCGTCGGGAACCGGAGTTTTTGATGTGGCCGTTTGCGGTGGCATAGGCTCTTCGAATGTTTCCGCGTTCGCCAAAGCCAAGAGATTCGATTCCGGCGACAATTCATTCGGCAACTCGACGGGCTGCTCGGCTGGCAACTCCTTCGACAAAGTTCGAGCCTGCCTCATGGTCGTGTTGAGCGTCGGAGCGACGGCACGCGACGGTTGGTTCGATCCCAGCAACCAATTCGTGCCCCCCACGAGCAGGCCGAACACGCAGACCGCCGCCACAAGGCTCGCAGCCGATTTTGACAGGAATGACATGGCAACCATTTCCTTTCCAGAGAGACTCAATGCCGTCACCGACACCGCACCGGCCGTCTTGCCAGAGGCATACGCCAGTCCGGCTTGGACCGTCGTCTGCGTGAGCGCCGCCAACGTAGCGGCTTGAGCGGCTTGCTCCGTCCAATTCAATACGAGCCACACCGCGCCCAGCGTGACGCCGCGCCGAGCCAATCGCATCCGCAGTTGATGCCGACCGCGCTTGAGCAGTCCATCAACGGCTCCTTCCGTCAGCCCCATTTCGGAAGCGACATCCTTCTGCGACTTGCCCGCGAGGTAATGCAGAACCAACGGCTGACGATACTTGCTCGGCAACGAGTGCAGTTCCTCATCCACCGTCTGTCGGACGAACAACTGCGCGATCGCGGCGAACTCGTCGTTCGCGACCGGATCGCTCGTGAGCGATTCGACCTCGCGCCGCCGATCCGCTTGCCGTCCCACTCGGATCGCCAGTCGATACGCGACGCCATAGAGCCAACTCGCCAGCGACGGTCGTCGCCGAATTCGGGCCGCATCGCGCACCAAAACCAAGAACGTCGCCTGAAAGACATCTTCGATGTCGTGCGTATCCGAGAGCACTCGTCGGCAAACGCTCCACACCAACCGGCGATACCGCTGAACCAATTCGGTGAAGGCCGTCTCGTCCCGATGATTGACGAACAACGTCAGCAATTCCGTGTCGGACAAGCCGGACACGTCCATCAGCATTTCAGGTTGTGGAGTTCGCTCAGTCATGGCGTCACCAATGTAGTGACTCGATGAGCCGAATTCGGGCGCGGAATCTTGGAAAAGAAGTTCTTCGGTGTTTCGAGTAGCTGGTCGGAAGTGGTCGTGTTTTGGGCAGGCGGTTTTCGGAAGCATTGCAGAGATGCTGAAAGTGTCCGAAATTGCGCCGCAGATCATTTTCCGCCCCGCATGTTTTGCCAGTTCCTGCGAGTGTGGCTGGCGAAAAATGAGGGGCGAAAAATAACAACAGTCCGAATACAGGCTAGAAGTGCTATTGGTCCGATAGCGGTCCTTCCTTTGGTTTGCCGCAGTTGAGGGCACATAAGGAGGGATTCTGATGCCACATCAATGGAATGGTGGAACTCAATTCGTCGATGTCTTTTTGAACGTCGCGGAA
>JBJXEX010000398.1:0-31434 GCA_046156195.1 Planctomycetaceae bacterium | reverse complement strand
GTCTTCCGAGACAGACTGCCCGCGGATAGCAAAGCCGACCCGCGGATGGAAGACGCTTTGCCAAAATCTTTTTGCCCCACATCTTTTTGCCAGACGTTTCAAATGCGGAGCTGGCAACAAAATGAGGAACCAGCAAATCGAGAAGCAGCAGTCGTGAATTCGCGTGACGATCGGTGTCTCGGTTGGGTTGCGGGCATCGCCCGGACCAAGCTCTTCGCTTCTCTGCGGTCAAAGTGACGGGAACTCCGTTTTTACCGCGCAGAAGCGAAGAGAGCAGAGGTAGGGCGAACGCTCCACACCCACCGGCAGTGCAAGTTTTCAAGTTGCATCAGCGTCTGAAGCATCCAGCGAGACTATTTCGCCGGACGTGTCACCGAGTCCGCGGGATCCAACGTCGGCAATTCGCGAGCGACCTTCCTCAAGTGGACCAGACGCTGTTCGGCGGTCGCTTGCTTCCGAGCACCCGCCAACCCAACCAGGACCGCGAAGTGCAAAGCTCCCAAGAACACCAGGACGGTGCCGACCTTCGTGCTGAGCAGTTCGATCCCGGCTTTCGCGTCGATGACATCGCGGTCGACTTTCAGGACGAAGCAGATCACGCCGAAACTCACCAGATAGAACCCGACGATCAGCAAGTGAGACAGTGCTTCTTGCAAGCCACGATTCTCTTCCTGGCCATCGGTGAGATAGATCGTGCCGTAACGTCGCAACGTCCGTCCGACCCAGATCGCAATCGCCACACAAAGAGCCACATAAACCAGATAAGTGACAACCGTCGTAACCATGATGTTCCTCGTTTCGATGGGAAGTGCCGGAGTAGGTAACTCAACGGGACAGGAAACCGAGATCGTTCGCTCGAATTAACAACCCGCACGGTGACTTCTTCAACAATCGAGAGCCTCATTCCTCTCTTTTTGTCGGGGAATGAACTTCGCGGTCGCTTGAAGCCATGCAAACGACCAATCCTCAAACCCTCGAAGAGATGATTCGCGTTTCGGAAAATCGAGTACTCGCTGATATTCCCCGGTCGCGAATCGTTGAGAACCTGACTCCAGAAAGGCTGCGTGAAACACAAGCCCTCATTGCTCGACGGCTCGCCAAGTTAGACAAGTTGGAGAAGAAGAAACCGGCATTGCCTCGCGCCACGAAGAGCCGGCGCAAAACGGGAACCGCGCGGGACTGAAAGCTGCCGCTCAATCCGAGATCCAAGGATCAGTCACCGGTGGATGAAAGCCGTCCTGCGCATCGCGCTCGCGAACTTGAAGGACGCGTCCGCCATGCCGGTCGTCGTTGATGTCGAGCAGTTCGATCGTCGCGCGGCCTACGGCGGTCGTGCCGATGAGGAATAGCCCGTTGAGGGACCAAGCGAAATGGTGACTCCATTCGTCGCTACGGGGATTGAACAACGGGACAACCGCCTGAGTCGCGGAATCAACGGCCTCGGTTCGGTTTCCGCGACGCTCGTTACAGTTTCGGCAGGCGAGAGCCAGATTCTCGGCGTCATCGCCACCATCGGCCGACTGCGGTACGACATGATCCAGTGTGAAGCGGATGAATTGCCAGCGCTCGTCCGCATGGCAGTATTCGCATCGAGACGCTGCTCGTTCGCGAACAATTCGTCGCGTTTTCGCCGTGACCGCCATGTCGGGTTATCGCTTCCGTTCGCCGCGTGCGAGTCGATTGAGCCAACTCAAGGCGTCGTCCAAGGCGCAGATCGCTTCGTATTCCGCAGACTCCTCGGCGTCGAGCGTGCCTTGCTTCCGGCGTTCGAGAAGTTCCTCGAACTTCGCTTGCAGTGGCTGACTGGCTTGCAGCACCCAATCGCCTCCCAACGTCGAGACGGAAACCGCGCCGTCGGGCAGACGACGAATGCAACTCGGCGAGAGAGTCTGGTGAGGAAATGGGTTGGCAGGAATGGCTTGAATCATTTTCGGGATGCTCCAGTGGAAGTCATTGTTCCCACCGAAACGGCGGGCGTCAATTTCCGATTCCACTTGTCCACAACAGCGACCAACTTTGGGAATGCGGTGCGTCAACACCGCTCTGGTTCTTTTGGCGAAGTCTTGGGATACATTGAGGTCGCCTTTCAAGAACGTGTTGCCGTTCCGATCCAAATGCTTCGCCAAGTATTCGAGCGAGGCAATGCCTCAGACCAACGAATGACAAAAGTCTTGGAACGCTAATCGGCGCTAATCAACGCTAATGGGACAAGGACTTTGGCTTGATGAGTGAAAATCAGTGCCGATCAGTGTTCCCAAAAACTTGACTCAATTGCAACAACTTTCGGAAGCAACGAATTCCAACGCGGTGTTGACGCACCGCACTCCGATGGGAGACCGCGATGTCACTGCTTTCCACCACGGCTCCACGGACAAGACGGCTCGGAAAGTTCGAGCGGCCACACTTCGTGTCTGAGATGTTCTGGAGCCGCGCCCGTCAGGAAGCGGTGCGTTCCAGAACCAACAACCGCTTCCTGGCCTGCTTGTTGAAAAAGTCGGAGACATGTAACCCGAAGCGTCAGCGAGGGTCGGAATCGCCGAGAAATCACGATTCAAGCTTACTCGCTGACGCTTCGGGTTACATTTTTCGACAAGCCCTGACGGGCGCGGCTCCCAAGCATCACACTCTCTTCGTATGGGTCTGTCTGCTGGCGGTTCTCTTCGGCGGCTGTGCGGACTCCGGCGCTCCGAGCGGCAGTGACCCACCGCTTCTGATGGGACCGCCGCTTTCTGAGGAGACATCCGGTTCGGCTGAGACGAGAGGTGCATCCGATGGCGGTGACGGTGAATCGACAGCAAATGTTGATGGGCGGACCGGTCTCGCTCGGACGGATTCAACAGCAGTTGGTCAGCCAGAGGAGTTGCCGTCCAGGACACCCAAGGACGCAGCCCAAGAAGTTCGAGAGGAGGAGGCCAATCAATTTCTGGAGGCGGCATTGGCAGCTCGCAACAGGGGTGACTATGCGGCCGCGATTAAGGCGGCGAAAGCCGTGCTGGCGATCCAGCAAGAATTGCTGGGTGACGAGCATGTGGGACTCATCGACATGCTGGAGTTCCTCGCCGAATGTCAGCAGTCGAACTCGGACTTCACAGCCGCCCACGCAGTGCGCGCGGACCTCATGAAACGAGTCGGCAAAGCCTATGGGCCGGATAACTACCGCGTGGTCGATGCACAGCGGGCGGTGAAGCAGGTCGCCATCCTGCAAGCTCTAACGCCGGACCAGCGAAAAGAACTTGCGGACGCGGATGTCGCGAACGGTCGCGTCGTGCGGCTGTATCAGGCGGGCAAGTTCGCCGACGCCGTGATGCTCGCGGATCGCGTGCTAGAAACGACACGCGGGCTGTTGGGCGAAAACCATTCCGACACCGCCGCGAGCCTCAATAATCTGGCCACGCTATACGTGTCGCAGGCGCAATACGCTACCGCCGAACCGCTCTACCAGCGGGCGCTGAAGATCAATGAAAAGGTCCTCGGTCTCGACCATCCCGGCACCGCCACGGATCTCAACAATCTGGCCTTTCTGTACAAGTCACAAGGGAACTACGCCGCCGCCGAGCCGCTCTACCAGCGGGCGCTGAAGATCAGAGAAAAGGCGCTCGGCCTCGACCATCCCGCCACCGCCACGAGCCTCAACAATCTGGCCGTGCTGTACGAGTCGCAGGGGAACTACGCTGCATCCGAGCCACTCAAGCTGCGGGCGTTGAAGTTCAGAGAAAAGGCACTCGGCCCCGACCATCCCGACACCGCCGCGAGCCTCAACAATCTGGCCTGGTTGTACAAGTCCCAGGCAAACTATGCCGCCGCCGAGCCGCTCTTCCAACGGGCGCTGAAGATCAACGAAAAGGCCCTCGGCCTCGATCATCCCGTCACCGCCACGAGCCTCAACAATCTGGCGGATCTGTACGAGTCGCAGGCAAACTACGCTGCCGCCGAACCGCTCTTCCAGCGGGCGATGAAGATCAGAGAAAAGTCTCTCGGTCCCGACCATCCCGACACCGCCACCAGCCTCAACAATCTGGCCGCGCTGTACCGTGCGCAGGCAAACTACGCCGCCGCCGAGCCGCTCTTCCAGCGGGCGCTGAAGATCACAGAAAAGTCTCTCGGTCCCGACCATCCCGACACCGCTGCGAGCGTCAGCAACCTGGCGTTGTTTCAATGGGGACGCGATCAAGTGGAGGCAGCCGCTTCGCTCGCTGAGCAAGCTGTTGGGATCCGGCTTCGACATCTGGATGCGACGGCGGCCATTCAGTCGGAACAGCAGCAGTTCTTGATGTCTCGCGACGTGGGCGGCGACGTGAGCGTCTGGCTCACCGTCAGCGCTGCGGAAGAGAAGTTGACTCCGGCGGTCTATCACGATGTGCTGGCTTGGAAAGGGCTGATCACGGCGCGGCAGCAAGGGCTGCGATTGGCACTGAAGGATGATCCGCTGTTCGCGGACTTTCGGCGGCTCACTCAGCAGTTGAGCACCGTCTCGCTGAGTCCGCCGCTGCCACCCTCTGATCCCCAGGCCATTGAGGCTTGGAAAGCGCGTGCGCCGGAACTGCGACGGAAGTGGGAGAGCCAAAAGGACACGCTCGAAACAGAGCATGAGCGGCTCGAGAAAGCACTCGCCGTGAAGTCGGTCGCATTCCGCAAGAGCTTGGAGCAACGCCGCGTGAAGCCGGAAGACCTCGTCGCCGCGCTGAAGGCGCAAGACCGGCCGACCGCACTCGTCGATCTGCTGGAGTACCGCTATTACCCGCGCAAGGACAAAGGCGAAAATGACGAACTGCGGATCGTGGCGTTCGTCGTGCGGGGGGATCAACCGGTCGCTCGCGTGGAATTGGGCTCGGCGGAAGAAATCGCTGAGCAAGTCGCGACGTGGCGAGACAGCATCCTGAGCAGGGGCGAGAATCAGGAGATCGCCGAGGAACTTCGGACGCAGGTGTGGTTGCCGCTCGAAGCGCATTTACAGGACATCGAGACTGTGCTCATCTCGACCGACGGTGTGCTGGGGTTGCTGCCGTTCGAGGCGCTTCCGGGAAGGAATGAGGGCACGCTGTTGATTGAGGATTACCGACTGGCATTCGTGCCCGTGCCGCAGTTGATTCCGGGAATGCTCGCGAAGCCGAAGAGTTCCCTCGCTGGTGAGCGACTGCTGTTGGTTGGCGACGTTGATTATGGAACCAACGCGACCGGCAAGTACTCGCCTTGGGAACCGCTGCGCGGGACGGCCGACGAATTGGCCGCACTGTCGATACTCCACGGCTCGAAGTTTTCGGCGGCCGAGGGACTGCTGGCTCTGCGCGGTGCGGATGCCACGGAACGAGAAGTTGCCGAACGACTGGCTCAGTTTCCTTTGCTGCACTTCGCCACGCATGGGTTGTTCGAGGAGACCGAACAGCGCGTGATTCCGCGCAGCCAATCCTTCGGTGGAACACGCGGTGAGGCGATGGCATCCGCGTTCGACAATCAGCCGCAGACGGTCAAGGTCCCGCGGTCGGGACTGGTGCTTGCCGGTGCGAATCGCAAACCGAATGTCCGCGCGGACGGTGCGGCATCCGAGGTTCCCGACGACGGGCTGTTGATGGACAACGAGATCCTCGCCATGCCGTTGGAGAATGCCTCGCTGGTGGTGATGTCCGCCTGCAACACGGCTCAAGGCAAGCAGCAGAGCGGTGAAGGACTGCTCGGTATTCAGCGAGCCTTCCAGGTGGCCGGAGCACGGACGACCGTCGCCAGTTTGTGGCACGTCGATGACGCTGCCACCGTGCTGCTGATGCAGCGGTTCTATGAAAACCTGTGGTCCGGAAAGTTGTCGCGAGTGGATGCGCTCCGCGAGGCTCAACTGTGGATGCTGCGGTCTGGCAAACAAGCTCTCCGCGAGTCCGCCCGTCGTGTCCTCGCGCGGGGCGACGAGTCGCGCAGTGCCCAACGCTTGCTGGACGAATTGGACAAGTCGCGTGACGATCGCTTGCCACCGTTCTTCTGGGCCGCCTTTGTGCTCTCCGGAGACTGGCGATAGTCCTGACATCTTTTATCGGGGACAGGCACAGGACGCACTCGCCGCGCTGCTATACCTGACGCGGCCATGATTGAGACGTTTGGCACGATCGTTTAGCCGTCCCGATAAATCGCCTCGCGATTCTGGCCCGACTGCTCGCCGTACTGACTGACCAAGCGTTGCGGCGCAAGAACCACGGCAGCGTTCACCCAATGTTGAGGCAATGCAGCAAACGACAACTCAAGCCCTCCTTGGCGAATTGGCGTTTCCAAAACCCGAGGGCTATCAAAAAAACGCGAGACGCCGCAATCCCAAGGCAGACCACACTCCAAAGCGCCACACTAAAAAATCATGACCAATTGACCGTTTTGGGAAAGTCCCAGCCGACCCGCCTGCACGGAGCATTTCTTTCGGCTTACGTTTCCGAAAGCGAGGGACTTTATGATGGCACCGCAGCCCGGTGAATTTGAAATGGCTGACGTCCCCGCTCAACAACCACAGCTTTCATTCACCGCTTGACGACGATTGATTGCCATGAAAGCCTTGCTCCCATTTCTTGTTCCCTTGGGCATCGGCGTCGCGAGCGGACTGCTCGCCGCGCTGTGCGGAGTGGGCGGCGGGATCATCATGGTTCCCGCGTTTGTGATTCTCTTGAAAGTCAGTCAGAAGGTGGCGACCGCGACGTCGATGGCGGTGATCGTGCCGACCGCCATCGCGGCCACTGTGCGGCATGTCTGGAACGACTTCGTGGATTGGGAGGTCGTCGTCCTCACGGCTTCCTCTGCGACGGTGGTGAGCTTCTTCGCGGCGGATTATGTCAAGAAGCTCGGCAACGAAACGCTGACTCGGCTATTCGCCGTCGTGATCCTGGTCGTCGGCGTGAAGATGCTGGCCTTTCCCGAAACGAACCGCCGACCAGCACCCTCCGCCGTAGCGGCTCAGCAAGCCGATGCTTCCGTTGTGAAGCTGACCGCTTCTTCGCCTGAGCGACACAAAGCGAAAGCCATCGCCGATCGCTACATGCTCCCTCTGTTGATAGGGACTGCGAGCGGTCTGCTCGCCGCGCTGTGCGGAGTGGGTGGCGGGATCATCATGGTCCCGGCATTTGTGATGCTCTTGAGCGGCTTCGATCAAACGCTGGCGACCGGAACGTCGATGGCAGTCATCGTGCCGACGGCCATTGCCGCCACGAGCCGGCACATCATCAACAAACTGGTCGATTGGCGAGTCTTCGCCACCACCGCGATCTCGGCGACGCTGGTCAGCTTTGTCGCCGCCGATTCTGTGAAGTCCCTGGGCAACGACACTCTCACGCGAGTCTTCGCGGTGGTGATCGTGCTAGTGGGAGTGAAGATGTTGATCTCGCCGGGAACGAAGCCCGCACCGCCACCGGCCATACCGGCGAATGCGTAAACCGGCGACGGAATCAGCGACCACGAATGAGCCAAGCCAGCGGGGCGGCGTCAGCCCCCGGTCTTTCTGACGCTTCGGGTGACTTAATGCTACTGCGCACGTTGTAGCCGCGTTGACGCGGTCGATCATTCAGTCGGCGAACGACTCAGGCGGCCTCCCGGAAAAGGCCGAAAAACAGTGGAGCAATGCGGCGAAATTGGCCGCTCGGCATCTTCTGAGGTTGCTGGTTCAATGGCTCGCCGGTAGTTTCCTCCCCCTCCTGAGGATGTGGCCAATCGGGCATGGATTGTTCGGTTTTGATTGTTCAGATTTGGAAAGAGGAGCGTCATGGTTCAGCTCGATTGGTTGTGTCAAATGCGACAGGCGCGCCGGGCGGCGTCCACTCGATCTCAGCGGCATGATTCGTTCGTCTCGCAGGGAATGGCGGAGGTTTTGGAACCCCGCTGCCTCCTGTCGAGCGTGATGTCGGCCGTCGCGCTGGATGATGCCGCTGACAGTGCAGACACAACCGATCTCGACGACGTGACGAGTCCTGACGATTCGGGGACCGAGTGTCCTCCGGAAGAGGAAATGTGGCTCGACGTTGGCGATGAAACCGTCGATGAGACGAACTCCTCGGACAATGGCGAGCCTGTCGAGGTCATGTTCTATTCGCTGGGAGCGGCGATTGAAGACTCACCCGCCGCGTCGCCGTACTTCACCGAAGCCGAGCTACACGACTATCTGCTCAACCTGGCTCAGCAACAGTGGGGTGGGCTGTTTGGTCAGACGGTCCCGCAGTACGAGTTCAACAATTGGTGGCGCGGGATCGACTTCCTGGAGGGCGATAGGGCCATTGCGATCGACGCCCCTCCGATGGCCGAGGCTGCTTTGAGCAGCCGAGTCGCCTCCGACACGAACACTCAGGTTTCGGGGGTCGATGAAGGGGATTATGTCGAATCGGATGGGCGATACATTTATGTGGCTCACGGACGCGGGCTGACGATCTTCGACACCGCCGATCAATTGAGCGTCGCGTCCGAACAAGCTTTGTCCGGCAACGTCGTTGGCGAGTTCTTATCCGGCGACCGGCTGACCATCATCACACAGTCTGGCTTTAGCGGCGGCTGGTACGGCGGCGGGGCACTGATCCGCATCGCCGACGTCGCCGGTGGATTCGCACCAGGACGTTGGGCACCACAGACGACGGTGACGGTCTGGGATGTTGCGGATCGAACGGCCCCCACCATCGTCACTCAAACAACGCTCGACGGCGGCTTCCGCGATGCGCGAGCGGTCGATGGCATTGTTTATATCGTCCTGGAAAACTCGTTCAATCTGCCTGAGCCGCTTTACACAGAGACTCCCGTTGAGCCGGACGTGATCACCGATCTTGTCGAGGAGGATTCATTGGTCATCGAGGAAATGACCGACGAGACAATGGGCGACGAGGAAATGACTGACGACGACAGCGGTGATTCGCCGGAAGTCTCGCTTCTCATCGACGACATGCCCGTTCGTTGGGGTTGGTGGAATGCGACGATCATTGCGAATCGCACCTATGAATCACTCGACGACTATTTGGCTCGCGTGGGGGATCAGATCACGAGTTTGTCGCTTCCACACGCTTTCCGCGTTGATGCCGCTGGAAACTCGACCGATCTCGGCCCGCTGACCAGTGCGGAGAACATCGTTCGGCCGCAGTCCGACAATCAGCAATCGTTGCTGACCGTCGTGACGATCGACGCGGCGAATGCCTCGACCGATTCCGGCGTGGCCAGCAGCACGGGCTTGATGACTGCTTACGGCAGCACGGTCTACATGACTCGCGAGGCGCTGTATGTGGCGACGACCGAATTCCTCTACGAGCAGGCGGGGTACTCAACCGACACGCGCATTGACCGCTTCGCCGTCGCTGGGACGAACGTGACGTGGCAAGCCAGCGGCGTCGTCCCCGGCGTGTTGATCAACCAATTCGCGATGGACGAGCAGGGCGGTTTTCTGCACGTCGCGACGCATGTCTCGGCACAGCATTGGACCGCGAACGATCCGACGGCGGATGACATCGACTGGAACAACGGCACTTGGACGACTCAGAACGACAACGGCGTTTATGTGCTCGACACGGACGGGGACACGCTGGATGAAGTCGGCAGCGTGACCGGACTGGCTCCGGGTGAGCAGCTTTATGCCGCTCGGTTCATCGGCGACACGGCGTATCTCGTCACCTTCTTGCAAACCGATCCGCTCTTCGCGATCGACTTGAGCGATCCGACAAATCCGACCGTGCAAGGAGAACTGGTCATCCCCGGCTTCTCGAATTATCTGCAATCGGTCGGTGAGGGATTGTTGTTGGGCATTGGCCAAGAGCGTGAAGAGGGGACGTGGAATTCACACTTGCATGTCTCGCTGTTTGATGTCTCTGATGGCGCTCATCTGACACAGATCGCTCGGCAGTTTTTGGATGAGTCTTCTCAGTGGTCTTCCTCGGATGCCCAATACGATCATCACGCCTTGCTGTACTCGGCCGAGGATGGGTTGCTGGTGTTGCCGGTCAACAGCAGCGGCATTGATCAGGAAACTGGCAACTACCACTTTGAACAATTGCTGGAAGTGCTGCACGTTGATGCCAACGGCATTGAAGTGCTGGGCGAGATTCGCTCCGACCACCCCGTCTTCCGCACGGTGCGCATCGACAATGTCCTCTATGCGATCACGGAGGGGGGCGTGACCGCCTACAGCTTGGAAGACTTTTCGGTGATCGGTCAGGCCGACTTGTCCGACTCACCGCCGTGGTACTACCCCGTGTACTTGTCGGGACCAGGAAGTGTCATCGTGCAACGCGGCGACGGTGGTGGACCGGTCCCAGTGAATTCGGCGGCCGGTGCTGGCAACAGTCCCGATACCGTCGTTGCGATTCCGTCAGTGGCGACCTTCATCGCGGCCTCTACTGATTCTTTTGGCGGCGACCAATTTAGGGGTTCGTCGAGCAACTTGGTGGCGGCGCAACTCGCTCAGAACACGGCCAACTCTCTTGCCCGATTCAACGCGCTGCCAAGCACCTCGAACACGGAATCCCTCTCGTTGGATTCAGGCTCAAGGTTCGATGGCAGGACCAGCTTTGATGCCGACAATTCGCCGCGTCCAGATCGGGATGGACGATCGGAAGTCGCGCCGGAGTCTTCGAGTGAATCGGACGGGCCGAGCTTCGATGAGTTCTGGAAGGAATTCACTCAGCGTCTGCGGAACGGCACCGAGCCGATGCCTACCGACGATGCCGCTCCAAATTCCGAGTCACCCAAGAACGCCGAGAAAGCCGCGACAAAGACCGAAACACCGACGACTCGCAACGAGACCGAGGGCCGACAGTCCACCAACCGCACTCCTGAAATGAGTCAGCGAGTTCGCCCGGCTCAACGTGGCTCGGCACCGGTTGTCTCCGTCAGGTCGGTGACGAAGTCGGCTGCGGTGAAGTCTCCGACGAAGACGCGGGCGGCTCAGTAAAACAACTCTCTGGTTCCCACTTGGGCTGCCGGAACCGCAATCAAAAACCACCCCTTTTACACAAGTTGTTTCCCGATCCTTGATCCCACTTCGCGTTCTTTGCGACCTTCTGTTCAAAACACAGATCGGAACAGAAGGTCGCAAAGAACGTAAAGTGAATTCGAGGGACGATGAGGCTCGCAAGAAAAGCTGGCTTCTGGACTGGGTGTTTTCCGCGCCGAAAATCTTCTCACGAAAACAAGACGTTCGCGTGTTTGCAGTGCAAAGCTTGGGAACGGGACAGTGCGTTTTCCGGCCGAGCGAGGTTCCCGCGTAGTGGAGAACGTGGCGACGGAGATCAGGCCCTGAATGCAGAAAGCCCGCTCGACGAATCGAGCGGGCTTTCGTTTTGGCACACAATGAATCCTGAAGCGTGGCTTCCTTGCCGGCGACGAACGTCCCTGTTCGATGCTTCGTGGACTCGAGTGGCCTAGAACACATCCAGATTGAAGTGATGCCCCTTGTGATAGGGCTGAGCGGTGTCGTGAAAGTTGTACCAGTTCTTATTGAGCACCGGGATTCGCTGCTGAGGCCCATATCGATAGTACAAACTATCGTTGCTCCCTTGCGGGCGCTGGAAGTTATGCGGGTAATAGATATAGGGATAATAATTGAACCGGTTCCAATCGGTCGGTTGTCCGCGTCCGGCCCCCTGAGCGGTCGAGCCGCCAAGCTGTGTCGCGGCGGCCACCGCCAAGCAGATCAGTCCCGTGGATAGAACTCGTCGCAGCATGATTCGCGTGCTCCTGAAGACTTCAATGTCGAGCATTTTGCCCTCCACTTCATCGGCATCGGCACGATCCGCACCGCAGGAAAAATCGGCAGAGTTTTACACGGCCGTTCTGCCGTTGGAGTGGTTCAAAAACGTCTTGACCATTTTTGTGAGGTTGTCGTACTGTCCGCGCCCCTTCGGAATCTAAGGTCGCTCTCCGCGGCCAGCCCTGCATTTCTTTCCTCCCGTCCGCTTCCTTCCTGCCGAACCCACCTCCCCGGAAAGGCCTTGTCGATGACCCACGTTGGTCGCGATCCGTTGGCTTTGTCTGCATCACGACGTTCCTGCCACTGGCGGTTCGGTTGCGCATTGGTCGCGGCGGCGGCCGGTCTCGGACTGACGGGCTGTGCTTCCAACAACGTCTATCAAGCCAGCGAATTGCCGAGCGTTTTGCAGGCGGCACACATCGAGAATCCCAAAACACTCGAACTGATTCGGTTGGCGAATGGCTCGTACAACATTGATCTCATCGACGTGGACGACGTGTTGGAGGTCAATATCCTCGCGGGCTTGAATCCCAAGGATAACCCGCCGGCAATGCAGCCACGGGTCAGCCGCAATGGCGTGATCTCGTTGCCGGATGTCGGTGACGTGCCGGTCGCGGGGTTGGATTTGCAGTCGGCGGAGACGGCGATCGCGACAACCTGCGTGCAGCGGCAAATTTATCGCCGACCGCATGTCACGGTCTCGATGAGGCGGCAAGCCACGAATCGCGTGATGGTCGTTGGTGCGGTCAAGAGTCAGGGCTATCACAACCTGCCGCGAGGGAGTTCGGACTTACTCAGCGCATTGGTCGCGGCCGGAGGTCTCGCCGATGACGCCGGGACGAACGTGGAAGTTCGCAATCCGATCGGCGGAGCCATGTCCCCCGATCGCATTGCTCAGGGACTGGGGCCGACAGGCAACGTGTCTCCGGTGGGACATTCGCAGTCGCTGCCGATCAGCGGCCGAACCGGTCCCTCGTCGTTCAAGATTGATCTGGTCTCCGCCACGAAGACCGGACAAGCCTCAGCCCCGCTGGGTGACGGAGCGATCGTGACCGTCGAGCGTCGCGATCCCGAATCGATCCAGGTCATGGGACTGGTTCACAAAGCGGGCGAAATCAAATACCCGATCGGCACCGAGCTACGTCTGTTAGATGCCATCTCGCAGGCGGGTTGGACCAGCAATCAAGGGGCGAACAAGGTCTACATCATTCGCAAGGTTCCTCAGCAGATTGTCATTCAGGCCAGTCTGCGTGAAGCCAAAAAGAATCCCAACGAAAACCTCCGCTTGGCACCCGGAGACGTCGTGTCGGTGGAGCAGACTCCGGCGACGGTGGCGATCGACACGCTGCACTTGATCCGCTTCGCGGTCGGGACGTCGTTGAATACGTTGTTTTGATAGTCGTTGAATACGTTGTTTTGATAAGAGTGAAACCGGCCTTTCGGTCGGCTCCCCACCGAGCTTGGCGTATTGGTCTCTGCACAATTCTGTGAACCCCATGCAAACGTGCCTGCTCTACCTCTGCTCGGCAAACGGTGAGAGTTTTGTTTTCGTGAGAAGATTGATTGCTGTTCTTCATCCGCAGTTCGGCCTTGCCATCCGCAGGCAGTCGGTTCCGGAAGACTACCCGCGGATGGCAAAGCCGAACTGCGGATCGAAGGCGGCGGAGCCGCAACCAAAGTAACCCGAAGCGTCAGCGAGGGCGGGCGCTCCAGAACGCTTCGCCGCGAATCAAGCTGGGTGAGCGTTCGCCCTCGCTAACGCTTCGGGTTATTGACGCGAGCGACTGAATTCTGCTCGCCACAAGAAGACTTTCACCGTTTACAGAGCAGAGATGGCGCAATTGCGGACTTTTCGAGTTGTGTAGATACCAATGAAGCAAGCTGGATGAGGCTAAGACATACATTTGGTCAAGGACGCGCAGCTCATGAACTCCGAGGTTCCTCAACCCACTACCGCTCCAACGCTGAACGCGGCCAACGTGATGGCCGGCGCGATTCGTTTTCTGCATGCGGTGCGAGTCCGTCGCGGCACGTTGCTGGCCGCACTGTTGATCAGCATCGCACTGGGAGCCGCGTACTATGCCACCGCCACGCGGATGTACGACGCTCACGCGCAAGTCAACATCGTGCAAAGCGAGCGGAATAACAGCAAAGTGGATAACAGCTCGAAGTCCAATTCCGCCAGCAACGACGTCTTCCAGTACATGGCGACATACCAGCGGATCATGGTCAGCGATCGTGTTCTCCGCGCGGCGTTGAAAGACTTGCCGAAAGAGTGCCGCGTGGACTTCGCCGGTATGCCGCCGGAATCTTGGCCGAACGCGCTGAAGAACAACCTCACGGTCACCAACGAACGAGGCACGACGCTGCTCGATGTTCGCTATCGCTCGCGCGATCCCAAGGCGGCCGCGGTGGTCGTCGAGCGGATCGTCAACGAGTACGTCAACTTCATTAACGCTCAGGAAGACTCCAACAACCAAAATGCCTTGCAGACGTTGATTGAGCACCGCAACGAGATCAGTCGCAAGTTGGACGAAAAGAATGCCGAGTTCCTCGCCCTGCAAGGCGAAGCGGGGCTGTTCGACCTGGAAGGGAAGAGCATCAATCTCCCTGTCGCCCGGATGATCGAATTGAACAAAGCCCTGGTGGAGACTCAACGGCAGACTCTGGAAGCCTGGGCCTTCTTGCAGACGGTTCAGCAGGCGGCCAAGTCCGGTCAGAACATGCAGCAGTTCTTGTTGCAGGCAGTCGAATCGCTCGGCGCGTCGATCCTCGCCAAGCAAATGGGGCTGAGCGAACAAGATGCTTGGGCCGTCGCCAAGATGAACGAGGAGTTGTTGAATAAACGCTCGGAGTTGCTCAATCGCCAACAAGTACTGGGGCCAAACAACCCCGTGATCTTGGAGTTGCAACAGGAAGTCCGAACGCAGCAAGAGTTCGTCAGCAGTTATTTCCAGCAGTCCAAGTCCAACTTGCTTGCGAACTCTGCGGACTTAGGACCGCAATTATTGATGCTGGCCGAGCAACGCTATCAGTTGGCCAACTCGCGCCTGCAAGCGTTGCAGCAACAGTTCGACCGCGAACGCGAAGTTGCGGCCAGTCAGAACCAATTGGTCGCGCGACTCTCGATTGTCGATCTCGATCGCCGCCGTTTGCAGGCGGATGTGGAAGACACACAATCGGCCATCGGTCATCTCGACCTCGTCAGCGGTCAAGGGATCAAAGTCTCGCAGACCAAAGACGCACGACCCAGTCGATTGCCCTCGTCGCCCCGTCTGGTGTTGATCGTCGCCGTCAGTCTGTTTCTGGGAGTTGGCAGCGGGCTGGGGCTGATTTATGTCTTGGACCTGCTCGACGATCGCTTTCGATCCCCCGATGAATTGCGGATGCAACTGGGGGTGCCGGTGCTGGCGATGGTGCGGTCCCTGCCACCGACTGGCGAAACGGGAGCCAACGCAATTCAGTGTCACGCGAAACCCAACGGCGTCGAGACCGAAGCCTTCCGCACGCTCCGCACGCAGATTGCCTTTTCGGATCGGCAAGCCCAACGCATCGTCGTCACCAGCACGGAACCGGGCGACGGAAAGACGACGGTCATGTCGAATCTCGCCGTGGTGTTTGCTCAGTCGGGCAAGAAGACTTTGCTCATCGACGCCGACATGCGCCGCCCCGGTATGACCGCGCTGTTGAATCTCAAAGGACAGCCCGGACTGTCGCAGGTGTTGCGCGACGATCGGCCGATGTCGGTCTGTGTCCCGGAAAATCTCTTCTCACAGATCATCCCCGGATTGGACGTGATTCCGTCCGGCTCGCGGCCGAACAACCCGGCGGAATTGCTGGCGGGTGAGCGGTTCTCCGAACTGCTGGCGTGGGCCGAGGCACACTACGACCAAATCCTGTTGGATGCTCCGCCGGTACTGGCGGTCGCGGACCCGATCATCATTGGCCGCATGGTCGATGCCGCCGTGCTCGTCGTCCGACCGGACAAGAACCGCCGGCGTATGGTCATCCGCGCCACCGAGGCGTTCGCCACCGTCGAAGTGAACTTACTGGGGGTTGTCGTGAATCATCTCGCCAGCGACTCGTCGAATGACTATTACGGTTATGGTTACGGATATGGTTACGGATATGGTTATGGCTACGGTTATGGCTATGGTTACAACTATGGTCACGACGACGCGAATGCCGCGGGGGAAACGATCGCCGAGTCCGAAGCTCCCGATCCCGCCGATCAAGAAACTCTCACGGAGGTGCCCCCGGCGCTGCGTCGTGCGGCTTGATGACGATCTCGTTCCCACGCTTCGCTTCTCTGCGGTAAAAGTGACGGGAACTCTGTTTTTACCGCAGAGAAGCGAAGAGCTTGGCCCGGGCGATGCCCGCAACCCAACCGAGACACCGAAGGTCACGCGAATTCACGACCGCTGCTTCACGATTTGTTTGTTCCTCATTTTGTTGCCAGCTCGGCTTTTGAAACGGCTGGCAAAAAAAATCTGGCAATGCGTCTTCCATCCGCGGTTCGGCTTTGCTCCGCCGCGGCGGAGCCAAGCCCACCCGCGGATGAAGAACAGCGATGACAGAACAGTTTCTACCAACCAGTTTCTTCGGAGCGCAGCCCAAGACCGATGCTGTCGGTGGCGCTTTGCGTGCCGCAAATCCTCTCACGAAAACAAGACTTTCACCGTTTGCAGAGCAGCGGTAAGACGATCACGTTTTCAAGGGTTTCGCAAATTGTGTAGAGACCAATGGGGCAAGCCGGATGTGTTCGGGATACAAGTTGTTACACAATAAGGTGCAGCATGGATGCAACGAACGGGACTCATAAGCCACATAAGACCGATGTGTCCCATGCGCCTGATGGGGACGCGGATGACACTGTTCTCGAACGGGGTTGCCGCTGGGTCATCGACGCGGCTTTGGCCGCGTGCGTATTTGCCGTGCCGTGTCTGCTGGGTGGCCGCATCGCGCTGGGACAATGCGTGCTGGCCGTGAGCGCGGCGGTCGCGGCGCTGGCATGGTCGATCCGAGTCTTGAGCAGTCGTCGGCCGACTTGGACCGTCACTTGGGTCGAGCCACTGCTGTTGGCGATCGTCGGAGTCGGGTTGTTGCAAATCACTCCGTTGCCGCCGGGTCTGTTGCGGCTCGTCTCACCGCAGCACGCGAAGTTGCTGCCGTCGTGGTCGGGAGATGCCGAAGCGGCCGGTTCCTTGGGAACTTGGCAAACATTGTCATTGAATGTCGGCGAGTCACGGCAGGCGCTGATCGTCGGTCTGAGCTACATCGCGCTGTTCTTCGTCGCGACGCAACGACTGCGGCGAGTCGATGACATCGAACGCTTGCTGAAATGGATCGGGGCCTCGGCCGGTTTGATGGCGCTGTTCGGCATCGTGCAATGGCTGACGAGCAACGGCCAATTCTATTGGTTCTACGATTACCCACTGACGACGACCGGACACCGGCTGAAGGGGGCGTTCACGAATCGGAATCACTTCGCGGAGTTCTTGGCGTTGGGGAGTGCTCCGCTGCTGTGGTGGATTCTGAAGACACTCGAACAACGCTCGGTGACGGCCAACAGCTTCGGCCGTGCGGAAGCTCGGCACAACGACGACACATTGCTGGGTGGCCTGCTGCTGATGCTGGGGGCGTTGGTCTTTGCGGCGTTGTTCTCGTTGTCGCGGGGAGGGACGGTCGCGCTCGGTGTGTCGTTGATCGTGATGCTCGGAGCACTCTTCCATGCGGGCCGATTGTCGGCGCGAGTGGTCAGCGTCCTGTTGGGCATCTCGTTGATCTCCGGCAGTTTGTTCTTGGCCTTTGGTTCGGAGAAAGTGGTCGATCGGCTCGACAACTGGGATTCGGATGAGCGTCTGGCGGTGTGGGACGCGAATTGGCAAATCATTCGGGACTTCCCGCTGTTCGGGACCGGCTTGGGAAGTCACGCCGAAGCCTGTCCGATGTATTACGACCCGCCGTTCGGTGAGGTCGAGTTTACTCACGCGGAGAACTCGTACTTGCAAGTCGCGTCCGAGTGCGGTGTGCTCGGCCTGAGCTTGGCGTTGCTGGCGGTTGCGTGTTGTGTGAAGTGGTGCTGGCGAACGATTCGCTCGCGAGCGGATGTTCGACTGCGCGTCTTGTCGGCGGCGGTGTCGGCGGGCTTGGCGGCGAATCTGGTTCATGCGCTGGTTGACTATTCGTGGTTCGTGCCGGGCTTGATGGTGATTGTGATCCTGCTGGCGGCGTGTGCTCGGCGGTTGGATCAGATGGCGGCCGTCCGTAGTGCGGGTGGCTCACCTGCTCTTTCAAAAGTCGACTCCGGCGAGCCGACAACGCTCCGAGCATCGGACACGCGGTTGCCGCGCGGCCTGGGCTTGGCGACAGCCGCGATCACCGTGGCCTGCTTCGCCTGGGCGATCCCGCAATTACAACAGCTCGCGCAGGGCGAGCCACATTGGTTCGCTTACTTGAGACTTTCGCTGCCTCACAAGGGGCTTGCTCCGACGACGGCGACCACCGCCTCCGATGATCCTGAAGCAACCGAAGCCGATCGCGCGGCTCAGTTCAAGCAGCGGCTGGCGGCCTTGAGCGCCACCGTCAAACACGATCCGTCGCGGGCGCGAGCTCAGTTGCGACTCGCCTCCGCGTACCTCGCGGCCTTCGATCACTTGCAGCAACAGAGCGACGATCCCATGTCGCTGTCACAACTCCGCGATACCGCGCTGGTCTCGCAGTTCGAGTCGGTTGAAGCGATGCGCGAATGGCTCGATCGCGCCGTCGGTAAGAACGTGAAGTATCTCGATGCCGCCGCTCGGCACGCGAAGAGGGCAGTGCGGCTTTGCCCGTTGCAGGGCCAGGCTTACGTCCACTTGGCCGAGCTTGGATTCCTGGAAGACCTTACGGCCTCGCCTGGTCCGGCGTTGTTGCAGCAAGCTCAGTTGGTCCGTCCGCAATCGGCAACCGTGCAGTTCGCGGTGGGACGCCAGCAATGGCTCGACGGACAAGTCGCGGACGCACTCGAATCGTGGAAGTTTGCGTTTCATCAAGACAAGAAGTCGCAGGAGCAAATCTTGACTCTGTTGGTCGGCAACGTGCCGGCAGCAGTGATCCTCAGCAGCCTGCAACCGGACCTCGCCGCGCTGCAACGGTTGGAGAGACGCTACCTCAACGATTTGCGACCGCTAGCCGAGTATCCCGTGATTGCGAAAGCCTACGCGGAAGCGCTGAAGCACGAACTCACGAACCCGGAATGCGATCAACCAGTGGAGCGATTGATCGCCGCGTCCGCCGTCTACAACCGGCTGCGCGACACCGAGTCCACCGCCGCCTGCCTGCGCCGCGCGTTGGAAATCGACCGCACCTCGTTCGCCGCTCGCAAGATGTACGGCGTCTTCTTGTACGAACAGGGCGACTACGCGAATGCCACCGAATACCTCAATTGGTGTGCCAAGATGGCTCCCACCGACCGCTGGCTGCGCGGACTGGCCGAAGACGCCAGTGCCAAGAGTTCATCAATTCAACCCACCAGCTCGACCATGACCTTGCCGCGGCGGATGCCCTGATGGTTTGCCTTTTGACAGACCGACCGAAACTCCTCGTTGGGACGGTTCGATAAGTTTTGGGGAGCAGGCATGAGCAAAGCTCAGTCAACCGAGGGATCGTCCCGATTTCTCGCGGACCTGCGTGCTGGCTTGCAGCGCTGCGGCGCGACCGGAGCCAGCCTGTTGGTCGCGGTCTCTGGCGGAGCCGACAGCGTGTCGTTGCTGTGCGGATTGTTCGACCTGCAACCGGCATTGAACCTCACGCTGCGAGCCGCACACCTCAACCATTCGCTGCGCGGAGCGGCTGCCGATGCCGATGCCGAATGGGTTCGCGCGTGGTGCCAACGGTGCGGCGTTCCCTGCGACATCGAAACCGCGCCGATCCGCGAACTGGCCGAGCAATCTCGTCGCGGCATTGAGGAGACCGCTCGCGACGCACGCTATCGCTTCTTGCAAGCGGTGGCCCAGCGGCATCACTGCGACGCCGTCGCCGTCGCGCACACGGCGGACGATCAAGCCGAGACGGTGCTGCATCACATCCTGCGCGGCACGGGACTCACCGGCCTGCGCGGCATGGAGTGGTCGCGGACGCTGAATGAGACGGTGACAGATAAGCCGGCACCAGAGGCGATCGCCCGACCTCCGTCTGGCCTCCGTCTGATCCGGCCGATGCTCGCGATCTGGCGAACCGATCTCGAGCGTTTCCTCGCCGAGCGGCCACAAGAGTTCCGTCAAGACGCGAGCAATCAAGACCTCACGCTGACTCGCAATCGTCTGCGTCACGAACTGCTGCCCGGGCTGGAGCGTGATTTCAATCCGCGAGTTCGCAAGCATCTCTGCCAACTGGCGGAGCAAGCCGGCGAATGTGACGAGATTCTGCGGATCGCGGCCGACGCACTGCTGCAAGCGGTGCTGCTCGATCAGTCCGATCATGTCGTGCGTCTCCGCTGCGATGAGTTCTCACGAGCGTCACGGTCGTTGGTCCGCGCAGTGTTTGTCCGGTTGTGGCAGCGACAGCAATGGCCGCGACTGGCGATGACGTTTTCGCACTTTGACCGTTTAGCCGAAACGGTTCACTCCGAGCTGCCCACCACATTCCATCTACCCGGCCCGCTGTTCGTCACCCGCCGAGGCAACGTATTGATGCTGGAACGCTCGCCTCCAGCGACACCCAACGGTGATGGCAGCACTCGCACCTGACCGCTAGCATTCGCCCCGCTTTCTTGGCCGAATGGCGAAATAGGCAGACGCACAGGACTTAAAATCCTGGGTCCCGAAAGGGGCGTGCGGGTTCGATTCCCGCTTCGGCTACTGTACGCATTGAACTACCTCGCATGGTGCCGCATGTCTTGGCAAATCGGAGTCCATCACAACCGAGTTGCGTCTCGGTGCGAGACGAAGCGGATGGTTGCTGCGCCGCTTTTTGCGCCGCTCGTTCAAAGTGCTCGTCGGTGACTTGCAGATAGTGCTTTGCGGCGACCAACTGGCTATTGCCCAGCCAAGCGGTGACGACGTGAAGCGGGTAGGTCTCGACCAACTCCGTCTCGCGAGTGCTGCGAAGATTCTGGAAGAGTTTTGGCCATGCCGTCAGGCCGGCGCGTTTGATGATTCGCAGCATGTGAGTCCGCAAGTTTTGCTCGGCGTCGCGATAGCGAGTGATGATGAAATCCGCCCCTTCAGCGGCACGGTCGAACGCGGTCTCCAAGTGCTCCCGGAGTTCGGGGAACAGCGGAATCCACCGAGTCTCTTTCCCCTCGTGATGTTCAGTCTTGGGCGAGTGAATCAAGAGGCGTCCGCGTTCCCAATCAACATCACTCCATCGGAGCGACAGCGTTTCGCTGGGCGTTCGTAGTCCGCCGAAGCGAGCCAAGGCGAAGATCAGCCGCCATTCGTGATCGGGGCACGCCTTCAAGACTTTGGCGGCATCCTCCAGGCTGAGGAAATACTGCCGCGCCTTGTTGGCTCGGACGGTGCAGTCTCGCATGTCGCCGAACGGATTCTCGGCGATGACTCGCTTACGTTGAGCCGCTCGGAAGAGTTGTTTCGCTCGTCCGGCACGACGGCGGACAGAGTTGTCGCCGAGCTTGGTCATCATCCAGCGTCGCCATTCGTCAGCATCCCCGGCCGTCACATCACGGAGCGGCTTGTTCTCGCCGAAGTATTCCACGAGGTTGCTCCGCACTTGCAAAAGGCAGGTGCGAGTTCGTGGTTTGATGTCCGTCCGGCCGGCCGGCGAGATAGTCGTCGATGAATTCACCGAGCCTGCCGTGAGTCTCTTCCCGCTTCGGAATCAGTCCGACTCGTGCGAGCTTGCCGGCGAACTTTTCATCCCGATCGGCAATCCACTTGGCGGTATCGGCGTCAAGCGGATGTCCGGTGAACGTCGCGGCGACGAGGTGTTCGACTTTCAACAACACAGTCTCCGCTTGTTTTTGCGTGACGTTGCCGAGCCGAATCGCCTTGCGCTTCCCGTCCTTCGCGACAAATTGAATCCGCCGAGTGCCGTTGGTGTCTCGTGAGATGCTGGCCATTGGACTTTCCTTGCGTCAGGAAACTGAAAGAACTGCGGTCCTGCTGGATTCACACAGTCGCGACTCGCTTGAGCACGCGGCTAACTTGGACTTGGTTCCACCGCTTGCCACGACGGGTCGTGTGGCCAGCAGCGTTCAGAGTTTCCGCAATCGCTCGCAGACTGTGACCTTCACTCTGTAGCTGCTTCATTTGCGGAACGAGGTCAACGTAAGACTCGGTTGCCGCCTTCGCGCGAACCGCCGCCGAAACTTTCGCTCCCTTAGCCGCTCCCTGAAGCCGAGCTTGTTCGCGACCGTCCCAGTGACCGGGTCGGGCCGATCCCAGCTTCATCCCACGCGCCTTTGCCGCCTGCAACGCGACCTTTGTTCGATCGCTAGTCGCCTTCGCTTCGCCTTCCGCCACTGCCGACAGAATGTGAATCGTCAACCGGTTGGCGTGCTCCAGGTCAATGGCGATGAAGTCCGCACCGCTTTCCATCAGCCGGGACAGGAACGCCACGTTGCGAGCCAAGCGGTCGAGTTTCGCGACAACGAGCGTTGCCTTGGATCGTTTGGCATGAGCGAGAGCCTTGGCCAGTTGGGGACGATCCGCACGCTTCCCCGATTCGATTTCTTGATACGTTGCCAGTACGTCGCAGCCCCGTGTTTGGACGAATGCCGACACGGCCGCTTCCTGTCCTTCCAAGCCGAGTCCACTCCGGCCCTGCTTGGCTGTCGAGACTCGATAGTACGCGATGATTTTTTGCACGGCGGATTCTCCGAAGTAGTCGTTCACGAGCCGATTCAACTGACGTGCGACTATTGTTACATTAGCCTTGTTGTGCGTCAATGCAAATGTAACATCGGCAATCCGATTTCGTGGGGGCGAGTTTTTCATCATGGATTACGGTTCTCCTTGTTGACCCCGCACTGACTCCCAAAACGAGAGTTGCTGCTTGAACTGCTCGGCAACATTGGCGGGCAGGCCATCGTGGGCGAGGGCGTCCCGGATGGTCGCGATGGTTCGTTGGCGCACGTCTTCGGGGATGTCTGAGCTTCGTTGGCTCTCGCGGGGCGGTGTTGAGTCGTTTGGCCAAGTGAATCGAGGTCCGTTCATTTCTCTTCCTCCAAGTCAATTAGAGATTTCAGGCGAGCGATCGCTTGCTCGCAGTCGGCCTTCACGCGGCCGGGTAAACCGGGACCGGAAGCCGCCCGGTGAATTTCACGCATCAATTCTCGCCGGGCTTCCTTCACTGACTTGCCGGCGACACGCAGTTCGCTGGCATTGCGAGCCTTGGAAGCCACCGAGCGTTCAGCCCGCAAGAGTCGTTGTCGCAGGTTGGACATTGAGCCGATCCTCCACGGCTTGTAGCCGGCGTTCCAGTTCGACCACTTCTTTCAGTCGAATCCCGATTTCAAACAAGGCGCGAGCCGCCGACAACCGGATGGCGTCAGAGTGTTCGCTGCCCAATAGGCTCTTGAGGCACTCTGCCGCCGCGTCCAGTGTGTTACTGATCTTGCCGGCCGCCGCGTCCACGAGCTGCGACCGGGCCTGTTGCACCTCGCGTCGAAACTCCGGGAGCATCAACCGGCGGTTGACGGTTCTCTGTGACACGCCAGAAAGCTGTGCGGCCGTTGCCAACGTCTCGCCACGGGCCACAGCCAGCACGAGTAAGCCATCGCTTCGCTGACGTTGATTTTGCGACATTTCACGCCACTCCGAAAACCACCGAAGAAAAAAATCTTCTCACGAATTCTCCGACGAGATTTATTTTTTTCGATCCTCAAGCGGACACCACGGGCACTTCGGGCACTTTTTTCCTATTTGTGGCTCTTTTGGTACTTCACTCATTTTCTTCTCTCGCATCTCGTTTTTGGTTTCAACTCACGTTGGGTAACAAATAGGAAAAAAGTGCCCGAAGTGCCCGAACCGTCCATTCACCTCATGCGACGGGGTTTTCGCCGCGAAGTTTGATTTGCTCTTCGAGGTCACGTTGGAGATACGTTTCTCCCGTCGCATCATCGCCCCAATACTCGAAACCACGCCCCAGGTCTTTTCTTCCGACTTCGAGAATTTGTCGGAGTTGGCCTTCGGTGATTTTTTGCTTGAGCAATCGTGATGCTTTCGCGACCGTCGTCTTGTCGTTTGTGGCCCAGCCAAGCCAACGGGCGGCAACTCTCGACGGAATGAACACTCGATTGTCCTTGGTGTCGTATCCGAACCATGCGAGTTGTTTCGCAAAGAACTCTTGGATCAGTGCTGATTCTTCGCCGTCCACATCCACGCCGACTTGGCGTTCCCGGATGACGGCTTGGGCTTCCGATGGTTCTGGAAGTCGAGCGAGGACGTCCCGCTCCCAATCTCCCCAGCGTGAGAATTTGGAGAGCGAATTGACTGGCGAACGAAGGAAGCCGAGCACGTCCGCGACCAATTCGCGGCGATGCAATTCAATGAACTGACACGTCTCGTCCGTCCAAGTCCCCGAATAGTCGGGCCGACGGAGCTTGATGATGACGCTGCGTTGCGCCATGTCAGTGCTGAGTGAGACGCCGTTCATGGTGAGCAGAAACGTGAGATTGTTCGGACGCTGGCCTTCGCCAACGTACAATCTCTTGCCGGAGATTGCCGGTGTCGTGATGAGACTTTCAAGCTCGGCCCAACTCAGTCGGTGAGTCTTCACGTTATCGAGCCAGACGACGCGCTTGGTCGCGCCACTGGGAGACAAGAGCCTTGATTTGAGGGCGGCGATGTCTTCATTGGCGGAAACATCCAGTGCCCCGCCTGCAAGCTGGCCGATGAACTCCGCCAACTTGGACTTGCCGCTTCCCTTGCCCATGTCGTTGGTCACACAGAATGCGGGACGAGTTCCGCCACGTCCGCCCCAAAACGGAGTGACAAAGGCGGCCAAGATCAAGTCGCGGTCGATATCGGTTTCCGGGCTGAACCGTTCAACCAGGTCATGCAGGCGCTGGCCGCTCCCGCTGGAGGGAACGTCGCAGCAGTAGTAGTGGCCGGGCATTGGCGGTTCATGCGGCAATTCTTCAACGGCTGCGTATTCCGTCGCCGTGCGGATCACATCGGAAAAGAGTTCTCGCTTCGTGTGAAGTCCCGCCATCGCTTTGAACTCCGGCGGGTGCCCTGTTGCTCGCCCAAAAAAAGCGAAGAGAGCGTCGGTGTCCAATAGCCACGACACTCCCAGTCTCCCGTCATTGGGGACGAAGAGCGATTGTCCGACACGGCGAGGCCATCCCCCTGTCAGTTTCGAGATGACCTTGGCGATGAAGTCGATAGGCAACGGCTGTGCCTTTTGTTCGTCGCCATCGTCATCGGAAACCATCTCAAAGTTTCTGATGACGTTTTCGTTTTCGCTTTTGGGCTTCTGACCAGTCAGTGGCGAACTGTTGGATTCGACGATCTCTCGTTGGGCGTAGGTGTCGCTGGCGATGCCGCCGGCTGCGAGAACAATGTCTTCCCACGCTGATCCGCAAACGCAATTGAACTTTGCTTTGCCGTCTATCTGAACTGTGATCGTGAGCGACTTTGAGTTTTCTTCGTGGCTGATCGGACAAGTAGCGTGCCATTGGAACGGAGACAGCCGGACCACGTTTTCCAGTTTGTCGAGAATGCCGAAAGTGATTTCAGTTGTTGACGATGACGTTTTATTCGACGACTTGGATTTGTTCGGCTTGTTTGATTTTTTGCTCGGTCGCTGCGGTCGCTCTTCAGTCAGACGGCACCCGAATTCGCCGGACTTGATGACCTTGTCGCGGGCGTCGGTCAGTTTGTGGTCAATCTCTCGGTCATTCCACGGCGGCTCACAGCGGCTGTTGAAATCGTCGAACACCGCGAGAGCTTCAGAGTCCGTTAGCCCGAAGCGAAACAGTTCGCACGCTGCATGAATTGTGGCATCGCTGCCGCCTTGCCCGCTGATTGCTCCGGGCACTTTAGCGAGGTACGCCGCCGCGCGGCTGATGACAGTCGCCCGATCGTGCGGCGCAGCACTGCGTGCGTCAGTCGCCGCTTTTCCCGACGGCTTACCCGTCGGCTGGCGAGCCGATTCTGACCAGAGCGATTGTCCGAGTTGGTCGAGCCGCTCTTGCCGTTCGCCAATCAGACACTGGCCGTTGAGAACGGCACCGGTGACTGCGAAGTACCGCCCCGAATCGTAAACCTCGATCGCGGGAGTCTTGTCCGACACCTTGGCAGCGTCGGCCAGGATCTGTTTGTGCTTTTCAAAATTCCAGCGGCCGCGTACCCACAACTTGACGCCAGTTTCTGACGGTGAAATCTCGCAATAGGTCGCGAACTCGTGAACGAGCTTTGCAGCCCACGGGGCAATCTCGCCTGTTGATGGATTGCGGCAGCCGTCGAGGTCGATGCCGCAGTACGGATCATCGGCCGAGAAAACGAACCCGATGCCCGACCATTTCTTGGGAATGGCACACTCGGCCCACGCTTTATCGAAACTCGTCCATGTCGTTGGATCATTCGATTTCGCCGGTTGGCCGTTCGCTTGAAATGGCATCTTCGTCGAAAGCCCGTCGCGAACAACGGTTTTCCACAGACACCACTGTTTGAGCGCCTTCAGTTCTTCAGGTATTGCCAGAACATGCGAGTCAGTGGGAGCCGTCACAATGCGATCCTCTCGCTGGCTGGCTGCTGTGTGATCCTCTTCGTCGCCTCATTCACCACGGCCGAGTTGATCGGAGCAAGCCGCGGTTCGTCGTCGCCCGGTTCCCACATCGCAGCGACGACCTGAACCGTCGAGTACCATTCACGACATAGATCATCGAGTGAAATGAGTGACTCACCACTCGGCGATAGCACGAG
Organism: Planctomycetaceae bacterium; assembly: GCA_046156195.1. GTDB lineage: Bacteria > Planctomycetota > Planctomycetia > Planctomycetales > Planctomycetaceae > SXKJ01. The sequence continues at coordinate 4,887 of JBJXEX010000398.1, read as the reverse complement.
CATCTCGTCAGAGAGCCGCTGGCCGGTGAACTGATAACGAGCGTCCCGTAGCTCGCCAGCATCGGCGTACTCTCGTGGGTCCGCTTTACCGTCAATCTCGCGACGCGCCCAATGGCCAGTGACGGTCGTGCGAATGCTCACGACTGGCGAAACGAAAGTTTCCGTTTCGATGGTGCCATCCTCGATCACAAACGCATCGACCGCGATGACGAATAGGCGAGGGGCGGGAGCCGCAAGATCGACGTTGGCGATGAGTTCTTTTTCGGAGAGTCGATTTCTGGTAGTCTTCATCTTGCTACGGGTTCCTTTCTTGGCGGACGACTGCGTCAACGGTCGATCCGCCTTTTTCGTTTAATCGCCAGCGACAACACATCGTCGGCACAAGAGATGACCACGCCGTTACGCCTGCGACTGCTGCTGCGCCGCGATGAATGCTTCAAGTGCGGCGACAGAATAGCGCACGGCGCGAACTCCCGGCAGCACTGTCACGGGGATCGGGCCACGCGGAGCGGAGAGCGACCACAACGATCGTTCCGATAGCGACAAGGCCGCTGCCGCGTCCTTTATCGACAGCAGCAGCGGAGCGGCCGGCGCGACGGACGAGGTGGAATCAGCGAAGGCGTCACGCATGGCTCGGTGCCTCCTTCCTCGCGAATCGCGACTTGCTCGCGAACGTCAGCGTGATGCCGAATCTCTCCGATAGCTCTTGCTTCGCCGCTTTTTCAAGCTCTTTGTCTGCGGCCATCCTCGCAGCCCGAATGATGGCTACGAGTGCCGCAGGGCTGTGGTCACTGCTCTGGTTCTGCGTCATCGCCGATCTCCGTGAGTGTGCCGAGCACGCCATTCGTGTCCCGGTACTCACTTCCAAGTTCGTTCGGTTGTTTCATCCGAACGGCGGCAACTGCGGCGTCAGTAGGAATGAAAAACGCGGGATTTCTCGGCAGAAACCCGCATTTCAGAATTTCCGAAATTTATCCGCTCCGTTCGGCAGAATGTCATATCGTTCGGTTTTGATCACTCGCTTTCGGCTTGCGCCGCCGATCAACCGCACGTTCGGCTTTCACTCGTTCGCGTGCCATCATCAGGTCTTTCCACGTCGGCGTCGAAGCGATTGAAGACTTGACGCACGTCAAGTGCCTTGCCCAGCGTGCTGAACTCCAACCCATTACCTTTTGGGGATTCGCTTGCATCGCTTCCAGCATCCGAGCGTTGATGCCGGGACGCTTTCCGGTTTTCTGTTGCTCACCGCCCATCGTCTTGGCGGCGACGGATGGCATTGTGGTTGCCGGACTTCCCGCATCACTCGCTCTGGGCTTGTTGTCAGCCGTTGCTTCGGTCCCTTCACGATTTAGCTGTAACGTCAACCGGACTACCAACGATTTCAACAAGTCTGCGTTGTTCGTCTTCATTAAACATTGCGGACAATCATCCCCCGGTTGTCCTTTGCCGAGTTCCTCATCAAACCAAATGTCGTCGATCAATTTGTCGAGGTCCGCAATGTCGCAACGCAGGTCTTCACCGCCTGTAATCAATTTGCGGTTGGGGTTGATGGGCAGTAGTTCTCGAATGCGTTGAAGCCAACCGACGACTTCTGACCAATACCAGCCAAACTCCATCGGATCGAAGGTGCTCCAATCGCGGCTACAGTATTCGCAATCGTGACGAACCAACTCGCTCAACAGTGCGAGCACTGGCCGAGCCAAGAATTGATCATTCCGAATTGACCTCTCAGGCAAGCACATCGAGTCAGCTTGCGACACAGGCGGTTTTTGCTTTGCCATGTTTCGACCTTCCGTGAGCGGGCCGATTCGAGGCGGGGGGCGTGATACGAAAGTCGCCCCACATCATTCAATGCACCAAGTCGCACCGGGCCGCAACGTGCGGAAACTTGCCGCAAGCATCCACAGAGCACAACGGCATTTTCCCATTCGGTGGACAGTGATTGCGAGTATCACTCAGCGACTTCCAATCTCGGATAGGGAATCCGTTTGATGGTTCCGCATTCGCGGCAAGCAAACTCCTGGCCAGCGATCCGAGTTCGCTTTGCCTCGGTCATCACGTTTTCCGTGAAGCAGGTCTCGCACTCAAAGCGGTACATCTTCCGCTCTCGTGACGGCCTTTTGTCAGTGATGGTTCGCGATGTGACCGATTCCGATTCTACGATTCGCGTTCGCTTGCGATTTCGCTTCGGCGGCTTGTCAGACTTGAACGCATTGACGACCAGCGAACCGCCGACGATCAGCTCCGCCGAGCACCAATGCTGGCCAGCCAACAAGAAACGCGAGCAGCAAGAATCCAAGGCCAACAACCTTGAGCGCGATTAAACCGACAAACATCGCCAGCACGGCCCCGCCGGCGTTCGCTACCGACTCGGCCGGGGTGTCCGCAATTCGCAGTCGCGTCGCTTCGCGGCAACCGGGACAACGAAGAGTTTGCCCCTCTCGTTGGTCGTCGAAATAGAAAACGCAACCGCACTGTCGGCATGTTTGATGGTTCATTTGAACCGGATCACGCTGCATGGCTACCCCTCAGTTCCACGACGAGCAGATCATTATGAGAACTCGCTGCCGAGTGAGCACACCATCGGACATCAAAAATGGAAAGGTCCGGCAGCGCTCAAGGGCGTGTCCGGCAAGCTGGCCGCTTCCTTACTATGCCGAGCCTTTCCAATTCGATTATCAGCAACGTGATCGTGGCATTCAATCGGAAGCAAAGATGCGGGTGTCAGCCAAGTCGCCCGACCGCATAGCCAAGCACGGAGGAAACCCAACCGACCCCCACAAGACTCACCGCCACCGCCTACCCTCCCGCAGACTTTTGCCCCGAAGGCAAACGCGGTTGGTGGTCGGCAATGGCGAGTTCAAAAGCAAAAAACCTCGACCAGGTTTCATCACAGTACGGGGCCGCATCGCAGAGCGAAGTTGGGCGTCCCGCGCCTGGCCGAGGCTGTTGGGAATAATGGTCGGGACAGCGAACGCTCGCAACAAAGAAAGAGGGCCGTCCGCCGGACCTTACCCCGTCACAAACGAGGGGGGGGGACGCAGACAGCCCTCATTCGATCAAAGAAGCCCACGTCAAAAAGGTGGGAGACGTTTCAAGCAAAGCCTGATTCGCCACCCGGTCCTGCCCGTGGGCTTCAATGGAAAGTTTGACCGTCTTTTGCCGACAGTCAACCGCGATGCGTTGGATCACGCAGCCTCTGGTGCCAAAGCTAACGCGATTCGCTTGCTCTGGCTCAGCCGGGCTTGGTGATGCCGAAGATTTCATCGTCGTCTTCATCGAGGTCTTCAGTGTCGATTTCGATTTCGTCGCCGCTTTCACCGGTGGCAGCAGTTTTGTCGCGAGCCGCTTGAGCTTCTCGGCGGAACTCTTCGGCGTGCTCGGCGAAAAACCGGCGAGCGTTTTCAACGGATGGCCAAGTTGGGATAAATGGTTCTGCCATGCCTCGAATACCTTTGGCGGAATGTAATTGTCGAGAGCCACGTCCGGCGAATGGGTCAGTTCGCTGGTTCACTGTTGAGGTTAGCGAGTCAGTGAGGTCTTGACGGCCTTTTTTTCTTCGCCCGGTTCATGGTGCCACCGTCTACCGAGCCGATGTCGTCGCCGCGCTGCCAGAATAGTCGTGGTCGAACCCTGCCAGCTTCGCAATCGCATTGCGGGAGTCGTCGGAGAGTGTCAGCCAAGCGTCGATCAACCGCAACAACCGGGGATCGTCCGGGATGGCCATGATCCCAACTGCGCCGCTTTCTGCGCCGCCTTGTTGAGAATGTGCCAAATCCCCGCCAGAATCCTGCGATGTTTCGATTCCCGCTTCGGCTACTGTGTTACGTCGATGCGATGCTGTGTCACTATGACCCGTTTCATGTCGGTTTCACTTCCAAGCCTGATTTCAGGCTGTCTCGCCAATGCGTGGAATGGTCGGGACGAACAGGTTGTTGACGGGCTTCTGAAGCCGCTTCGACATTGAGACGTAGCCTTGCGTCGTGGCGAGCGTCTTGTGTTGCATCAGAGCTTGAAGCTCGAAGAGGTCCATCGACTCCGCATTCATCGTGGCGAATCCGCGCCGGACGTCATGGAAGCCGTACTAGCGACCGTCCTTGCCGGCCTTCGGCATCGGTGATTTGTCTGCTATGCGTGCGGCCTCTTGGATGTGAGCAAACTCCGTCCACAGCGTGCGGCGGTTGTAGTTCCACGGAAAGACCAGCGGGTTGAAACTCGCCGTCAATATCGTCGCGACTTCGCAGGCTTTGAACATCGCCGAGAAGTGTTCCGGTAAGACGAACGTCGGCAACTTCTGTTGCAGCTTGAGAAACCGCATTCGGGGGACTCGTTCGGTGAATCCCCTGTTTCTCAACTTGTCCTTTGAGTTGATGAACCCAAGCCTTCTTAGCCGTTTCAGTCAGTGTCAGCTTTTGAGGGCCGTGGAACCGTGAAATCGAGTACCACCAGAAAGCCGCTCGCACGCCGCCACGAGATCGCCAATTCGTCGCCTCAATGTCGCCGGCTCCGGCGGAATTCCGGCGAACGGTGCTCGACCGACGATTCGGCTTTCCACACGCTCAAAGCTGCGTTTGCAAATCTTCCGGTTGCGGATTCAGCAACGCCAGCATTTTTTCGGTGAAGAACTTGTGTCGGCGTTCGATCGTCTCTTTGGCGTGAGAACCGGTCTGTGTCAACTGGCCGTACTCGACCCAGAAGTCGCCGCGCCGGGCCTTCCGATCCTGAGTGACGTTGAGGCGGAATGTTTCCAACGCGCTGGCTAAATTCACGGCCAATTCTTGCTGGTCGTGATCGAGCAGACGATCCACCAACAGCATGAGGTGGATCGCCTCATGTCCAACAATCTTCTTCAGATGAATAAGTCACGAGCCTCATTCTGTGCGTCGG
>JBJXEX010000203.1:0-33009 GCA_046156195.1 Planctomycetaceae bacterium | reverse complement strand
GTCAGAAATGGCTGGCCATCGCTGTCTGGACAACGCGCCGATCGCCCAAGAGAGCGATCTTCGACCGCACGCCAACAATTTTTCGTCAGACATTCTCGAGTAGAATGAATTTCCGAACGGGCACTAGCGACGCGATCACAGCAACGCTCCACCTCGCAAAGCCGGCCTTTGCGTTTTTCGGACACTATCACGGCAAAGACCGTTTCGGCGAATGTGACTTCGGCTCCACGCAGGTCTTTCATCTTCACGGCTTGGAGTTCAGGGGCCGATCCGACACGGCAGAAGCACAAAGTGTCGGAATGCTGCGGTGGTCGGAGACTTCAGCGACATTCGATTACGTTGACGCACAATGGCTCGCCACGTTTACGCGCCACAACTGGAAATATCGTTGATCACATCGATTCGCGGTTTGATCGCATCACTTCCCTTCCAGCTTCAGCAGCTTGATCGCGTTGCCGCGAAAACTTTTGTACTGCACCTCTTCGGGGAGCTTCAGCGAATCGAGCAGCTCGAACTGCGGGATTTTTTGTTCGGGCATCAGGACGTCGGTGCCGAACAGCAGTTGGTCGGCGTTGCGCGATGGCCTCAGCGGCGGTGATCGGGAAGCGATTCAAGCAGAACTGGCAGGACGTTTTGGACTTCTTTCTTCTGCCCCTTACTTGCTGTAAGCCCTCATTTACTTTCTGAACGTCTCATGCGTCGGTTCGCCGCCGCTGAGCACATAGGCCAGCAGGTCAGCACTGTGAATGTGTTGTTTTCTAGTTGTCATCGACCGAGGATCCTCGCTGTGGCGACATGCTTTCCGTTCCCTGAGTAGCGACGTTGGGGCTTCGGCTTCTTGGGGCCGCGCGGGTGTGATTGGTATTTCTTGAGGTTCACATGACTCGCCAACTCGTTCATCAACTCTACGAGGGCGGTCGTTTCGAGATATCGAAAGACACGCCAATGTTTCTCCGGAATCGCGATCATCATTCCGCGCGTGACTTGGGAAATCTCCAACGACAGGTAGTACCCCGAAAGGTTCTGTCTGGTTCACCTGCTCCTCACCATGCACTGCGCCCAACGATGCCGTGATGGTCGAGAGGAGATTCCACGCCGTCAGCGCCAGGCTGAACGCGAACAGTGCCGCCTTCGGATACGCCAGCGTGCGAATCTCACAGCACAGATGCTGGATCAGTTCCTGGAACATCGACTCGATCGTCCAGCGCTGGCGATACAGTTCGGCCACTTTGCAGGCGTTCGCCTGGCGAGCGGGCAGGTTGGAGAGCATCCGAATGTGCGTCTCTTTGTCGCGTGTCGCCGATCGGCGTCAAACACCACCAGCGCCTGGCCGGGCAGCGGAGCCGCCGTGTCGTAACGCAAGGCTTCCAAGCGATGCTCGGTGGCCGCGAAGTGATTGCCATCCAGGACGCGTGTGCGATATTTCTTGAGCAACCGCTGTCGGCGAACCTTCATGGCGAGGATGACGGGATCCAGTTGTTGAGCAGACTCCCTGACCAACGCCGCGCCGACCGACGGTCGAATGGTGAAGACCACCTCGGAGAGCACTTCCGCCACCGTGTGAAATGGCAAGTCCCGCGTGTAGCCTCGCACGGCATGTTTCGCGAAAACCTGATCCAGCGGTTCCGGATGAAACAGCCGTTCGACGAGCCCTCGCATCATGACGCTCACCGGACTTTGTTCAGTAAATGCCTGAAACCTCGAGTGGAGCAACATCCTTGTCGCCTTTCGCACCAAAGGCTGAGATTCAAATTCCAACCGTCAGATTCAGTACGATTTCGTTTTTCAGCATTCGGATAACCCCCCAAAACGTAGGTATCCAAACCTCACGTTCACGGGGCTGCCCCTCCGGGGCCAAAACTCACTCCGTTCGGAGACGGACTTTGACTTCTTCTCAACTCGAACCGGCCTTCGGATTGCCCTTGTGCGCGGCAACTCGCCGATCGAGTTCGTCCTTCTGTTCCTAAGTGAGTTCCCAAGCAATTGGCTCATCGGCAATCGAGTCCCAAACGGACTCCAGAAGCTGAATGCGTTCGGCAAGACTGAGCTTGTGGATTTCTTCGATCGTCATTTCATGCCTCCACGACTTGCCGGCTTTTGTTCGCATGACTCGGCGAATGTTTCTTTTGAGTGGGCTGTCAACAATCTTGAATCGCTACCAGCAGCATCTCTTGTCGTTGCAAGACCGCACACATCCATCCAGCCTCCAATACCAAGTCCCACGGTTGCCGCTTGGATTGTAGGTGCGTCGATCCAAGGCGCATCACAAGCAGGGGTCAAAACAGAAAACACGACGGGGGGCACCATGAGCGTCGCAGTCCAACCGCAGCGTCCCCAGAAAATGATCCAAGCGATGACGGTAAAAATGCTCCAGAACGAAATCCTCCCGACCAATATCTCGCCGAAGACGGCGGTCATCGCAAAAACCAACGTCAACGCAGTGCCCTGTGCGATTTGGAATAGTCACAAGACGCGGCATTGATCGCGCGTGCGATCCGGTAACCATCGCATGATTGCGACTGCGATAACTGTCACCCCAGTCCCAGCACCTTCTTCATCCGCGCCGTGATGTCAGCCAACTCTTTCTCTCCGCCGCCGCCGACTTCGCTGGTGGCCCAGCCGTCGTAGCCGATTTCGGCCAAGGCTTTCAGAACTTCCGGCCAGTCTTCGTCACCTTCGCCGATTTTGCACCAACTGTTTTTGTGGCTGTAGCCTTTGAAGTCGAACTTCACCAGACGCTTGCCCAGCTTCCGAATCCACTCGGCGGACGACACGCCGTATTTCAGCATGTTGCTGCAATCGAAGTACGCGCCGGCCCACGGGCTTTTCAGGTCGTCCACGAACGAGATCAGGTGCTCCGGCTTGGTGATGAAATTGTTCCAGACGGTCTCGATGCAGATTTTGACTTTGTGCTTCTCGGCCAGCGGCAGCGCCTTATTGATTTCGGCTTGCGAGCGTTCGTAGCACTGCTCGAAGGTGACGTCGTCCTTCACGACGCCGGGGACCAACAGCACGGTGTCGCAGCCGAAGAACGCGGCGTCCTCGATGGCCCCGTTCAGAGCGGCCAGCCCTTTGGCTCGGACATCGGCGTCGGAGCTGGACAGCGTGTCTCGCCAGTGGACGCTGTCGATGACGCCGTGAATCACGATCCCGGTTTTCGCGGCGGCCGCCTTAGCCTCGGCCTTGTTCAGCCCGCTGGGGCTGTCCACCTCGACCCCTTGCAGGCCAAGTTTTTTGACGAGGTTGAACTTGTCCTCAATCGAGCCATCGTGCTTGATCATCCCGTACTTGACCGCCATCCGCAGCTTCGGCCTCTTCGCCTCATCGGCCAGAACGAGTTGCATTGGCAGAGCGGTTGTGGCCGACACGGCGAGAGCGGATTTAAGGAAGTCTCGACGGGGAAAAGTTGCGGGCATGGGAGGTCTCCTGTGCGGTGTTGAGTCAGTCAATTCCAACGAAGAAATACATGACAGTTCCAGTCGTTGCCTCAAAGATTACGAGCGTTGTCTCATTGGAGAAAGCTTGCCCGATCCACTCGATGGAGTTCACGAGATAGATTTCCGAAGTCGTCTTCGTTTACGGATGCCACCACGCTGGCGGTTCATCGGAAATGACTGGCATTCGATTTCCGCTGCGGCCATTGCAGTCCGAGGCGGCCCTCGATCAGGCCATCGCCATCCTCAACAAATTGTTCGACCAGCCGAAGCTCGATCGTTGGGAGGAGCACTACATGGACGTGCTCGGCGATTTGGTCCACGCCTTCGAGCAGACGCAGCATCCCATCCAACCGCTGTCCGATGCCGAACTGTTCCAGCAACTTTGCGAGCGATTGATTGAGGACTAGTACTGCCGTCGTTGCCGGGACGACGGGATGTTGAGCTTCTTGCGGTACTTGGTGACCGTGCGGCGGGCCAGCGTGTAGCCGAGCTTCTGCATCACTCCGACCAGGTCGTCGTCACTGAGCGGGTCGTTCTTGTCTTCTTTGTCGATGACCTCTTGCAGCTTGATGCGGATCACGGCCCAAGCGACATCGTCTTCGCCGTCCTCGCCTTTCGTACCGCCGCCGAAGAATCGCTTCAGCGGGAACAGGCCACGCGGAGTTTGAATCCACTTGTCATCGACGGCTCGAGAGACGGTCGTGACATGCACACCGACGACGTCCGCTATCTGCTGCATCTTCAGTGGCGCGATGAACTCCGGGCCTTTGTCGAGAAACTCCGTCTGCCGATCGACGATCGCCTGAGCGACTCGCTTGAGCGTGTTGTGACGTTGCTCGATGGATTCGATCAGCCACTTGGCCGATTCGATTTTCCGTTTGACGAACTCCTTCGTTGTCGCGTCGCAGCCGTTGCGGAGCATGTCGATGTATTTGGGGCTGATTCGCAGTTGCGGCAGCGTTTCCCGCGAGAGCCGCACGGCGTACTTGCCGTGGTCGTCTTGTTCGAGAAACACGTCGGGGGTCACGGTCTGCACCGGGACATGTTTGAAGCGACGGCCGGGGTGCGGATCGAGTCGCTCGCGCATCTCTTCACGGGCCATCTTGATCGCGTCGATGGAATACCCCGTTTTGCGTTCGATGACCGGCAGACGATTCTCGGCCAAGTCCTCGAAGTGCGACGTGATGATCGTGACAACGACATCGCGCAGCGGCATGTCGTCGGTCACTTGTAGCAGCAGGCACTCGCGCACGTCGCGCGCCCCGACGCCGGTCGGGTCGAGCTTTTGAATCTGCTGCAAGATGGTCAGTGCTTCGTCGTTCGTGATCTGATGACCGAAGACTTGTGCCAGTTCCGGCAGCGAACTTTGCAGCCGGCCATCGGCGTCGAGGTTGTAGATCAAGTACTCGCCGAATTCGCGCCATGCCGGCGGGTTGTCGTAGAAATGAAATTGTTCAAGCAGATACTCGATCAGCGTCGGCTCGTCTTCTTGGAGGCTGGCCATCTGATCGAGATGGCGTTCGCCGTCTTCGGAGATGCGGCTGGAGGAGTGCCGCGATTCCGAGTTGAAGCTGTCGTCGTTCCAGTTCTCGTGCATTTCGAGGAGACGCTCGAAGTCCGCCTCGTTGTTGCCGTTGTCCTCGACCTTCAGTTCGCGCGCCTCGACCGGCGTCTCCGTCGCTTCTTCCTTGGCCTTAGCCAACTCAATGTTGCGTTCGGTGTCGGACTCGCCGTCCAAGTCGGCATCGGCCAGGAGCGTCGGATTCTCGCTCATCTCCTGGTCGATGCGCTCCTGCAACTCCATCAGTGGAAGCTGCAGAATCTCCATCGACTGGATCATCCGCGGTGCCAGCTTCATCTGCTGGCTCATCCGCATCTGTTGTGAGAAGTTCATGTGCATGACGAACACTCAAATCGTAGCCAAGCTCGCCAGAGCGTGGGCTGATTCCCGGAAGCCCACGGTCTGGCGACCGTGGCTACCACCTAAAAACTTTGTCGGCCGCGCATGGCGTCGGCCAGCATTTCTTTATTGGCGAACTCTAGCACACTGCCGGTGGCGATCCCGCGAGCAAGCCGCGTGATCTTCACCGAATCGTTCGCCAGGACGTTGCTAATAAACAACGCGGTGCCATCACCCTCAAGAGTCGGATTCGTGGCCATGACTAACTCGGTGACGCCGTCGCGACGAATGCGGCGGACGAGCGCGTCGATTGTGAGTTGCTCCGGCCCGATCCCTTCGAGCGGCGAGAGTCGGCCTTGCAGGACGTGATAGCAGCCGTCAAAAGCGTGGGAACCTTCAATGACCAGCACGTCTCGCGGCTGCTCGACGATGCAGAGCACTTGGTGGTCGCGACGGGAATCGCGGCAGATGTTGCAGAGCTCGTTTTCGGTCAGATTGAAGCACTCGCGGCAGGGACGGACGCGCGTCTTGACCGCTCGGATCGAATCGGCCAGTTCCAGCGCTTCGCTTTCGTCGGTCATCAAAACATGCTGAGCAAGCCGCTCCGCCGACTTCCGCCCGATTCCCGGCAAGCGCGCGAACTGATCGACGAGCCGGCCGACGGCCGGCCCAAACGGATGCTTCTCCGGTTCAAACATTTGTTTGGCCATTAGCCGCCTATGCCTCCGAGCATGTCTTTCATCGCGCCGAGATCCATGCCTCCCGCCAATTGCGAGAACTCTTCGGCTGCTGCCTCCCGCACTTTCCGTAACGCTTCATTGGTCGCCGCGACCACCAGGTCTTCAAGCATCTCGCGGTCTTCTGGCCGCAGCAGTGACTCGTCGATCCGGCAGCCGAGCACTTCCTGATGGCCGTTCATCTCGACTTTGACCAGCCCGCCGCCAGACGCACCTTCGACCGTCACTCGGCCAAGCCGCTCCTTGAGTTCGCCCATCCGGGACTGAGCCTCTTGAGCTTGCTTCATCATCTGGGCGAGATTGGCGAGTCCTTTGAACATGGCGGCAACTCAGTGTCACGTTTCTTGGCCTGCGGGTCGGGCCAAGCTTTCCTTTTTCATCACTTTGGCGTTGAACAGTTCAATCGCCTTCTCGACATACGGGTCGCCGTCGGTCGAGGTGTCCATCCGGCGGGTCGCCTTCGGAGCTGGAGCGGATTCACCGTTCTGAGCCGGCTCGTCCGAGACTCCGAAGACCACTTGAACCGGCCGACCCGCCAGCCGAGCGACCACGGAATCCAGCTTTTGACGAGCTTCCGGTTTCTCCGCCAGCGACTTCGCGAAAAGGTAGCTCTTAGGAAACTCAACTTCTAGGCGGTTTGGCCCACGGATTGCCACGCGGCCGGCCTGGCGCAGAGCCGTACCGACATCATCGCCAACTTCAGACAGGACTTGCGCCCAAAAAACGGATTCCGATCCGGCCTGAAAATCCCCTCGCGACGGCGTCGTCTGCACACTGACCGGCAAGGCACTCGCCGCCGGTGACTGGGGCTGTGCCGGCTCAAGACCGGTTGCCGACTGCGTCTGCACACTGAGCGGCAAGGCGCTAGCCGCCGGTGTCGGTGACCGCTCAAGACCGGCGGCTAGCGCCGTGCCGCTCAGTTCCCCCTGGCTCACGCTTTCCTGGTTTCCACGCTCCGGGTGGGAACGAGGTTCATCGGGAGGCGTCTGGACTCGCTCGCTCGTCGGGTGACTCTCGGTCTCGATCACCGCGACTTCGACACTCGGATCGCTCAATGGCTCAGGCTTTTTTTTTTCCGCTTCGACAGCCGGAGCAGCGGCTGCCGGCGCGAGCGTTCGATGGCCGGGCGACGCGGCCAACTCAGTCAGCAGCGCATCGAGCGATTGGAGTTGTTCCAGCAGGGTCAAACGGATCAGCGCGAGTTCGACCAGTGCGCGGCCGAAGGTCGCACGCTGCATCTTGAGCTTCGCCTCCGAGACGATCTGCAACGCGGCGACAATTGTGTTGAGTCCCCAAGTCTGAGCTTGTTTCGCCAGCGCGGCCCGACTCGTCTCTGAGACGCTGATCAGCGGCACGTTGGTCGCCTCGGCGGCGAGCACCATGAGATCGCGCAGGAAATTCAGAATCTGGTCGGTCAGTTCCCCGAGTTGTGCCCCTTCGGCCAGCGCATGACTCAAGAGTGAGAGCGTTTGACTTCGCTGGCGAGCGATGATGGACGCGAAGAGTTCCATCAACCGCTCATCGCTGGCCGTTCCCAGGAGGCGATGCACTTCGGTCGCCGTGATCCGCTTATCGGCGCTCGCCAGCAATTGATCGAACAGCGATTGGCTGTCGCGCATCGACCCGGCGGCCCGACGCGCGACCAACTCCAACGCGGCCGATTCGACTTCCATATTCTCCGACTTCGCGATCTCCGCGAGTCGTTCGATGATCTGCTTCAGCGCGATGGTGCCGAAGTCGAACCGCTGACAGCGCGACAAAATGGTGTCAGGAACCTTTGTTGGCTCGGTCGTGCAGAACACAAACTTGACGTTCGGCGGAGGCTCTTCCAGCGTCTTTAAGAGCGCGTTGAAAGCCTGCTTCGAGAGCATGTGGACTTCGTCGATGATATAGATCTTGTACTTCGATCTCATCGACGTCACGGTGACGTTGGCACGCAAATCTCGCACATGGTCCACGCCGTTATTCGAGGCACCGTCGATCTCATGCACATCGACATCACTTCCCACGGCAATACTTTCGCAGGCTTCACAGTGATTGCAGGGAGTTCCCTCCACGGCGTTAGGACAGTTCAAAGCCTTGGCAAAGATGCGAGCGGTGGATGTCTTGCCGACGCCGCGTGCTCCCGTGAAGAGGTACGCGTGGCCGACTCGCCCCGACACGATCGCGTTCCGCAGCGAAGTCGCGACGTGCTCTTGGCCGATGACTTCATCGAAGCCCTGGGGGCGATAACGACGAGCGAGGACGGTGTAGCTGGGGGAGGAGGCGTCCATCTTTCATCGGTTCCTCGGAACGCGAGCTTCGCCCAGCTCGCCAATACTCACGAGTGTTTCGGAGCAGGATCAAAAGGAGCCAGGCGGTGAAAGCGACCTCCTTCCGCACCTGAAAGCACATCGCTTAGGGCTGCTTCGGTTAGGATCTGACCCGGTTCACACGGCTCCACCGCAGTCAGAGGTCGCCTTCCCCGCCTGGCGAAGGTGAGGCGGCATTATGGAGGAAGCGAGTCGCCCGTCAAGCAAGTAGGAAATCGTTGCCGTTGGTGGCAAGAGAAATCACCGCCGACTTAGAATCACGCCGCGATTCACTTCACCAGTTTGAGTCGGGCGTCAGGTGATTGTTGACGGCCTGACATGCACCACGACATTTCCGGCGGCGAAGGTTTTCAACATGATGAAGAAAATGGTCTGCATAATTCTGGGCGGCGGCAAAGGGACACGGCTGTTCCCACTGACCGAATTTCGCTCGAAGCCAGCCGTGCCGCTGGGAGGGAAGTTTCGGCTGATCGACATTCCCATTTCCAATTCCATCAACAGCGGTATCAATCAGATTTATTTGTTGACACAGTTCAACTCGGTCAGCCTGCATCGTCACATCCGGCAGACGTACACGTTCGACCGCTTTGGCGGTGGGTTCGTCGAGATTCTGGCGGCTCAGCAGACCAACGAAGGCGAGGCGTGGTATCAGGGGACCGCTGACGCCGTACGGAAGCAGTTGCGGTATCTTGAACAACCGGGAATCGAGCATGTGCTGGTCGTGTCGGGCGACCAGATTTATCGCATGAATTACCAGCAGATGCTGCGGACTCATGTGGATTCTCGAGCCGACGCCACGATCGCCGCGTTGCCGGTCCATCGAGAGGCTGCCTCCGCACTTGGGATCATGCGGATCGACGACACCGGACGCGTGCAGGGGTTCCTCGAAAAACCGAAGACGAATGAGGAATTGGATCTCGTCCGCACGGACCCGTCGTGGTTCGACTCGCAGGGAATCCCCAGCAAAGGACGTGAGTGTCTCGCCAGTATGGGAATTTATCTTTTCAACCGGGACTGGCTGGTCGAAGTCCTGTCCAAGAACAATTACCAGGACTTCGGCAAGGAAGTTTTTCCGCTGTCGATTCGCGCTCGGCGCGTGCAGTGCCATCTGTTCGACGGCTATTGGGAGGATGTCGGCACGATCCGCAGCTTCTACGACGCCAACTTGGCGATTGCCTCGTCATCGCCACCGTTCAATTTCGCGGATGAAGAGGCTCCGGTTTATTCGCGAGCACGGCATCTCCCCTCCACGCGAGTCGAAGGGGCGACGATCACGAACAGCCTCATCTCCGACGGCTGCGTGATCGACAAAGGCGCGGTCATCGAAAACAGCGTGATCGGACTGCGGTGCCACATCGGTCAAAACGTAACGATCCGCAACTCGATCCTCATGGGGGCGGACTTGTACGACTCCGAAGCGCAGAAGACCGCCAATGCTCGTGCGGGAAAGCCGAATTTGGGCGTTGGAGCGGACAGCGTGTTGGACGGAGTCATTGCCGATAAGAATTGTGCGATCGGCCGAAAGGTTCTGATTCAGCGTCACCCCGGCTTGGACACGAACTGCGACGTGAAGGGCGTTTATGTCCGCGACGGCATCGTGATTGTGCCGAATGGCGGCGTGCTGCCCGATGGCTGGTCGCTGATTTGACGCTTCGGGTTACTTCTTGCCGAGCGCTCGTTGCGCGGCGAAGAACTCTTGCAGGAGCGACTTACACTCCGGTTGCAAGACGCCGCCGAGCACCGCGGCACGGTGATTGAGCCGCGAGTCATCGGTGATCTGGAAGAGCGAGTGGCAAGCTCCCGCCTTGGGATCGTTGGTGCCATAGATCACGGTCGGAATGCGAGCCAGGACGATGGCTCCGGCGCACATCGGGCAGGGTTCGAGCGTGACGTAGATCGTGCAATCGAGCAGCCGCCAGGATTCGAGTGATTGCGCGGCTTGCGTGATCGCGATCATCTCGGCGTGCGCGGTGGGGTCTTTGAGCGACTCGCGCTGGTTGTAGCCTTCGCCGATGATGCGGTCGTCGTGAACGATGACCGCTCCGATGGGGACTTCGCCTTCATCGTAGGCTTGGCGGGCGAGTTCGAGGGCGGCGTGCATCCAGCGTTCGTGCGGCTGCAACGGGTTGTTGTCGGCACGGAAGGGCATGTGACCTCGTCGCTCCGAACACATTGTGTGTGCGACGCTCCACGTCGCAATTCACGACGCGGAGCGTCGTGCCACACTGATGCGCCATCGCCGCATTACGCCTTCAGACCGATTGGTTCGTCCGGGTTACGGCAGACTTCCAGCTCGACGGCTTCGACGTTGAGCGTGTCCGGCTTGTCCATCGGGACATCCTCGAAGATCGCTTTAGAGAGGATGACATCGACCGCTTTGCGTTCGCGGATTTGGGCTTCGAGGTTTTCGATAACGCCGGACTTCTCCATGCGAGCACGCATGCGGCGGATATTTTCACCGCGGGACATCGCCATGTAGTGCAGTTCGGCTTCGACGTCGTACTCAGAGACATGGATGCCTTCCTGAGTCGCAATCTTGTCGAGGATGAAGTGCTCTTTCATCGCTTGGCGGGTCATCGAGACTTGATGTTGCCGCAGTTCGTTCTCGCGAACGCGAATTTGCTGTTCGGTGTACCCGGCCTGCTGCATTTCGAGCACTTCGCGATACATCGCGTTCTCGACCTGCTTGAGCACAAGGTCTTCAGGGAGTTCCCAGGTGGCCGAAGCGGTGATCTTGTCGAGCACCTGTCGGCGCACCGCTTGCCTCTGGTCGTATTGAATTTGGCGTTGCAAGGCTTGCTCGATTTCGATGCGCAGCTCGTCGAGGGTTTCGACGCCAACTCGCTGAAACAACGCGCGGTTGAGTTCGGGGAGTTTGACGCGATAGACCTCTTCGATTTTCAGCAAGGCCTGAACCTTCTCGCCCCGCATGGCGATGTTCTCGGCTTCCTTGGAAATGGTGATGGTCGCTTCGCGCGTGTCGCCGGGTCTCGCACCGGCAACCAGCTTGTCGAAGTCCGCAATTTCGCCGTCTTCAAATCGCAGAGTCGCGCGGACGCGAGCGTGGAAGTGAGCGTGATCTTGAAGCGTGCCCCCTTTGTACGAAAACGTGGCACAGACCTTCACGAAGTCACCCGGCTCGACGCCAGCGTCGGAGGGGACGTGTTCGGCGTACTGTTCGAGGAATCGCTGCTGCGCGGCGTCCGTATCGGCGTCGGTTGTCTCGCGAGTCGGCCGCTTGATGGTCATTTGGTCGTAGGCGGGCAGATCGAACGCCGGCCGCACTTCGACTTGGAATTCGTACTCGAAGTCGCCGGTGTCCGGGATCGTCAGGTTTTCGACGTCGAGGTCCGGCTCGTTGATCGGTTCGATGTTGGTGTCTTGCGACAACTGTTCGAGGCTGCCAATCAAGACCTTCTGTTTGATCTCATCGTTGAGTTCGCGGGCGAAGCGTTTGGCGATGATGTTTTTCGGAGCCTTGCCCGGACGGAAGCCAGGTACGGCGGCTTTGGACTTCATTTGGTCGAGCACGAAATCGCGGATATGCGAGATGTCACCTTCCGGCACCTTCACTTTGACGTGCTTCTTGCAGGGGCCGACGTCTCGGACATCGACACCCAGCGTCATGCGCCAACCTGCGGGCTCTTCGGCTGGGGATTCCGTTGGCGGGACAACGGCAGTTTCAGTTGGCGGGACGACGGCAGTTTCAGTTGGCGGGACAACGGCGGATTCAGTTGGCGGGACAACGGCGATCGGTTCGGCTTCGGCGACGGTACTCACAGGGTGATTCCTCCAAGGGAGCGGGAGCGTCTGCTCGACTCTCTCCTAACGCGGGGCACGCCCGCCAACAAAAAAACTGGGCTGTCAGCAGCCCAGTTCGGGAAGAGCGGGAGACGGGGATCGAACCCGCGACAACCACGTTGGCAACGTGGTGCTCTACCACTGAGCTACTCCCGCAAGTCGTGCAGGGCGGGGATATACTGGCCGCCGTCCCAATGGGTCAAGGCTTGTGCGCGATTTTGCCAGCCCACTCACTTCGTGATGAGTCTCGACGCTGGCGAACACTCGAAACCATCGTCAGAGGCTGTGAAACCGTTGACGCCACCCCGCTCGCCGATTTGTTCGCGCTCTCAAGCTGAGGTCGCGCCCAGCAGCGATTCCAACTCCTTACGGATGTCTCGAAGCTGAATCGGTTGAACGAGCACTCGTGTCGAGCCGGCGTCTTCCAGCATTTTTTTCCAGCCCTGTTGTTTGGCGGACAAGATGGCCACGACGGCGGTGCTCGAAGCCTTTTTCCATCGCAACAACTCTTGAAGGCCTTCGGAAGTTCCCTCCGAAAAGGAGTCCACCATGATCAACAGCGCGTCGGCGGGAGTGTTTTGCAGACGAGTCAAACCACGTCGCAGGTCGGTCATCATCAGCACGCGGAATCCGAGCTTCGTCAGATAGTCCCGCAACAAGTCCTGATTCTTGACGCGACTCTCAATGCACAGCACCGTCTTGGGACCGCCGCTGACTTCTCCGCGCGGGACGGTGCCGAGGTCTTTGAACGCTTTGCGAACCGCATGGACCACCTCGGTCGGCGATTGAAACCGCTCGTTCGGATTGACCCGCATCAAGTGGTCCACGATGTCCGCCAGCACGGCGGGAACTTTCGGAGCGATGGACCGCAGCGTGCGGACGTTCGTGTAACGGCTGAGCTGTTTGCGTTCGCCGCGATCCTTCGTCGGTGGATACGGCGGCGTGCCGGCCAGCAGTTCGTAAGTCACTCCACCGAGGAAAAACAGATCGCTGCGCGGGTCGTCATCGGGTGCTCCGGTCCCTTTTTCGAGCGTCGCGTATTCCAATGCTCGGAGGTTGCCTTCCTCCAAGCCGCTGTCGCCGGCACCGGTGCCGCCACTGACGCTGGCCAATCCGAAGTCCACCAACTTGGCGACGCGGTCGCTGCTCATCAGCACGTTCGTCAGCTTGAAATCGCGGTGCGTCATCCCCTGAGCCAGGGCATACTCCAACCCCTCGGCCATATCCAACAACGCTTGAGCGGCCTCAATGGGCGAGCATTGCCCCCGAATCTTGAGAAACTCGCGGAGGTTGCCCCCTTCGACAAATTCCATCGTCAGGTAGTGCTCGCCGCGATCCTCGCCCACGTCGTAAATCGGGACGATGTTTTTGTGCCGCAGCCGTTTGCAAATCTCGGCTTCGCGGTGGAACTGCTTGACGTAGTTCGGATCGGTGGCCCAGCGTTGCCGCAGCACTTTCAGGCCGATCATCTTGCCATCGTCTAGCGCACAGGCACGAAAGACGCGAGCGAAGCTCCCCGACGCATTGCGATACAGCAGTTTGTACCGCCCCAGAATCAAGCCTTCGGTTTCCCCTTTGCTCAATTTGCTCAACTGGTAGGTAGTCAGCACTCCCTGACGTTCCAGAGCTTCCAGCAGCGGGGCGGGCTGGCGGGTGACGCCACCAATTTCGTCGATGGCTTGCTGGAGTTGTTGGGGAGGGACCAACTCCAGGTCGACTAACACCTGCCGCAACTCATCCAGAGTCTGAAACGACATCAGTCGACCAATAACGCTGCGAGCGCGGGAAAACCCCAGTCGCTCAGGGATAAGGAAGGCAATGGGAGGCGGCACCGTCGCGGTAACACAGGAAAGGGAACTGGTTCAACGCCGCAGGCGGGATGATGCTAGGCTCGTCCGAAAGTGGACGCAAGCAGCCTCATCGCCGACGGAGAGTTTTCTGGAACACATCACGCAAAGTCGCTCGAACATCTGAAAGTACCACCGAGTCAAAACCATTGTGACTGCGGATCGCCGCTCTGATTTCTCGCCGCCAAGGTCAAATGAAGGACTCGTGTATCAGATCACGCCGCGCGGGTCTGGAGTTGACGTTTTTCAATCAGTCGGACGAGCGCCGCAGAAACTCGCTCGGTCGAGAGCTCGTCCATGCAGCACAGGTGAGTGCGGCCAGAGTGTGGGCATTGTTTCTTGTAGCTCGCCGCACACGAAACCTGCGTGGCGACTAATTCGTGTTGCTCGCCGGGCGGGCCGGAGATCGCGGGACTCGTGCAGGTAAAGACTCCCAGCACCGAAGTTCCCAAGCCGGCCGCGAGGTGCATCGGGCCGGAATCGTTCGTCAGCACCACATCCACCGCCGACAACACGGCCGTGAGTTGTTTCAGTGTCGTTTGTCCGGTCAGGTTGAGTACCGTCTTCCGCGACACGAACCCTTGCAGCAGCGTCTGCAATTCATTGGCCACCGGCATCTCGTTCTTGCTGCCGAGGATCACGACCGAGAATCCGTACTGCCGCATCGCCTTGTTGGCCACGACAGCGAATTTCTCGACCGGCCAGCGTTTGGTCATCCAGCGTGCTCCCGGATGAATCGCCAAGATGGGACCGCTGAGTCCACGCAGTTCTGATCTCGCCCAATCGCGATCGCTGTCGGGAGTGTGGACGATCGTTTGCGGCGGACGGTCCCCCAAGCCCAGTTCCTCGGCGATGCGCCAGTAGCGTTGAAACGCCGGCATCCCTTTGCCGGAGTTCGGAATCGCGAGATGACACGCGAAGCCCGCCCCCTCGCGAGAGGTTTCCAATCCGACTCGCAGAGAAGCTCGCGTCACGGCGGCCATCACGCCCGAACGCAGCAGCCCCTGCAGGTCGAAGACCAGATCGAATTGCCGATCGCGGAGTTGATGCAGCAGTTGCAGATATTGCCGCGCCGTTCCACGCCGATGGAACAGCAGAACTTCGTCGAGATGCGGATGCCCCGACAGCAAGTCGGCAAATTCGTGGTTCACGACCCAGGCGACTTTCGCTTTCGGAAATCGCTCGTGCAGCACCGGCAGCAGCGGCAGCGACTGGACCACGTCACCCAGAGCACTGGGCTTGATGACACAAATGCGCCGGACCTCAAGGGCATCGAGTCGGCGATTCAAATCAGAGGACGCCATGAGTAACGGCCTTCCGTGGCGCGGGCGTGGGATCGTTTCGGGGCGGGAATCTAGCCCGCCGACATGCTTCGGCCAAGTCGAGTCTGCTTGGTCTCGCTCGCAAATTGTGGTGCGACGCTCCGCGTCGCAACTCACGACGCGGAGCGTCGTGCCACATTAGGCAAGCGGATGCTTTCGCTCGGCCATCGGGATCGGCATTCGGCGGCCGTCGGCGAAGTGCGAGGCGTAGACGCCTTGAACCATTTCCGTGATGAGCATCGCGTGACGCATCGGCGAGTGCGGGTTGCGATTCTGTTCAATCGCGTCGAGCAGATCATTCGCCAGCGTTCGATTGCCGATCGACAGCCATTCTTGGCGGATGGGTCGCGGCTGATGTTCTGGAGTGAAGTGCCAATCCTCGATCCACCGTTTCTGCCATTGAAGCTGGTCGAAATCAGGGAGCACTCCGTTGGCCGGATAGAGGAAAACGTCGCCCGGTTGCCGCAGTTGCAGAACCGCGTCGGCACACTCGATCGTCAGGCCATAGACACTGTCCCAGACCGGCTTCGGCAAATCGTTGTTGCTCGGCCGTCGCGAACCGGGAGCGATGTTCGCCGTCGAATCGAACGATCCGAGCACTCCGTTGTCGAAGCCAAAGACCGCCAGCATCGAGTCACCGCAGATCGGCCCGACCGGCTCCGAACCTTCGCGCCGATCCGCGGTCGTCGCCTCGCGGCCTTTGACTCGCACATGTCCGCTCACCCAGCGCGGCGGACCCGCGAGTGAGATCATCAGATCGAACCAGTGCGTGCCGTGAACCAGCAATTCCTCGCCGCCACCACGAGCATCGTCTTTCGGCCGCGCTCGCATTCGCAGCAGACGACCGAACTTGCCGGAACGAATCTCGGCAAACGCGCGTTGGACCGGCGGCATGGCTCGCCACTGATAAGCCATCGCCAGCCGCACGCGCTGCGTCTCGAATGTCGATCGAATCGCATCGGCCGACACGAGGTCCGCGACGAACGGTTTCTCGCAATAGACATGACAGCCTGCGTTCGCCACCGCTTGCAGCATCTCCACGCGATCCGTCACCCAGCGCGGGCCGACACAGACGACGTCTGGCTTCACACGCTCAAGCATTTCGCGATAGTCGGCAAAGACCGCCTCCGTTTTCAATCGCTGCGCGGCGAGCTTCAACCCGGCCGCGTTGCTGTCGGCCACCGCGACAATCGCGGCTCGTTCGAGACCAAGAAACGCAGTGTCGATCGCGTGGCCGTAGTCCCCTCGACCAGTCGCGCCGATCACGCCGACTCGGTAGCGTTTCGCAAACATGGTGGATTCCAGCTCGTTCATTCGGCGACCGACGACGGCTCGGCGAACGCCTCGAACACCAGCGGGTGTTCGCTGTCGCGGTCCCCGACGCGGAAGCGGACTTTGCCGTCGAGCACATCGGCGAGGAGGTCGCCGCAGACTTCCGCTCGCCAGCCTTGAGCCAGTCGCGGCGGCGGTTGCTTGGAGTTCTTCTTGCTGTGCCAGCGAACGAGGTTCTTCAAATCGGCCGACGTGCCGACGAGACCGAGCGCGACTTTCATCTCGGCGCAGCGATTGGCCAGTACGATCTGCAACAGCTTGCTCAAGATGTGGTCTTCGGAGTTCGAGTCCGGCTGGGAAGCCTGCTTGGGCCAGTGCGATTCCGGCAGAGCCAAGCCGCGAGTGATGCAATCGGCCAGTTCGGCGGCGTGCTTTTTGTAGCCGGGACGATTCATGTCTCGCGTGGCCAAAACGGCTTCGGCGGTTTTCGGCTGACGCATCGCCAGGTCCACGATCAAGTCGTCTCGCAGGATGCGGCGCAGCGGTTGATTCCGTTCGGTGGCGACTCGTTCTCGCCATTGGAACAGCTCCCGCGCGACGACGAGCTGTCGTGGCTTCATCTTTTGTAGGCCGCCAAAGCGTCGCCAACTGTCGTCGTTCCGCTCGTGCTCCAGGTCGTCGATCAGTCGGGCGAATTCGGTTTCCGCCCAGTCGAGCCGCTTGAGCCGTTTGAGCGATCCCTGCTGTTTCTTCCAGACGTCGATGAGATATCGCACGTCATCGACCGCGTAGGCCAACTGCTCGGGCGAAAGCGGTCGGCGACGCCAATCGGTGCGAGTGGCGTGGTGCCCCAAACGCTCGCCCAGCACGCGGGTCACGAGCGATTCATAACCAACCGGATACGTCGTGGACCGCAGTCCCTCGGCCAGTTGAGTGTCGAACACGCGCTGCGGCTTGCAACCACCCAGATGCAGACAGAAGCGGATCTCTTCGCGGCCAGCATGAACGATGACCGTCGTCGAGTCGTCCGCCAGGATGTTCCACCACGCGGATAAGTCCGGCACGCGGTACGGATCAACGGCAACGGCTCGTTCGGGAGTGGCCAGTTGCAGCAGGCACAGCTCTGGCAGATAAGTGTGCTCGGAGACGAACTCGGTGTCATAGGCGACGACACCAGCGGCGCGGATGTGCTCACACAGCTCATCGAATTGAGCTTGGTCGTCGATCAGCAATGAAGTTGTCGTCCCGGACATTCGCGGCCACTCCGTTGGGGCGTGATAGTACCGGCGCGGCGGAGTGTCGCAAGGGCGACGAAGCGTGGAAACTGCCGCTCAGGGCAATGTGGCACGACGCTTCGAGGCTGTGAACTTTTAGAGCCGCGACCGTCAGGGAGCGGTCCTCAATCCTGAACGATCACCACTCCCTGACGGTCGCGGCTCTAAAAGTTCACTGCCTCGGAGCGTCGCGCCACAAGCTTGCCGAATAAAAATCGCCCGCGCCCAACCCTGTAGCCGATCCGCGCCAGCCGTTAGCTTACGAGCCGTTCCGCTCGGCCGCTGGGAAGAGCCGAGTCACGTCATTTCGATCCCTTCAGATATTGTCAGGAGAACGCCGGCATGTTGCCTCGGCGAGAATTGTTTCCAAACGTCATCGAGATGAACCACCAAGCCCGGCGGCGGCTAGGCTGCTGTGTCTATTTGGTCGGCGATACGCGCGAGTGGCTGCTGGTTGATATTGGGTACGCCGACACCACCGACGAGATCATTGAATTGATCCGCCAGATGGATTTCCCACTAGCCAACTGCAAGACCCTGATCGCCACGCACGCCGACGTGGACCATATCCAGGGGCTTCAACGAGCCAAGGAATTGCTCCCCAACGCGGAGACCGTCGGACATCCCGAATGCCTGCAACTGCTCGCCGCCCGCGACCGAGTACGGACCTATGCCGAGGTCAGTGCTCAGGGAATTTCCATCGACCTGCCGAGCATCACCATCGACCGAGCCATCTCCGAAGGGGATGTGCTCACCGTCGGCGACCTGAAGCTGGAGGTCTGGCACACTCCCGGCCACACCCACAGCCAGTTGTCCTTCCGGCTGGGGAACCTGCTGTTCTCCGGCGACAACATCTATCGCGACGGCTGCGTCGGCCACATCGACGCGCATCATGGCAGCGACATCCCGGACTTCCTCGACTCGCTGAAACGCATTCAAGCCAGCGACATCGAATGGCTGCTCCCCAGTCACGGCCCCGTGTTTCGCAAAGATCGCAAGCTGCTGCAAAAGGCCATCGACCGACTCGATCAATACCAGCACATGGCCGACTTCGGCACCTGCGCCATCGACTGGCCGCTGCTCGACGAATGGGAAGCGGAAATCACCAAAGGGGTCGTCCCGAAGTAGCGATCCGCTCGTAGTGACAGGATTCATCGGGTCAAGCTGACGGAGCGACCTGACAGGTCGAGCTGAGTCGGCGAATAGACCCCATCCGCCTTGCCCCATTGGTCTCTACACAACTCGAAAATGACTGTGTTTGTGGTTTGTTTCTGCGGTCATCCAATCTCTGCGGTGTAAGAGTTTGAAGACTGAATCACCGCAGAGATTGGGTGACCGCAGAGGCAATACTGTGCGTCGAATGAAAAGGAGATCCTCATTATGAACTCGTCCAAGAACTACTTCGACCGAACCTACCAGACAAAATTGAAGGTCACCAACGCCGAGTTCCGAGTCTCCAGACACTCCACCACCAACGACCACCTCGGATAGCGGAACTGAGTCCCCCCGCGCCGTCTCCGCGACCCCTTCCGCAGTTGATCGAGCCATCGAGCCAGCCGCATCATGTCCCCTTCGTAATCCACCGAACCAATCCGCTGGCACTCGCTCCGTTCGGCAGGATGAGACGGGGAACATCCCTCACTTCCCGAACCAGTGGCTGTTTCCGAGACTCCACCTCAAGTAGGTCCACGGAACTTGGAGTCTTTGCCACGATTGGAACTCACTCAAGGGGCGTCGAAATGAATCGTCGAGTCTGGCGGTTTCTGTTGGCTGTTTTGATCATCGGTCTTTCGCGGACGGCATTCGCCCAATCCGTCTGGAAAGCGGGCGTCGCGAAGGCGGTCATCACTCCTGAAAAATCCGTCTGGCTGGCTGGCTACGGATCGAAGCGCGCACCCGACGGCAAGCTCCACGATCTGTGGATGAAAGCACTCGCCCTCGAAGACGACGCCGGGCATCGCGCGGTCTTGATCACCAGCGACTTTCAAGGCGTGCCCAAAGTGATGAGCGATCGTGTTTTCGAGCAGCTTCAAAAGCAATTCAAGCTGGAACGCTCGCAGGTGATGTTTACGTTCTCGCACAACCATTGCGGCCCGCGGCTTGGCGACGATCTGATCGACTACTACCCGGTCGAGGCCGAGCAGGAAGCACTCGTCGAAGAATACACGGCGCAGATGGTGACGAAGACTGTCGCAATGGTCGGCGAGTCGTTGTCGAAACTGGCTCCGGCGAAACTGCAACTCGGCGAGGGCAAAGCGACATTCGCCGTCAATCGCCGCAACAACCGCGAGGCAGACGTGCCCGACCTGATCGCGAAAGGGACGCCGCTCGTCGGCCCCGTCGATCATTCGGTGCCGGTGATGACTGTCACTCGGCCAGATGGAAAGCTCGAAGCGGTGCTGTTCGGTTATGCCTGTCATCCCACGACGCTCAGCTTTCTGACGTGGTGCGGCGACTATCCTGGCTTCGCGCAGTTGGAGATCGAGAAGGCTCATCCCGGCACGACGGCGATGTTCGTCAACACCTGCGGCGGTGATCAAAACCCGCTGCCGCGCCGCAAGGTGGAACTCTGTGAAAAGTACGGACACCTGCTGGCCGTCGGAGTCGAAGAAGCCTTGAAGCAACCGTTGAAACCGGTCTCGTCGGGACTGCGCACGGCCTTCGAGATCATCGACCTGCCGTATCTGAAAAACGTCTCGCGCGAAGAATTGACTGAGTTGTCGAAAGATCTCACGGGCATCAAAGGTCGCTGGTCTCGGCGATTGCTCAAGAAGCTGGATGCCGGCGACAAGTTCGAGTCGGCCTATCCGTATCCGATTCACGCTTGGCGGCTCGGCAAGGAGATGCTGGTTGTCGGCATGGGAGCCGAAACG
Organism: Planctomycetaceae bacterium; assembly: GCA_046156195.1. Classification (GTDB taxonomy): domain Bacteria; phylum Planctomycetota; class Planctomycetia; order Planctomycetales; family Planctomycetaceae; genus SXKJ01. The sequence goes on along the minus strand of JBJXEX010000203.1, from coordinate 12,234 downwards.
GTGGTGGATTACGCCCTCCGCTTCAAACGGGAGTTCGGTGAAGGGACGTGGGTCATGGGCTATGCCGACGACATGATCTCGTACATCCCGTCGCGCCGCGTGTGGGAAGAAGGTGGCTATGAAGGAGGCACGAATCTCTATGAATACGGCCGTCCCGCGTATCGCTGGGACGGCGGCATCGAAGACCGCATCTCCGCGTCGGTTCACAAACTGGTGAAGCAAGTGCGCGAGTAAACCGTCCTGTGGCGCACGCGGCTCGCGTGCGACGGTTCCTGTTTTCCAACGAATCTCCCGTTCTCACGCTCCGAGACGCGCATTTCCACACTTCGCGTGGGAACGAGATTCGACGCACGCGAGCCGCGTGCGCCACATCTACTTTGCTGCCAGCATTCCACACGCACCGTGAATGTCTTGGCCTCCGCTGTAGCGGCGCTGCACCGGCATGTTCAACTCTTCGCGCAGTGCATTCCGAAAGGCGTTGGCCTCCTCGGTCGAGGGACGACGGAACTGTCCAGTCGGATCGTTGACGTCAATCAGGTCCAACAGGATCGGCAGCCCTTCCGTCAGCTCGGCGAGCGCTCGCGCGTCTTCGCGACTGGTGTTGATCCCGGCGAGTACCGTCCAAGCGAACGTCACACGCTTGCGAGTCACCGCGTGGTACTCACGCACGGCGGCGAGCAATTCTGGCAATGGATAGACACGCTCGATCGGAAGCAAGCTCTGTCGTTGTTCGGATCGAGCGGACGTCAGTGAGACAATCAGGCGATACGGTTGCCGCTCGGCCGTGAAGCGGCGGATGCCTGGTACAACTCCGACGGTCGAGATCGTGATCGCTTTGGCATTGATCGCCATGCCGCACGGCTCGGAGAAGATGCGAGCCGCACCAATCACTCGATCGTAATTGAGCATCGGCTCACCCATGCCCATGAAGACGACGCCTCGCACCGGATGTTCGGAGTCCATTTGAATCTGCGTGACTTGATCGACGATCTCCCAAGTCGCGAGGTTCCGTTGAAAACCCATGCGGCCCGTCGCGCAGAACGTGCAACCCAGCGCGCAGCCGACCTGAGAACTCACGCAGACGACGTACTTCAGATCGTCCGGCCGGTGCAGCAGCGGAATGCGAACGGCCTCGAAGCGTCCCGCGCCGTCACCCTCAAACAGGTACTTCGCGAAGCCATCTTGCGGTGAGACGATCTTGTCGAGCAGCTTCAGCCGAGGGATCGTCACTCGCTCGCGAATCTTCTGGAGCACTCGCGGTGAAACGGTCGGCAGTTCGGTGGGAATCTCGGTCGCACCGCGCCGCACGGCGGCCGCGTGTAACTTTCGCACAAGCCCCTCCGGCAGAGTCAGCTCGGCCAACGCCTGCGCGAGTTCGGTGGAGGTCTGGTCTTTGAGAAGAATCATGGATGTCATCAGCACTTCGCCATTCAGGTGATTGAGCCGCAAGGCGCTCGCCGCAGGTTGAGCGACGTTCAACACCGGCGGCTAGCGCTTAGCCGCTCACAAAAGTCCGTGCTTCTAGTCCTCGAAGCGATACGAATCCAGCCGGGAGCGTTCCTTCTCCAAGCTGGCCGAACGATCGACCGCCAGCAAGTGTTGATCGAAGAAGGCGACGGTGTATTTCACCATCAACTCCGCGTTCCCGTCGGCCGCGCATTCGGTCGTGGTCTTGCCCAGGCTGATGAGGTTCGTCCAACCGAAATGCGTTTCGTTCTTCAGGACAAGCAGCACCTTCGGCCCGCTCAGTTTGCGATAGATGGGCGGGAGGAACGGCGTGATCCCGATGTCGAGCGTGCCTCCTTGCAGCATCACGGGGATCGTGACGTCGCTGGCTTTCCCCTGAGCATCGAACGGTTGCGCAAACGGAGAGAACAACACGGCCGCCTTCAATCGCGGCTCCTTCCACGACTTCCATCCGCCCGCGAGGCCCATCACCGTGTAACCACCCAGCGAATGTCCACAACCGCCGATCAACCCTTCGTCGATGCGATCGGACCACGCGGAATCGGTCGCCTTGTTCCACTCCAGCATCTGGTTCAGCAGAGCGATGAGGTCGTCGCGGCGATCTCGGTATTTGTCATCCGTCCAATGGGCGTAGTCGCCAAAGTTGGGCGGCTCCTGCTTTCCCTTGCGGCGTGTGCCGAGCGAGTCGGCATGATTCATCGCCGCCACGATGTATCCGGCTCGCGCACAGGACTCGGTCAGAAAGATGATCTGGTCCGAGGTTCCCAGAAACCCGTGCGAGAACAACAGCAACGGATGCTTGCCCGGAGCGACCGCCGCTCCCTCCTTCACAAACCCGACTTGGCCGTTGATGCCCAACAGAGCTTTGTAGTTGAACCGTTGCTCTCGCTCCGACGTCGGATACCAGAGATCAAGTTGCCGAGTTTGCAGCTCACCTGACGGCGCGGCGAACTTGAAATCCTGCCGTCGATATCCGACCTGATGCGGCCGGTCCGCGACGAGAGCCGGTACTTTCCCTCGTTCTTGCGGAGCAGGCTGGGCTTGAGCCGCACGCCCAAGCCCGATGACCACGAGCCAACCGCCGATCAGAAACCAACAATATCTCAGCGAGCGGCTCGTGAGTCGTGCTGGTTCAGACGGTCGAGTGGAATTGCTCATGGATGTTCTCCCGGAGTTTTGAAGCCGCGCAATCGGTTGTCTTCGTAAGGAATCTGTTTCTCAGAATAACGACGACTCCGAATTGGCCCCATCCAGGCAAGCCGGATGAGGTCGTCGCAAGCCAGAAGACGTCTGTCACAAGATGGAGTGAATCGGCTCGCCGGTCGAGAGCGGCACCGGTTGGCCTTCGGGCGTGTGGAGCAGGTGATGCGGGTCGATGCCGAGCAGATGATAGATCGTCGCGGCGAGGTCTTCTGGCCCGACCGGATCGCGCGCGGGATAGGCGGCGTTTCGATCGGAGGCTCCGTGAACCCTGCCGCCGCGCAGGCCAGCTCCGGCGAGCACCACGGTGTTGCACGCGGCCCAATGATCGCGACCGGCGCTCTTGTTAATCGTGGGAGTTCGGCCGAACTCGCCCAGCCAGACGATCAGCGTTTCGTCCAACAGCCCGCGCACGCGGCTTCGACATGCTTGCCGCCGCTTGGCTTTGCCAGAGCGCGGGCAAGCTCAACCCACTCAATCCACCGACACGCAACCACTCGCGTCGCGAGAGTCCCTCACACGTTCGCGCTGACTGGCCTGAGATTGTGAGCATGATCCTCTCCTGCGAGAACTTGGTTGCAGCGATGCCGAGCGACGCTGGGTGCATACCACGCCGCCTTTCGCCCCGCTTGCGGCAGAGACAATTGGCCCCGACGAGTTCGCATGAGAATTTCCAGACCGGCGCGGATCTGCTCGGGTAGGATTTCGACTTCATCCAGTTCTCCTCCTTTCAGAAATCACACCGCTTCAAAGACTCAGCCAACAACACTTGCGGCTCGCGCGCAGGGCGGCCTTGCCACGTCTTCCCCACAGCACAAGCCGCTCGTATTCAGGCACTTCGTGAAATCGAAACCGAAAAAGCTTCTCACAAAAACAAGACTTTCACCGATTGCAGAGCAGAGCGTCGGAACGAGAAACGCCGGATGGGGGCGATTGCGACACAGCTCTGGCCTGCTGGCGAGCATCGTGCCGCATGGATATTCTCCCGCCGGAAACCGTTTCTTTTTCTCCTGGAGCACAAACTATGACGACCCCACTTCAATCTCTCATCAACTGCGGTACGAAACTTTGGCTCGATAGCATCGACCCCGATCTGGTGAAGATCAATCGCGCGCAAGGAGCCTCGGGAGCCACCTCGAATCCGATCATCGTCTCGGACCTCATCAAGACGGGCCGCTTCGATGACCGACTGATCGCCCTGATGAAACAAGGCCTGGACGACGAAGCAGTCGCCTGGCAAGTCACCGACCAATTGGTCAAAGGCGCTCAAGAAGTGTTCGCGCCAGTCTGGGCCGAAACGAACGGCAACGACGGCTATGTCTCGTTCGAGTTGGACCCGCTGCTGGAAGATACCGCTTGCACGCTGAGCCTCGCCGAAAAGAGCGCGAAGTACATCGAACTCGGCAAGAAGTGGGCGGCTGGCCACACCAACCGGATGATTAAAGTTCCCGCCACTCCCGGCGGACTGGGTGCCTTGGAAGAACTCTGCGCGGCGGGCATTACGCTCAACGTCACGCTGATCTTCTCGCATCGCCAGTATCTCTTGGCTCGCGAAGCGGTGTGGCGCGGTGCTCAGCGACGCGGGTCGCTCGACAAATTCAAGTCGGTCTTCAGCATCTTCGTCAGCCGCATCGACGTCTACACGAAGCAGAAGGTGTCGCAGCTTTCCCCCGCCGCTCAAGGGCAGGTCGGCATTCTCAACGTGAAGCGCATCTGGGCCGACAACGAAAAGTGGTGGGCCGAGAAGAAGCTGCCGCTCAAGCAAGAGCTGATCTTCGCCAGCACCGGCACCAAAGATCCGAAAGAGTCGCCCGATCGGTACGTCGCCGCGCTGGCCGGTTCGGACATCCAAACCAACCCGCCCGGCACCAACGCCGCCGTGCAGAATCTGACCGGCACGACCTATTCGCGCACGATCGATCAGTTCCCGCCCGCCGACGTCGTTGCCGAGATCGACCGCGAGGTCGATTTCGCGAAGCTCGAAGAGACGCTGATGTTCGAAGGCTTGGCGAAGTTTGCCGACCCGCACAAGGCGCTCATCAAGCTGATCGCCGACAAACGCAAGAACCTGCAAAGCTGAACGACGCTTGGCAATCGCTCGACCAAACCGCGGCCGTCCCAGACGGTCGCGGTTTTTTTTGCGAACGGCAACAGCCACCTTCATGGAGCCGCACTCGCCAGAGTGCGGGAGAGTGCGCCAGAGTGCGGGACCACCCGCGTTCTGGCGAACGCGGCTACGGTCACTCAAGTCCTGCCGTTCGACTACGAGCACTCGGCCGCGGCCAACTCGGCCAGCCGTTGCAGTTGCGCCCGCTGCTTCAGCGACAGAATCGAGCAGAACTCGCAGCCGGCGATGTAGCTCCCTTCGGGAGCACTCTCGAACCACATGATCTGCGCGGTGACGTTGAAGCCGCCGTGGAACTCGGACGTGACTTCGACCAGCAGTTGCTCGTTCTTGCGAACCGGCTGATTGAGGACGACTCTCATGCCGGTCAGCGAGGCTTCGATGACATCGCCGTCGATCACATCCGGTTCATCGTCGTTGGCTCGAAGAAAGCGGACACTGGCCGCCACGGTGAATCGAGGAGTCTCGCGACGTTCGGTATCGCGGCGTTCGGGATTGCTGCGTGCGAACGTGAAGCGTCGCAGCGGTGGTTGACGGCGTTCATTCATGGCCGAGATCTTTCCGAGGGGAGAGTTCATCCGGCCGCCCATGCCGAAGTTGAATTGGTCCAGAAGTAATTAGGTCGCGATTCCGACAGCGTCAAACGCGACTTGATCGAGTGACTCGGCGGTTCGGAAAATCTGCCGACGGCGACAGTCTGATGCCAATTCGCTCGGAGAGACGTTGCGGTTTCGCGACACGCGATGCCACGCAGAAACGACAGGAAAATTTGGGACAGGAACGTGTGAAACAAAGAACGGGAGGTGCTGATACTCAAATTGTTTTCATTTTTCTGTCATCAATTTTCCTGTCGATTGCCGGCTGGGATCTTGGTCAGGCCCATCAAATAAAGAAGACCGGTCACTCCGTGATCGAAATCTTCGAGTCACGCAGAGACCGGTCTCTTGGGGGGACGGTATCTCTTGCCGTTCGACTTACCGCTTCTTGTCGGCGGGTTTGCTGGCAGGTGCCTTGCTGTCCTTCTTTGGCTTCTTGTCCTTCTTGTCGTTTTTCTGGCTGTTGTTTCCCTTGCCCATGTTTTTTCCTCTTCGCAAAAACGTGTGGATCGGCCTCGCATCTTCAGCGACGAAACCGGTGATGGAGTGGAGGCAGACATCCGCACTCCACGACGCGGCAAACATAGCGAATTCAGGCGGAAGCGGCCAACGGATTTATCGCACCAACAAGAAGTCGCGGCTGTTGAGCAAGCTCCACATCAAGTCTTGAGTGGCATCGGGACGTTGTTGATCGCCGTAAGACTGAAAATGTTTCTTGGCGACTTCGACTTCCTTCGCGGTCGGGCGGCGGGCGAGGGACCAGAGATAAAGCTCTTCGATCAACTGGTCCTCGGTGAGGGGCGGGTTCTGCTTCAGCAGTTGAGCGACGCGGCCGTTGGGATCGGTGACGCGGCGAAGAATCGACTGACCGTTGATCAGGTGCAGGGCTTGGAGCATGTTGCTATCGCCGTCCCGTTCGCATTCGCAGGCATCGGCTCGCTGGGGTTTTCCGAAGAGCGAAAGAAAATCGCTGTTGACCTCGGCGTCGGGGAGTTGAGCGGCGGAGAAACCCGCCGGCGCTCCGCCGAAGTTCTCACGCACGCCGGTGGCTTGGACGAGCGAATCGAGCAACGCTTCGGCGGGGATGCGGCGCGGCAAGGCGTGCGAGAAGTTCAACGTGTCATGCCGATTGCTGTCGTTCGCGAGGCTGCTGCGCTGATACGTCTGCGACGTGACGATGCGGCGCATCAAGTGACGCACGTCGAAGCGGTGTTCGATGAAGTCCTTTGTCAGCGCGTCGAGCAACTCGGGGTTGATCGGCGGGTTCGTCGTCCGCAGGTCATCGACCGGATCGACGATGCCGCGCGAGAAGAAGTAGCTCCAGAAACGATTGGCGAGGCTCCGCGCGAACATCGGATTGTCAGGAGCAGTCAGCCATGTCGCGAATTGAACTCGGCGGTCGACTCTGAGCGGCACGGCGCTAGCCGCCGGTAAAGACGTCGTTGCACCACCGGCGGCTAGCGCCGTGCCGCTCACGGGATTACCGCCGAGATACCGAGGCGGTTGAGGTAGTCCCGACCGAGGATTCGTCGCGAAGCCGGTCGCGAGATTCAGACTCACCGAGCGGGCGTTCGGGACACCGACCATCCGCGGGTCATTCTTCGCCGTCACTTGGTTGAAGAAACTATTGAGGCCGTAGTAATCCTCTTGCGTCCAATTCTCGAACGGGTGCGTGTGGCACCGAGCACACAACATGCGGACGCCGCAGAAGACTTCGGCGACTCGTTCCAACGTGTCGTTGGTGTCCTTGCTGATGAGGAAGTACGCCCCGGCCGGATTGTCGGCGGCTCCCCCTTTGCTGGTGAGCAGTTGCCGAGTCATCTCATCCAGCGGCATGTTGGACGCGACCGCGCTCCGAATCCATTCGCGGAAGCCATACATCGCCGACTCGCTGACCCGCACGCGCGAGTTCTGCAACAAGTCCCCCCACTTCAGCGACCAGTGATCGACGAACTCCGGCCGAGCAAAGAGCGCGTCGATCGCCTTCGTCCGCTTGGCCGGATCGGCATCGGCAAGAAATTTTCGGACGTCTTCGGCCGTCGGCTGCAAACCAATCAGATCGAGCGACACGCGCCGCAGGAATTCTTCGTCGGTCGCTGACTCCGATGGCGTGACCTTCAAGTCGTTGAGCTTCGCGACGACATGCTGATCAACAAAATGGTCGGTCGGCACGGGAGTCGGTTTGAAGTCCGGTTTGCGTTGCAACACGATCAACCGCGCGGCCGCGAACTTTCTCTCGAAGCGAGCGACGACCGCCGATTCACCCAACTCGCGAGCGGTCACATGTCCGACGTCGGTGACATCCGCGACCCCTTCGGTATTGACGTTGAAGATCGCCAGCTTCGTGACGTCGCGCGTCGTGCCGTCGGTGTAATGCGCGACCAACTGCAAGCGGTGCGACATGCCCGGCTCGAGCACGAATCGCTCCGGGAAGACGCGGACGAATTCGACCTCAGCCTTGTCGTCGAGATCGCTCTTCGCCCCTTGCTCGATCCACGTTTGCAGAATGCGCTGCGAGAGGCTCCCTTTCGCGATCCGAATCCCGCCGCGATGCGGCACGTCGCCGATCGGTTTGCTCAGCAAGAGGCTCTCGCTCGGCTTGAGCAGATTGACTCGGCGTCCGAACTGATCGCCGAAGACCGCCTGATAATCCTGAGTCGCCTCCCCCCCGCGCAACGAAAGCTTGAATCCGTTCTTGCCGAGCGAATACCCGTGACAAGCCCCCGCGTTACAGCCCCCTTTCGAGAGCACCGGCATCACTTCATGCCGAAAGCTGAAAGGCTTCTCGGTTGGAGGCAGCTCAACGGTCACCGGCACCTGCACCGTCTGCCCCGCCGCTTGCAGGGTGATCTGCGTCTGCCCCGACTTCAGCGGCTTCACCCAACCATTCTCGACAACCGCGATCGTTGGATCGGCACTGGTCAGTGTGGCTTGCTGAGTCAGATCAACCGCGAAGCCGTCCGCCGTTCGTCCGCTGATTGACAGCGAATGCTCATGGCGGTGATGAATCAATTTCAGTGCTGCCGGATTGATCTGGATACTGCCAGAAATGGGCTGCGACTGGTCAGCAGTGACCGTCGTATGCAGCAGAGCAAAGCAAGACCATGTGGCAAAAAAATGAAGGGCAGAAAAATTGGTTGGTCGTCGCACCGCGTCACTCGTCTTCATTTTTCTGCCCTTCATCTTTTTGCCAAACCCTGCCCCAGAAAATGCTAATTCGCCGGCATTGCCACCAACTTCACGATCAACTCAACCTCAGTCCGAATCGTCTGGTTGCCAGATAGCGGGTCAGCCGGCCCAGTGGCGACCAGCTTAATGCCTTTCACTTCTCCAGCCATGAAATTGACTGGGAATCGCAGTTCGAGTGCGAAGTCCGTTTGATCTGCTTTGACGGCGGCGTTCGTGATCGCGACTCCTCCGGGCTGGCCGGCGAGAGTCAGATTCACATCCCCTTTGAATCCAGCGAGCCGTTCAATCTTGCCCGTCAGCTTCACGACCGCTCCCGCTTTGGGATCGAGCGTTTGTTCGATCGTTGTCGGCCCACTCAGCCTCACCGCGATCGGGTTGAGGACCGGCAGCCGACGCACCGTCGAGTACGCCGTTCGCAAGACGACGTTCCTTTCTGGATTGAGCAGTTCGGCTTTGATCGCGACATCACAAGAACTTTCCGGCAACACCGACGGAATCACGAGCGCGAGTTCGCTGGCCGACGCGGCCTTTGCTTCCGCGTCACGGACGGCGACTTCGGCGGCGATCTTCTTCGTTGTGAGATCGGCAACCTTCGCATCGGCCGCGACCTTGGCATCACCCTGAGCCGCTCCCGCTTGCTTGGTCGCTTCCGCCAATTGTGTTTCGAAGGCCTTCAGCGCATTGATCGCAGCAGCCACGGGCGGATCGACGGGGACTTCAACGACTCGTTCGGGACGCAGCGCGAGCACGAGGTTCGGCTGGTTGTTGACTCGCGGCTCAAGCTGCGACGTGACGAACGTCAGTCGCACCGGCCCAAGCATTCCCGACGGACGCACGAACTTCACCGGGATTGCCGGCTTGCTCATCAGCGCCAGTTGCGTCATCGGCTGAGCATCCGCCCATGCGACCTGAAACGGCGTCGCTGATTTCGGAGTCGTCGCGATCGCGAATTGCTCACGCAACCAAACCGGCGTGCGGTCATCGAGGGGCAATTCGGTGCGGACTCGCGCCGACACCGCGCCGTCCGGCGACTTCAACATCAACGAGGTCACGAGTTGACTGGCCGAGTCCCCGGCACCGGTCAGCGTCAATAACGTGCCGCTCGCACCGGCCGGAATGTCGGTTCCCGTCGCGGTGACACCCGGAGGAAGTTGGCCGAGCGACAATTGCAGCGGGCCGTCATAGCCACGTCGCAAGACATTCACTTCAAACACTTGCGACTCACCGGACGCGATGTTGGTGACATCCGACTTCGCCGTGGCGATCACTTCCAGCGACGGTTTGTCAGCCAAAGTCACGACGAGCCGATAAATCGCCTGATCGTTGGCAATCTCCAGCGAGTCCCGCAGCGCCACGACCAGCGTGTCGAGCCCCGCCGGAACGGTGAATTCCAGTCGCGGATCAATCGACGTCGGCCCGTCATCGTTGCTGGCGAGCACTCCGCCATCCTTGTTCCGAATCTCCAATGCCGCGTCGATGCGCGAACCGAATCGTTCGGCAAAGACTTCCAATGTCAGCTTCGCTCCGAGCATGACTACGAACTTGTACTGATCGACCTGCCCCGGCGCGTCGAGCCGCCCGCTGATCGCCACTGGAATCGTAGGCACAGGCGACTCGCCTGTGCTGCTGACCTGAGAAGCGGCAGGCGAGCCGCCCGCCACTACGTTCGACTCAACCAATTCCGTCAACGAACTGAGCAACACGCTCGGCGGCGATCCGCTCGCCAGTTGCGGATTCGCAAACGGAGTCGGAATCACGTCGCCGTCCATCGGCGCTTTGAACGGCAATTTTCCGTTGCCCCCCGCACCGAGTAACTCCAGCGCGACCTCTTGCCCGCGCGTCACTGCCGGCGGAAACGCGAGATCGGCGAACTGCCACTGACCGACCTTCAGCCGAAAGAAACTGACTCCCGGCGGAGCATATTGCAGATCATGAATCTCAATCGTGTACTGCCCATCGCGCGGCAACTTCGTCGCGATACGGCAATCGCCCGCGAGTGTTCGCGAAGGCAACGCCCAAGCGACTTGCACTCGCTGAGCGTCATAAAGATGCACAACCGGCCGCAGCTTGCTGCCGAGACGTTTGGCTTCGACCTCGATCAACACGTCCTCGCCCGCCTTGCCTGTGAACGATGTCTTCGAGACCCCGCTCCCCGGCACCGACCCATGCAAGCTGGCCGGCAACGCGGCAATCGTCTCCGCGATCGGCAACTGCGGCAGTCGGTCGAGCGCGACCGTCACGCTGTTCGAGACCCCGTCGTTCGTCGCCAATCGCAGTTGCGCGACTCCGGGAGTTATTTCATTCGGCACGGTCGCAGTCAGCACGAGACGATTCGCGTTGCTCAGCTTGTCATCAATCGCGGCCTCGACCGCGTTCGCATTCAGCCACAGTTTCGGAGACGGCAGCAAATCAACTCCATCAATCGTCACGACCGTCGGCTGGCCGATCTGAAAGCCGCGCACGTTGACGTTGCGAATCTCCGGAGGGCGAGCGTGAGCGTGTGCTTCGATCAGCGCGAGCACGTACAAAACTATGAAGGTGGTTCGATGAAGTTGGACCATCTTGGGTCTTCCGACGGTAAGGACTTACCACAGACACAGAGGGCACAGAGAAAGTGGCCTCTCTGTGCCTCTGTGGTGAAATTGTCTTTTACCCGAACAACTGGTCGATCGGCTCTGCTTCGACCAGGCGAATCGGTCTGTTGCCGGGTCCGGGCATCATGGTGGTTTCGAGGTCGATGCCCATCGCGTGGTAGATTGAAGCGAGGATTTGTGGTGGCTCGATCGGGTTGTTTTGCGGGCGTGCTCCCTGCTTGTCGGAGGAACCAATTACCTGTCCGCCCTTAATCGGGCCGCCGCACAAAAAATTGGTCCAGACGCCGGGGTGATGGTCTCGGCCGCCGCGGGGGTTGATGCCGGGGGTGCGGCCGAATTCGCTCAGCACGCAGACGACGGTGTCGTTCAACATGCCGCGATAGCCGAGATCTTCGATCAGCGCGGTGAAGGCCCAGTCGAATTGCGGGCAGAGCATCCGTTCGTAATCGAGATACGTGTTGTTCAAGCCGCCGCCGTCGGCGTGCATGTCCCAGCACGAGAGATTGAAGACCGTGTCGAAGTGGTTGATCGTGATGTAGCGAGCACCTCGTTCGATCAATCGCCGAGCCATCAGGCAGCTCTGGCCGAGCGTGTTGCGGCCGTAGCGGTCTTGCAGCTTCGGTTGTTCTTGGGTGAGGTCGAACGCCTGCTTGGCTTCGGGCGAGGTCAGCAGGTTGAACGCGCGAGCGTAGGCCGCATCGCGGCCGATCGCCGAGTTCGATTCGGCCTTGCGTTGCACCTCGTCGATTTGCGTCAGCAGTTGCTTGCGAGCGTTGATGCGGAACTCGGTCTGCCCGGCGGGAGGTTGCAGATCGACGACCTTGAAGTCCGACCGGGCGGGATCGGCTCCGAGAAAGAACGGCTCGTGAGCACTGCCGATGTACGCGGCCGTCTGCCCGTGGAGCGGTCCGGCTCCGGTGTTGCCGATCTTGCCCGGCAGGATGATCGACGCCGGCAGCGTGCCGCGGTTGCCGAAGACTCGCGAGATCACCGAGCCGCTGTACGGCTTCATGCTGTCGGCGTTGAAGTCGTGGCCGGTCATCATCCACCGCTGGCCGTTCTC